>NZ_JBHUXS010000005.1:402710-434476 GCF_042669245.1 Streptomyces sp. NPDC057249 | reverse complement strand
GCTCTCGGCGCGCGCCCGCATCACCCTCGTACTGGACGTACTTGGGTGATTCGGGCGTGCGGCGAGAGTGCGTGCCAGGCGTCGCGGGCCCGCGAAGATCCGCCGGACAGGCCCTAGACGGTTCCCAGCGATGCGAAGCGCCAGCGGTGGACCGGCCGGGTGACCAGCTCCGGATCGGGGTCGGGCAGCTCCGGCAGCTCGTCGGCGTATTCGCCCCGCCACCAGGTGATGACGAGGACCCGGTCCTGCGGGGCGCGCAGCAGCTCGCTGCGGAGCGGGGGGCGGGGCAGCCCGGCGGCGCGGGCACGGGCCCACTCCGCCAGTTCGCCGCCCCGGCCCTCGGCGGCGCGGGCCTCCCACATCAGGGCGGTGACCGGGGCGCTCATGAGTAGAGGTTGTCCTTGCTGATCTCGTGCACGTGGTCGTGGTCGTGCGTGTGGGCGCCCGGGACGTGGGTCTCGGTGACGGGCAGCGAGGAGTCGGCGGACAGCTCCAGGTCGGAGGCGGGCCGGTTGCGGGCGACCATCTCGGCGCCGAGCGCGGCGACCATCGCCCCGTTGTCGGTGCACAGCTTGGGGCGGGGCACGCGCAGCCGGATGCCGGCCCGCTCGCACCGTTCCTCGGCGAGCGCGCGCAGCCGCGAGTTGGCCGCGACGCCGCCGCCGATCATCAGGTGGTCGACGCCCTCGTCCTTGCAGGCGCGGACGGCCTTGCGGGTGAGCACGTCCACCACGGCCTCCTGGAAGGACGCGGCCACGTCCCGGACCGGCACTTCCTCGCCGGCCGCCCGCTTGGCCTCGATCCAGCGGGCGACGGAGGTCTTCAGGCCGGAGAACGAGAAGTCGTACGCGGGGTCGCGCGAGCCGGTCAGGCCGCGCGGGAAGGCGATGGCCGCCGGGTCGCCCTCCTTGGCGAGCCGGTCGATGACCGGGCCGCCGGGGAAGCCGAGGTCCAGGACCCGGGCGATCTTGTCGAACGCCTCGCCGGCCGCGTCGTCGATGGTCGCGCCGAGCGGCCGTACGTCGTTGGTGATGTCCGGCGCGAGCAGCAGCGAGGAGTGCCCGCCGCTGACCAGGAGCGCCATGGTGGGCTCGGGCAGCGGGCCGTGCTCCAGCTGGTCGACGCAGATGTGGGACGCCAGGTGGTTGACCCCGTACAGCGGCTTGTTCAGCGCGTACGCGTACGCCTTGGCGGCGGAGACGCCGACGAGCAGGGCGCCCGCGAGGCCGGGCCCTGCGGTGACGGCGATGCCGTCCAGGTCCCGGCCGCTGACCCCGGCCTCCTTCAGGGCGCGCTCGATGGTGGGGACCATCGCCTCCAGGTGGGCGCGGGAGGCGATCTCGGGGACGACGCCGCCGAAGCGGGCGTGCGTGTCGACGCTGGACGCGACGGCGTCCGCGAGGAGCGTGGCCCCCCGGACGATGCCGACCCCGGTTTCGTCGCAGGAGGTCTCGATGCCGAGTACGAGGGGTTCGTCAGCCATCAGTGGGTCCCGTTTTCTTCTGCTTCTTCGTGTACGTGGTGGCGCATGACGAGCGCGTCGATGTTGCCCGGCTGGTAGTAGCCGCGGCGGAAGCCGATGGGTTCGAAGCCGAAGCGCTCGTAGAGCTTCTGGGCGCGCGTGTTGTCGACGCGGACCTCCAGGAGCACCTCGGCGCACTCGAAGGCCGTGGCGTGCCGGAGCAGGTCGGTCAGCAGCTCGGAGCCGAGCCCGCCGCCCCAGTGGTCGCGGGCGACGGCGATCGTCTGCACGTCGGCGAGGTCGCCGGCTGCGGCGAGGCCCGCGTATCCGACGATCCGGCCGGTGCCGGGCTCCTCGGCGACGACGTAGCGGCGGGTGGCCGCCGGGCCGCGCGCGTACGCCAGCTCGGACCAGAACATGCCCGCCGACCAGGCGTCCTCCGGGAACAGCTCGTGTTCGAGGGCGAGCACGGGGTCGATGTCCCACCAGCGCATCTCGCGCAGCACCGCGGTCGTGACGGTCACTTCGGGGTGACCACCTTGTAGTTCTTCGGGACCTGCGCGTCGGGCCTGCGCAGGTAGAGCGGTTGCGGCGGCAGCAGCTCCTCGCCCGCCGCGAGGCGTTCGGCGGCGAGGCCCGCGAGGGCGCCGGCCGCCAGGTGTTCGGGGCCGCGCGCGTCCGGGAACGCCTCGGGGTAGAGCACCGCGCCCGCACCGACGACCGGCAGGCCCGCGAGCCGGTCCGCGATGTCGGCGGGCCGGTCCACGGAGGGTCCGGCGGTCCGGGTGCGGGCGTCCTCGTACCGCGCCCAGTAGACCTCCTTGCGGCGGGCGTCCGTGGCGACGGCGAACGGACCGTCGAGTCCGGAGCGCCCGGCGGCGTACGCCAGGCCGTCCAGGGTGCACAGGCCGTGCACGGGCACGGAGAGCACCGAGCCGAAGGTGGCGGCCGTCACCAGGCCGACGCGCAGTCCGGTGTACGGGCCGGGGCCGACGCCCACGACGACGTCCGTCACGGCGTCGAGTTCCACCCCGGCGTCCGCGAGGACCCGGTCGACGGCGGGCAGCAGCAGCTCCCCGTGCCTGCGGGCGTCGACCTGCGCGGACTCGGCGACGACGCGGGTCCCGTCGTGCAGGGCGACGGTGACGGCGGGGGTGGCGGTATCCATTGCGAGCAAGAGCACGCAAACAGCCTACGGCTCCGGCGCGGCCCGCCCCGCGCCCCGTACGGCATCCCGGCCCGGGCGGTCCCGGCTGCTACCGTCACCGGGTATACGCGGAGTACGTGTAAACGCTTGTACGACTTACAGCTCGCGTACGACGTACGGTTCGCGCCTTACGGCACACGACAGCGAAAGAGGCACGCACGGTGGCAAGGGGCAGCTCGGGAATCGTGGCCGCGCTCACCGCGGCGGCCGTCGCGGCGGTCGGCTTCCTGGCCTACCAGGCTTCCGCGAACGTGCCGGACGACCTGGCCGCGAAGCCGAAGGCGTCGAGCAGCGCCTCGGCGTCCGCCCCGGCCGGCGGGCAGGGCAAGGCCAAGCCGAAGAAGGACCCGCTCGCCGTCCCCGCCGGCTCCGGCACCGGGGCGCGGGTCGTCTACGCGCTCCACGACCGCCGGGTGTGGCTGGTGGACGCGAAGGGGAAGGCGTCGCGGACGTTCAAGGTGATGCCGAGCGCGGTGCACGCGGTGCCGGGCACGTATCACGTGACGTCGCGCTCGGGCAGCGTGCAGGGGTCCGACGGCGTGCCGATCGAGCACGTGGTGCGGTTCGCGACGGTGGACGACGTGACGATCGGCTTCAGCGCGGCGCGGGACGGGTCGATGGAGGAGCCGGACCCCACGGTGAAGGCGGGGGGCGTGCGGATGTCTCGGGCCGACGGGGACGCGGTGTGGCGGTTCGCCACGGTGGGGGCGACGGTGGTGGTCGTCCCCTAGCCGGGGGCGTCCTCAATCGCCGGACGGGCTTGTTCTCTGCCGGCCGTCGTCGGCCCGCGTCAAGGATGTCCTCAATCGCCGGACGGGCTTGCTTGTGCCGCCCGCCCGGATTTTGCCGTGCGGGCGGATTTGGCCGCGTGCGCGGGATGTGCCGCGTGAGCGGCGTTGGCCGCGTGCTCCGGGTTTGCCGTGCGGGCACGGTTGCGCGGTGACGGGGGTGTCGATACCGCGGTGGCCGCCGCGTTCGCGGCCAGCAGGGTGCTCATCGGTACCGCCGCTCGCGGCGGGTCCGGTTCGCGGTCGGATGTCGGCATGGCGCCTCCTGGGGCTCCGGCTCCGGTGGAAGGCGTGGTTAGGTAGACCTAACTCCGCTCTCGTCCTCCATGTCACCACGCCCGCCCCGTCCCGCGCAACATTTTGCCGACACCGCGTCGGAAACCGCGGCCGGTCAGGCCCAGGGCGCCCAGGACTCGTTCCGCAGCCCCGCCCAGCGCGCCCCCACGCCCACCAGGGTCACCGTGCGCCGCTCGTCGTCGGTGTCCCCCACCGCACGGTCGATGAACACCTGGAGCCGGTCGTCCGAGAGCTCCTCGACCTTGCCGTCGCCCCACTCCACGACCACCACGGACTCCGGCAGCGACACGTCGAGGTCCAGGTCCTCCATCTCGTCGAGACCGCCGCCCAGCCGGTACGCGTCGACGTGGACCAGCGCGGGCCCGCCGGACAGCGGCGGATGGACACGGGCGATCACGAACGTGGGGGACGTCACCGCGCCCCGCACCCCCAGGCCCTCGCCGAGCCCCCGGGTCAGGGTCGTCTTGCCGGCCCCCAGCTCGCCGGTGAGCATCACGAGGTCGCCGGGGCGCAGCGTGGCGGCGAGCCGGCGGCCCAGGGCCTGCATCTGTTCGGGGGAGTCGACAGCGAGGCGCACGCTGACGGCGCCGGGGACGTGTCCGTACGCGGCGGCCTCAGTGGCCGCCGGGCTGTTCTGCGGTTCCATGCCCGCCAACGTTAGAGGACTCCGGTACGGCTCCGGCCCGCACCAGCAGGTCCGCGAGCCGGTCGGTCACCGTCTCGGGGTGCTCCAGCATCACCAGGTGCCCGGCGTCCGGGACGATGACGAGTTCCGCGTCGGGCAGCAGGTCCGCGATGGCCTCGCTGTGCGAGCTGGGCGTCACGAGGTCCTTGTCACCGGCCAGGATGAGGACCGGGAGGTCGCGGAAGAGGGGCAGGGCCGCGCTCTTGTCGTGCTCCGCGAAGGCGGGGTAGAACTCGGCGACCACGTCGATCGGGGTGGACTCGATGAGGCGTTCCGCAAACCGCGCGACGGCCGGGTCCACGTCCCGGGAGCCGAAGGAGTACCGCTTGACCAGTCCGGCGAACAGGTCGGCGGTCGCCCGGCGCCCCCGCTCCACCAGCTCCGCCTGCGAGCCGAGCGCCCGCAGCACCCCCGGGAGCACGCGGCGCACGGCGTTGACGCCCATCACCGGCAGCCCGAAGCTCACCTCGTTGAGCCGGCCGCTCGACGTACCGACGAAGGCGACGGCGGCGACCCGGTCGCGGAGCAGCTCCGGGTACTGCTCGGCGAGGGCCATGATCGTCATGCCGCCCATGGAGTGGCCGACGAGGACGAGCGGGCCCTCGGGCGCCGCGGCGTCGACGACGGCCTTGAGGTCGCGGCCGAGCTGGTCGATGCCGACGGGCACCCCGCCCTCCGCGCGGGCCTGGGCGCGTCCGCGCTCGGAGCGGCCGTGGCTGCGCTGGTCCCAGTGGACGGTGCGCACGATGCCGCGCAGGGCGGCGCGCTGGAAGTGCCAGGAGTCCTGGCCGAGGCAGTAGCCGTGGCTGAAGACGACGGTGACGGGGGCGGGCTCCTTGCGTCCGAAGAGCCGCCGCCGGCGGGAGCCCGAGGAGCCGGGGTCCTCCGGGGCGTCGACCTCGTCCACCTCGTAGTACAGCTCGGTGCCGTCGTCGGCGGTGGCCCGGCCGGGCGTCCCGCGCAGCGCGCCGTACGGGCCGGTGGCGTCCAGGGCGAGGCGGGCGCGCTTGCGCATGCCCCGGCCGACGGTCAGCCGCTCCACGGCGACCCCGGCCGCGGCCCCGGCGGCGAGCACGCCTATGGCGGCGCCGGCGATGCCCGCCCGGCGCCAGCCGGTCCCCGAGGCGGCCGCCGTCGCCACCACGTCACCCGTGCTGATGTCGCTCACCCGTGCCCGCTCCTCGTGGGTCGTGTCCGTGGGTCGTGTCCGTCGGTCGTGTCCGTGGGTCGTGTCAGTCGGTCGTGGCGCCCAGGTGGACGCGCTCCACCCGGGCGCCGATCCGGGTGACGATCTCGTACCCGATGGTGCCGGCGGCCTCCGCCCAGTCCTCGGCGCTCGGCTCGCCCCGGTCGCCGGGCCCGAACAGCACCGCCTCGCTGCCCGCCGCCACCTCGTCGCCGTCCAGGTCCACGACGAACTGGTCCATGGCGACCCGGCCCGCGACCGTCCGCCGCACCCCGCCGACCAGGACCGGGCCCCGGCCGGACGCGTGGCGCGGGATGCCGTCGGCGTAACCGAGGGGCACCAGGGCGAGGGTGGTCTCGCGGGGTGTCGTGTAGTGGTGGCCGTAGCTGATGCCGTGGCCGGCCGGGACCCGCTTGACCAGGGCGACGGACGCGGCGAGCGTCATCACCGGGCGCAGCCCGAAGTCGGCGGGGGTGCCCAGCTCGGGGCTGGGCGAGATGCCGTACATGGCGATGCCGGTCCGCACCAGGTCGAAGTGGGACTCGGGGACGGTCAGGGTCGCCGGCGAGTTGGCGATGTGCCGCACCTCGGGCTCGACGCCGGCCTTCTCGGCGTACGCCACCATGTCGCGGAAGGTGTCCAGCTGGGCGGCGATCGAGGGGTGGCCCGGCTCGTCGGCGCAGGCGAAGTGGGACCAGAGGCCGGTGACCCGGACGGTGCCCGCGCGCTCGGCGGTGCGGGCGGCGGCGACCAGTCCGGGCCAGTCGGCGGGCTGGCAGCCGGCCCGGCCGAGCCCGGTGTCGGCCTTGAGGTGGATACGGGCGGGCCGGCCGGCCGCCGCGGCGGCCTCGGTGACCTCGTCCAGCGCCCACATCCCGCTGACCGACACGTCGACGTCGGCCTCGATCGCCTCGCGCCAGGGCCCGCCCGGCGTCCAGAGCCAGCACAGCATCCGCCCGTCGAGCCCGGCGGCGCGCAGGGCCAGGGCCTCCTGCGGGGTCGCGGTGCCCAGCCAGGCGGCGCCCGCCTCCCGCGCGGCGCGCGCGCAGGGGACCGCGCCGTGCCCGTAGGCGTCGGCCTTGACCACGGCCATGAGGTGCGCCCCGGCCGCCCGGGCACGCAGGACGCGCACGTTGGCGCGGAGTGCGGCGAGGTCGATCTCGGCACGGGCTCGCAAGGACGCTGTCTCGTTCATATCGCGCCCAGTTTCTCATTGCCGCCCGCACGGGCCGGTCCGGCGGGGCGCGTCAGCGGTGGCGCAGCTCGTGTTCCAGGTGGTCGGCGAGGACCGGTACGTGGCTGTGCTCGACGTCCTTGACGGCCGTCACGAGCGTCACCGGGCCGCCCTCGCGGACCAGCCCGGCCAGCTCGTCGACGGCCGCCGACTCCGCCGGACCGGCGAGTTCGGCCCGGTAGCGCTCGACGAAGGCGTCGTAGCGCGTGTCGGAGCGGTCCTCGTGGTACCAGGAGCGCAGCTCGTCGGACGGGGTGAGGTCCTTGAGCCAGCGGTCGATCGCGGCCTTCTCCTTGGACACCCCGCGCGGCCACAGCCGGTCCACCAGGACGCGGGTGCCGTCGCCCTCCTCCGCCCCGTCGTACACCCGGCGTACGCGCACGTCACCGCTGCTGCTCACGGCCGGTCACCTCTCCTCCGCGGTCGTTCCCGGTTCTCCTCAGCTTCGCTCAGGCGCGGATGTCCCGCCACGCTCCGGGGATCGCGTCGGCGACGTCCATCGCGGCGAGCGGGGAGCCGTCGGCGGCGCGGCGGGCGGCGAGCCCGTGCAGGTAGGCCCCGGCGGAGGCGGCGTCGAGCGGGGCGAGTCCGGCGGCGAGCAGGGACCCGGTGAGGCCGGAGAGCACGTCGCCGCTGCCGGCGGTGGCCAGCCACGGGGTGCCGGTCGGGTTGACCCGGACCGGGGTGTGCGGGGCGTCCGTCGCGACGAGGGTGGTCGACCCCTTGAGCAGCACCGTGGCGCCGAACCGTGCGGCCAGCTCCCGTACGGCGGCGAGCCGCCCCGCCTCGATCTCCTCGCGCGCCACGCCGAGCAGCGCGGCGGCCTCCCCGGCGTGCGGGGTGAGGACGGTGGGCGTGGTACGGGCCCGCACCACGTCCGGGTCGAGGAGCCGCAGCCCGTCCGCGTCGACCAGCACCGGCACCTCGGTGGCCAGCACGTCGGAGACGGCCGCCACGGCCTCGGTGCCGTCGCCGAGCCCGGGGCCGACGACCCACGCCTGCACCCGTCCGGCCTCCGAGGGGCGGCCCGCGTGGACCAGGGTCTCCGGATGCCGGGCGATGACCGCCTCGCCGCCGGGGCCCGCGTAGCGCACGGCCCCCGCCCCGGCGCGCAGCGCCCCCGAGACGGCGAGCACGGCGGCCCCCGGGTAGCGCGTCGAGCCGGCGGCGATGCCGACGACACCGCGCCGGTACTTGTCGCTCTCGGCGGCCGGCACGGGCAGCAGCGCGGCCACGTCCGCGTACTGAAGGGCTTCCAGGTCGGGCACCCCGGGGAGCTCCGGTCCGAGCCCGATGTCCACGAGGCGCAGCGCCCCGGCCCGTTCGGCGGCCGGGTCCACGAGCAGCGCCGGCTTGTACGCGCCGAAGGTGACGGTGGCGTCCGCGCGCACCGCGTCGCCGGTCACCTCGCCGGTGTCCGCCTCGACCCCGCTGGGCAGGTCGACGGCGACGACGGGCGCGCCGTGCGCGGTGTACTTCCGGACCAGTTCGGCGGCCTCGGGGCGCAGCCCGCCGCGTCCGCCGATGCCGGTGATGGCGTCCACGACGAGGTCGATGCGCCCGGCCCAGTCCGCGTGGGCGGTGCTCTGCGCGCCGTCCACCACGCGTCCGCCCGCCGCGAGCAGGGCCGCGCTGCCGCCCTCGTGGGCCCGGCCCGGGGTGACCCGCACGGCGACCACGCCCGCGCCGCGCCGGGCGAGCCGGGCCCCGGCGTACAGGGCGTCGCCGCCGTTGGCGCCGGTGCCGACGAGGAGGACGACGCGGGAGCCGTAGACCCGGCCGGCCCGGCGCAGCAGATCGGCGCAGGCGGCGGCGAGCCCGGCGGCGGCGCGCTGCATCAGCGCCCCTTCGGGAAGCCGTGCCATGAGTGCCGCTTCGGCGGCCCGTACGGTGTCGACGCTGTAGGCGGTACGCATGCCTTCCAACGTACGCAGATCGAGCGCCCCCCGCAGGCTTCCCGGCGGCCGGCCGAAACCAAGCCCGCCCGGCGAACAGTCACGACGGCGACCACCCGCAACCAAGCCCGTCCAGCGAACAGTCACGACGGCGACCGGCCGAAACCAAGCCCGTCCGGCGATTGAGGACGGAACCGGCCCGCCGGAGCACCCGAGGCCACCCGGGACCCCCGCGCCCCTAGCCCTCCGCGATCACCACCGCGGACGCCACCCCCGCGTCATGGCTGAGCGACACATGCCAGCTCCGGACCCCCAACTCCGCGGCGCAAGCCGCCACCGTGCCGCGCACCCGCAGCCGCGGCTGCCCGCTCTCCTCGACGTACACCTCGGCGTCCGTCCAGAGCAGCCCACCCGGCGCGCCGAGCGCCTTCGCCAGGGCCTCCTTCGCGGCGAACCGGGCGGCCAGCGAGGCGATCCCGCGCCGCTCCCCGCTCGGCAGCAGCAGCTCCGCATCCACGAACAGCCGCGAAGCGAGCTGCGGCGTACGCTCCAGTGCCGCGTCGAACCGCTCGATCTCCGCCACGTCGATCCCGACCCCGATGATCACGTACCCACCCTCACTGCTCGTCTCGGCTCACTCCACGGTGACGGACTTCGCCAGGTTGCGCGGCTGGTCCACCTCGTTGCCCCGGGCCGTCGCGAGTTCGCAGGCGAAGACCTGCAACGGCACGGTGGCGACCAGCGGCTGAAGCAGCGTAGGCGTTGCGGGGATGCGGATGAGGTGGTCGGCGTACGGGACGACCTCGTCGTCGCCCTCCTCGGCGATGACGACCGTGCGGGCGCCCCGGGCCCGGATCTCCTGGATGTTCGACACGATCTTGCCGTGCAGCACGGACCGCCCGGCCGGGGACGGGACCACGACGACGACGGGCAGCCCGTCCTCGATGAGCGCGATCGGCCCGTGCTTCAGCTCGCCGGCGGCGAACCCCTCGGCGTGCATGTACGCGAGTTCCTTGAGCTTCAGCGCGCCTTCCAGGGCGACCGGGTAGCCGACGTGGCGGCCGAGGAAGAGCACGGTGTCGTGGGAGGCGAGGGAACGGGCCAGCTCCCGGACCGGGCCCATGGTCTCCAGGACCCGTCCGACCGAGCCGCTGATCTCGGAGAGCTGCCGGATGACGGTCCGGATCTCGTCGCCCCACTTGGCGCCGCGCACCTGGCCCAGGTAGAGGGCGACGAGGTAGCAGGCGACGAGCTGGGTGAGGAACGCCTTGGTGGAGGCGACGGCGACCTCGGGCCCGGCATGGGTGTAGAGGACGGCGTCGGACTCGCGGGGGATGGTGGAGCCGTTGGTGTTGCAGATGGCGAGCACCTTCGCGCCCTGCTCGCGGGCGTGCCGCAGGGCCATCAGGGTGTCCATGGTCTCGCCGGACTGCGAGATGGCGACGACCAGGGTGTGCGGGTCCAGGATCGGGTCGCGGTAGCGGAACTCGCTGGCCAGCTCGGTCTCGCAGGGGATGCGGGTCCAGTGCTCGATGGCGTACTTGGCGATCATCCCGGCGTGGTACGCGGTGCCGCAGGCGACGATCACCACCTTGTCGACCTCGCGCAGCTCGCCGCGCGTGATGCGGACCTCGTCCAGGTGGAGGGTGCCCTCGGGGTCGATGCGGCCGAGGAGGGTGTCGGTGACCGCCTTCGGCTGCTCCGCGATCTCCTTGAGCATGAAGGAGGCGTACCCGCCCTTCTCCGCGGCCGAGGCGTCCCAGTCCACGTGGTACTCGCGCACCTCGGCGGGCCGGCCGTCGAAGCCGGTGACGAGGACGCCGTCCCGGCGCAGCTCCACGACCTGGTCCTGGCCGAGTTCGATCGCGGACCGGGTGTGCTCGATGAACGCGGCGACGTCGGAGGCGAGGAAGGACTCGTCGTCCCCGAGCCCCACGACGAGCGGGGAGTTGCGCCGGGCGCCGACCACCACGTCCGGCGCGTCCGCGAAGACCGCGACCAGGGTGAACGCCCCTTCGAGGCGGCGGCACACCTGGCGCATGGCCTCCGCCGGCTCCCCGCTCTGGCTGTACGCCTCGGCGAGGAGGTGGGCGACGGTCTCGGTGTCGGTCTCGGAGAGCAGGTCGTGGCCGCGCTCGCCGAGTTCGGCGCGCAGGGCGGCGAAGTTCTCGATGATCCCGTTGTGGACGACGGCGACGCGGCCGGCGTTGTCCAGGTGGGGGTGGGCGTTGGCGTCCGTGGGTCCGCCGTGGGTGGCCCAGCGGGTGTGGCCGATTCCGGCGGTGCCGGCCGGGAGCGGTTGCTCGCTCAGCGACTTCTCCAGGTTGACCAGCTTCCCGGCCTTCTTGGCGGCGGCGAGCCCGCCGTCGGCGAGGACGGCGATCCCGGCGGAGTCGTAGCCCCGGTACTCCAGCCGCTTGAGGCCCGCGACGACGACGTCCTGCGCCGACTGCCCGCCGACGTAACCCACGATTCCGCACATAGTGGTCCCTTCCTGGTCACCAGCCCCTGTTCTTCGCATAGTCGCAGAAGTAACCCCCATTTCAAGCCGACCGGAGCGCTACCCGGCGCGTACCGGAACGGGTTCCCGCACCTCGGCCGCGGTCGCGGGCCGCTCCCCCTTCACCAGCAGCAGCACCGCCGCGCCCGCGACGATCCCCACCGCACCGGCCACCACCGCGGCCGTGTTGAGCCCCGAGGCGAACGCCGTCCGCAGCGCGTGCTCCGGCACCCCGGCGGCCCGCAGCCCCGCCGCGCCGCCGCCCGCCAGGGCGTGGGACTCCCCGTCGCCCAGGCTGTCCGCCATCCGGGAGGTCAGCACCGTCCCGAGCACGGCGACCCCGAAGGCGTAACCGAGCTGGCGGAAGGTGTTGACCGCGCCGCCCGCCATACCGGCCCGCTCCGGCGGGACCGCGGCGAGCGCCGCGCCCGCGATGGCCGGCGAGACCAGCCCCGTACCGATGCCCGCGAGCGCCAGGCCCGGGATCAGGGCGGGCCAGGAGGAGCCCGCGCCCAGGACCGCCTGGGCGAGGGTGCCGGCGCCGATGAGGGCGAGTCCGACGCCGATGGTGAACCGCGGCCGCACCCCGTGCAGCAGCCGGCCGCCGGCCGCGGCGACCACGAACGAGGTGGCCGCGAGCGGCAGGACCGCCAGGCCGCCCTGGACCGGGCTGAGTCCGAGCACCGTCTGCAACCAGATCGAGGTGTACGGCAGCACGCCGAAGGCCGCCATGTTGAAGGCGAGCGCCCCGGCCATCACCCCGGTGAACGCGGAGGTGCGGAACAGCGAGAGGTCGAGCAGCGGGTGCGCGACGCGCAGTTCCACGAGGACGAAGCAGAGCAGGGCGAGCGCGGCGATCCCGAACGTGGCGAGCGTCTGCCCGGACCCCCAGCCGACGCCGCCCGCCCGCACGACGGCGTACGTCGCCGCCCCGGCGAACACCGCGAAGGCGACGGTCCCCGCCCAGTCGGTGCGCCGGTCCCGCGCCCCGTGCGACTCGGGCACGGTCCGCAGGGTGAGCCAGATCGCGGCGACGCTCACGGGGAGGTTGACGAAGAAGATCCACCGCCAGCCGGGCCCCTCGGCGAGCAGCCCGCCGACCACGGGCCCGATCGCGGCGGCTCCCCCGGCCACCGCGCCCCAGAGGCCGAGCGCCACGGACCGGTCCTTGCCCCGGTACACCGAGGCCAGCAGCGGCAGCGTCGTCGCGAACATCGCGGCGGCCCCCACGCCCTGGACCCCGCGCGCCGCCACCAGCAGGGCCGGCGACGGGGCGAGCCCGCAGGCCAGCGAGGCGGCGGCGAACAGCACGACGCCGACGACGTGGACCCGGCGCCGGCCGAGCCGGTCGGCCGCCGCGCCCGTGCCGAGGAGCAGGGCGGCCAGCGCGAGGGCGTAGCCGTCGATGACCCATTGCAGATCGGAGAGCGAGGCGTCGAGCGCCTTCGCCATGTCGGGCAGTGCCACGATGACGATCGTGACGTCCAGCAGCAGCATGAACGTCCCCAGACAGACCGCGGTCAGCGGCCCCCACTTACGCATGTCCTTGTCCTTCTCCCGAATGGGTTCCCCGTGACCGGCGGCCACCCCCGTACGATCGGACGACCGCGTCCGGAATCCCCAGCCACTGGCTCCCCGGCGGCGGAATCCGACAGGGAAGGGGCCTTTTACAGTGGAATCCCCCATCCGGGGCGACGCCCTGGACCTGCGCATCCTGCACGCGCTGGAGCTGGACGCCCGCGCGCCCTTCAGCCGGATCGCGGCCGTCCTCGGCGTCTCCGACCAGACGGTCGCGCGCCGCTTCCGCTCCCTGCGCGCGGAGGCGGGACTGCGGGTGTTGGGCGTGCGGTGCGCGGCCTCCGAGGAGTCGTTCGAGCACTGGCTGCTGCGGGTGCGGTGCGCGCCGGAGGGCGCGATGCCGATCGCGGAGGCCCTGGCCAAGCGGCCCGACACGTCGTGGATCGGGCTCACCTCGGGCGGTACGGAGGTGACGTGCACGGTCAACGTGCGCAGCCGGAACGACGCGGACGACCTGCTCATCGGCAAGCTGCCGCGCACCCCGCACATCGTGGACATCCGCGCGCACCAGCTGCTGCACCGGTTCTATGGGGGCCCGGCCGGCTGGCTGCACAAGAGCGGGGCGCTGACGCCGGAGGAGGCCGCCGCGCTCACCCCGGTTCCCGCCTCCGCCCCGCCCGGCCCGGCCGTCATCACCGCCGACGACGAGCCGCTGGTCGCCGCGCTGGAACGGGACGGCCGGGCCACGTACCCGGAACTCCAGCGGGCGACCGGCCTCTCCGAATCGGCGGTCCGGCGCCGGATGGCCCGGCTGGTGGCCTCGGGGGCGCTGTACGTGGACGTGGAGTTCGACTCCGACCACCTCGGCTACCGCAACCCGGGCATGCTGTACGTCACCGCCGCGCCCCGCGCCCTGCACGCGGTGGGCACGGCCCTGGCCGCGGACCGGGAGGTGGCGTACGCGGCGGCCACCACGGGCCCGTCCAACCTGATGGCGGTCGTGATCACCCGCGACCCGGCCCACCTCTACCGCTACCTGAGCGAGCGCCTGGGCGACCTGGACGGCGTCGAGCACGTGGAGTCGATGCCGCTGCTGCGCCGGGTGAAGCAGCTGACGTACCAGCCGTTCCGCGGGTAGCGGACCATCGGAACGGTGTACGGCGATGAGTCCGGGCCGTCCGGGGAGTCTCCCCTTGCGTTGCCACCCACTACCGGGAGAAGAGCACTGATGGCTCAACTGCTGAAGGTCCAGAACTTCACCGTCTCCGCCGACGGCGTCGCGTGCGGGGAGAACCAGACCCTGGAGCGGCCCTTCGGCCATGTCGACCCGGGGCAGCTGTTCTCCTGGGCCGGGGCGACGGCGAGCTGGCCGAACCGGACCGACCCGGGCGGGAGCCGGGGCCTGGACGACTACATGACGCGGGACTTCTCGCACAACATCGGCGCCGAGATCATGGGCCGCAACAAGTTCGGTCCGCAGCGCGGGCCGTGGGAGGACCACGCGTGGCAGGGCTGGTGGGGTGACGAGCCGCCGTTCCACACGCCGGTGTTCGTCCTCACGCACCACGAGCGCCCCTCCTTCACGCTGTCGGACACCACGTTCCACTTCGTGGCCGGCGAGCCCGCCGAGGTCCTGGCCCGGGCCCGGGAGGCCGCCCGGGGCAAGGACGTGCGCCTCGGCGGCGGGGTGACGACCGTGCGGGAATTCCTGGACGCCGACCTGGTCGACACCCTGCACATCGCGGTGGCGCCGCAGAAGCTGGGCTCGGGCCTGCGGCTGTGGGACTCGCCGGACGAGCTGCGCGACCGGTTCCACCTGGACGTCGTGCCGAGCCCGAGTGGGATGACGCACCACCTGTTCTGGCGGAAGTAGCCCGCCGGACCGTGCGGGGAGGCAGGACGTTGCATGATCATGCGAGATGATGCATAATCTTCCTATGTCCAAGGTCCTCACCTCCCTGCCCACCGGCGAACGCGTCGGCATCGCCTTCTCGGGCGGCCTCGACACCTCGGTCGCGGTCGCGTGGATGCGCGACAAGGGTGCCGTCCCGTGCACCTACACCGCCGACATCGGCCAGTACGACGAGCCCGACATCGCGTCGGTCCCGGGCCGCGCCAAGACGTACGGCGCCGAGCTCGCCCGCCTGGTCGACTGCCGCGCCGCGCTCGTCGAGGAGGGCCTGGCCGCGCTGACGTGCGGGGCGTTCCACATCCGCTCCGGCGGCCGGGCGTACTTCAACACGACGCCGCTGGGCCGCGCGGTCACCGGCACGCTCCTGGTCCGGGCGATGCTGGAGGACGACGTCCAGATCTGGGGCGACGGCTCCACGTTCAAGGGCAACGACATCGAGCGGTTCTACCGCTACGGCCTGCTGGCCAACCCGCACCTGCGCATCTACAAGCCCTGGCTGGACGCCGAGTTCGTGACGGAGCTCGGCGGCCGCAAGGAGATGTCGGAGTGGCTGGTCGCCCACGGCCTGCCCTACCGGGACAGCACCGAGAAGGCGTACTCCACCGACGCCAACATCTGGGGTGCCACCCACGAGGCCAAGACGCTGGAGCACCTGAACACCGGTGTGGAGACCGTCGAGCCGATCATGGGCGTGCGGTTCTGGGACCCGTCGGTCGAGATCGAGACCGAGGACGTCACGATCGGCTTCGACCAGGGCCGGCCGGTCACGATCAACGGCGAGAAGTTCGACACCGCCGTGGACCTGGTCCTGAAGGCGAACGCCATCGGCGGCCGGCACGGCCTGGGCATGTCCGACCAGATCGAGAACCGGATCATCGAGGCCAAGAGCCGGGGCATCTACGAGGCCCCCGGCATGGCCCTGCTGCACGCCGCGTACGAGCGCCTGGTCAACGCCATCCACAACGAGGACACCCTCGCCCAGTACCACAACGAGGGCCGCCGCCTCGGCCGTCTGATGTACGAGGGCCGCTGGCTGGACCCGCAGGCGCTGATGGTCCGCGAGTCGATCCAGCGCTGGGTCGGCACCGCCGTCACCGGCGAGGTCACCCTGCGGCTGCGGCGCGGCGAGGATTACTCGATCCTCGACACCACGGGCCCGGCCTTCAGCTACCACCCGGACAAGCTGTCCATGGAGCGCACCGAGGACTCTGCGTTCGGCCCGGTCGACCGCATCGGTCAGCTCACCATGCGGAACCTGGACATCGCGGACTCCCGCGCCAAGCTGGAGCAGTACGCGGGCCTCGGCATGATCGGCACCGCGAACCCGGCCATCGGCGCGGCCCAGGCCGCCGCCACCGGCCTGATCGGCCGGCTCCCCGAGGGCGGCGCCGAGGCCATCGCCTCGCGCGGCGAGGTCTCGGACCAGGACGAGATGCTGGACCGCGCGGCGATGGAGTCCGGCACGGACTGACCCGTCCCGCACGCACGACCGGCCGGACACCCTTCGGGGTGCCCGGCCGGCTCTGTTCCGTACGGGGGGAGTGCGAGGAGCCACGGTCAGGGGCGCCCCGCCGGTTCGAGGCTGCGCGCGGGGTCGTCACCGGCCGGGGCGGGCGCGGCCCCGGTGTGCTCGGCGGGGACGAAGCTGTCCTTGACCGCCCGCTTCTCCTTCCAGAGGTGGTAGACGGCGATCGCGAGGATGGCCGTGCCCACCGCGTTGGCCACGAAGTGCCACCAGACCCGGTACGTCGCCAGCGCCGGGCCGGCCTCGATGGCGCCGAACCAGGTCGACAGACCGATGGCCCGGCTCGCGCCCAGTGCGACGGAGGCGGTCAGCACGATGTGCTCCAGGCCGTGGATGCCCTGCATCCAGACACCCATCCGGGCCCACTTGCGCGACTTCAGCTGCCCGGCGACCCGGTGCGTGATCTGCACGATGCCGACCAGGCCGGCGAGGAAGATGAAGTTCCCGATCAGGTGCAGGATCTCCATCCCCAGCGACGGCTTGCTCGGATCGAGCTGCCCGAACCCGCGGGAGAAGCTGTTGCCCCACGGGGTCATCCAGGCCGGGTCGTAGGGGTGCGCGATCCAGTACGCGGCCTGGGCGACGTGCTCCTGGAAGTGACCGATCTGGCCGATCACACCGATCCCGATGAGCGCCACGGCGACCTTGTACAGCCACGGCCGCACCGCCCGCCGGTTGCCGACCGCGAGCACCACGACGGCAGCCCACATCGCGACGGCCCAGCCGGTGAACAGGACGGCGCCCAGGGTGTCCACCGTCGATGCGGTGGACCCCATCCCGGGCATCCCTGACATTCCTGAGTGATCCATACGAGGCCCCTTCGACGAGACATACGTGTGCGAAGAGACTGCTGTCAGACCACCCGTTCTGCCTTCTTCCGGATTGCTGAACCCGCCACCCAGAAGAAGCCGGGCAGGCCGACCGGCAGCGGCCCCGCACCGGTGGGGCCGCTCCCCCACGTGACCGAGCCCACCCCCCACTCCCGTACGACTGCCGCAACAATGAATACGTGATCACCTCACCCGCACGGAGCCCCCGGCGCGCCGAGCACGCGGCGACGCCGTACGTCGACCTCTCCCGGGCGGAGTGGAGCGCGCTGCGCGACAAGACCCCGCTGCCGCTGACCGCCGAAGAGGTGGAGCGGCTGCGCGGGCTCGGCGACGTCATCGATCTCGACGAGGTGCGGGACGTCTACCTGCCGCTGTCGCGGTTGCTGAACCTGTACGTGCAGGCCACCTCCGGGCTGCGCGGCGCGCTCAACACCTTCCTCGGGGACGCGGGCAACGGGCAGGGCGCACAGCGCGGCACCCCGTTCGTCATAGGGGTCGCGGGCAGCGTCGCCGTGGGCAAGTCCACCACCGCGCGCATCCTCCGGGCCCTGCTGGCCCGCTGGCCGGAGCACCCCCGGGTCGAGCTGGTCACCACCGACGGATTCCTGCTGCCGATGAAGGAGCTCCACGCGCGCGGCCTGATGTCGCGCAAGGGGTTCCCGGAGTCGTACGACCGGCGCGCCCTCACCCGGTTCGTCGCCGACATCAAGGCCGGCAAGGACGAGGTCACCGCCCCGGTCTACTCGCACCTGATCTACGACATCGTGCCCGGCGAACGGCTCACCGTGCGCCGTCCGGACATCCTCATCGTGGAGGGGCTGAACGTCCTCCAGCCCGCCCTGCCCGGCAAGGACGGACGCACCAGGGTGGGGCTCGCCGACTACTTCGACTTCAGCGTGTACGTGGACGCCCGGCCGGAGGACATCGAGACCTGGTACCTCAACCGGTTCCGGAAGCTGCGCGAGACGGCGTTCCAGGACCCGTCCTCGTACTTCCGCAAGTACACCCAGGTCTCCGAGGCCGAGGCGATGGAGTACGCGGCCACCATGTGGCGCACCATCAACCGGCCGAACCTCGTGGAAAACGTGGCGCCGACCCGTGGACGTGCCACGCTGGTGCTGCGCAAGGGGCCCGACCACAAGGTGCAGCGGCTGTCACTGCGCAAGCTCTGACCTCGGAGGGCCCGCGCCGTGCTGCACCTACGCCTGATCGTGCCCGCCGACCGCACGGACGAGGTGACGAACCTGCTGGAGCGGACGGCCGGCACCGCCCACCTCGCGGTGCTGCCGGGCGTGGCCCGCGACCCGGCCGGCGACATGGTGCTGTGCGACGTGGCGCGCGAGGCGGGCGACGAGCTGATCGGGGCGCTGCGGCGGCTGGGGGTCGACCGGTTCGGGGCGATCACCGTGAACGGCCTGGACCTCACGCTCTCCGCCTGCGCCGACCGGGCCGAGGAGGCGGCACCCGGCGAGGGCGCGGACGCGGTGCTGTGGGAGGAGCTCTCCGAGGCGACCCACGAGGAGTCCACGTTCAGCGTCACCTATCTGGCGTTCCTCGCCGTCGCCACGATGCTCGCGGCCTGCGGTGTGATGCTCGACAACGCGATCCTCATCGTGGGCGCGATGGCGGTGGGCCCGGAGTTCGGGCCGCTGGCCGGGATCTCTACGGCGCTGGTGCAGCGCGCCCCGCACCTCGTGTGGCGCTCGCTGTGGGCGCTGGTCGGCGGTTTCGCGGCGGCCATGGCGCTGACCGCCGGCTTCTCCTGGCTGATGGACCTGCTCGGGCTGTTCGAGGAGAGCATGATCGAGGCCGACCGGCCCAACACCTCGTTCGTCTGGCAGCCGGACTGGCTGTCGTTCGTCGTCGCGTTCCTCGCGGGCATCGCCGGGACGCTCTCGCTCACCTCGGCGAAGTCGGGCGCGCTGATCGGCGTCGCCATCTCGGTGACGACCGTGCCGGCCGCCGCCAACGCGGCGGTGGCCTTCAGTTACAGCGACTACACCCAGATGTCCGGCTCGGCGCGCCAGCTCATGGAGAACCTCGGCGGCATCGTCGTCGCCGGCACGCTGACGCTGATCACGCAGAAGGCGCTGTGGCACGCGGCCCAGCGCCGCCAGCGCGCCCAGGAGCCTCCGGCGGCGAAGGACACGGCAGGCGACGGACCGGCAAGGTGAGGGCCGCCGAGACTTCCGTAACCCCCACACGCATCCGGCGGCGCGCCGATGGCAGTCTTCGGCCATGGCCGACATCGGGGAAGTGATCTGCCGCGTTCCTGGACGGCGCGTGATGTGGTGGGGCGCCGGGGCGGGTGCCGCCGGAGCGGTCGTGGCCGCGCTGCGCGCGGGGCGCCTGGACGAGGCCGATCCGTGGTTCATCATGGGGCTCGTGGTCGCCGTGGCGGGGCTGTACTTCCTGTACGCGGCCACCGCGCGGCTCACCGCGGACGCGTACGGGCTGCGCTCCCGGACCCTGCTGCGCCGCCGTGCGGTGCCGTGGTCCCGGATCGTGGATCTGCGCCGGTACGTGCAGCCCGGGCGGAACCAGGACATCCACCGCGTCAGCGTGCTGCTGGACGACGGGCGGGCGTGGCTGCCGCCCCTGCCGGTGAGCGGGAACGACGCTGCGGCGTTCGACGCGGACCTGAGGGCGCTGCGCGCGCTGCACCGCCGTCACGGGGCCCCGGCGTCCGACCGGGCGCCCGTCATCACCTACCGGTCGGCGGGGCGCCGGCCGGTCGCCGCGTGGCTCCTGTGCGTAGTGCTGCTCGCCGCCTCGGCCGTGGCCGCGTCCTATGTGGCGGACGCCGCGGCGGAGCAGCGGGCGTGGCGGGCGGCCGTGCCCTGCACCGCCGCCACCCCGGCCGCCGAGCGCCGCGACTGCCTGACCACCTTCGACGGGGTGATCGAGCGGACCGACGTCAACCAGGGCAGGGGCACCAGCTGGCTCTACTTCACCGACGACCGGCCGGTCCACCGGCTCGGGGTCTCCCGGGACGACGCGGCCGCGTTCCGCGCCGGGGAGAAGGTGGAGCTGGTCTTCTGGCACGGCTCGGCCAGGACGGTCACCGGCGAGCACCGGGTCTGGCACGACCACCTCATCAGCCCCGGGGAACTCGCCGCCTTCTCCGCGCTCTGCCTGCTGGGGGCGGGGTACGCGGGGGCCCGGCTGCTGGTCCGGGGGCGCGGGCGCGGACTGCGGGACGACGAGCTGCTGCCCTCCGCCCTGCCGTTCGCGTACGCGCTCGGCGCGACGGCCCTGTGGCTGGTGCCCCTGGTCTACCTGCACTCCACGGACCCGCTGGGCTCACCGGGCAGGGTGGCCTGGGCGGCGGCGGGCACGGCGGTCACCGCGGCCGGGCTCGGCCTCGCCTGGCGCGCCACCCGCGTCCGGCCCCCGGGCGAGGCCGAGGCCGCCGCCCCGGACGGGCGCGACCACTTCCTGCCCGCCCGTTTCCTGGAGGCCACCGCGTACAACCCGAATCACTTCGGCACCCATGTGGTCATCGGCGGCGGCCCGCCGGCCGTGACGCCCCACCGGGGCCCCGGCCGCTTCGCCGCCCGCCGCATCCCCGCGGAACGGCTCACCGTCACGGACGTGCGGCGGGCCCGGGGCAGCGACGGCGACACCGTCCCCCGGGACTGGCACATCGCCGAGCTGGACGACGCCGGCGCACCGGTCCGGCTCGCCGCCGCACCTGCGGACCTGGCCCGGATCGTCGACGCGCTGGAGCGCGAACGCCGGGACGGCGGGCAGGGCCCGGACACGGCGGCGCCCCGGCCGTGAGACCGGGGCGCCGCCGGGCCGGGCACCCCGGCGCCGGTCAGCCCAGCGCCGACTTCACGACGTCCGCCAGCTGCCCCGCCACCGTGCGGGCCTGCTCGATGTCCGCCGCCTCGACCATGACCCGGACCAGCGGCTCCGTGCCCGAGGGGCGCAGCAGCACCCGGCCGGTGGCTCCCAGCTCGCGTTCGGCCTCCGCGACGGCGGCGGCCACCTCCTGCGAGGTGTGCACGCGGGACTTGTCGACGTCCGGGACGTTGACCAGGACCTGCGGCAGGCGCTCCATGACCCCGGCCAGCTCGGCGAGCGAGCGGCCCGTCGCGGCGACCCGGGCCGCGAGCATCAGGCCGGTCAGGGTGCCGTCGCCGGTCGTGGCGTGGTCCAGGACGATGACGTGGCCGGACTGCTCGCCGCCCAGCGCGTAGCCCTCGGCCTTCATGGACTCCAGGACGTAGCGGTCGCCGACGGCGGTCTGGACGAGCTGGATGCCCTCGCGCTCCATGGCCAGCTTAAAGCCGAGGTTCGACATCACGGTGCCGACCACGGTGTCCCCGCGCAGCTGGCCGGCCTCGCGCATGGCGAGGGCCAGCACGGCGAGGATCTGATCGCCGTCGACCTCCTCGCCCGCCGCGTCCACGGCCAGGCAGCGGTCGGCGTCGCCGTCGTGCGCGATGCCCAGGTCCGCGCCGTGCTCGACGACGGCGGCGCGCAGCAGCGCCAGGTGCGTGGAGCCGCAGCCGTCGTTGATGTTCAGCCCGTCCGGCTCGGCGCCGATCGTGACGACCTCGGCCCCGGCGCGGGCGAACGCCTCGGGCGAGACGCGGGCGGCGGCGCCGTGCGCCTCGTCCAGGACGACCTTCAGACCGTCGAGCCGGTTCGGCAGGACACCGATGAGGTGGGCGACGTACCGGTCGAAGCCCTCCACGTAGTCGGTGACGCGGCCGACGCCGGAGCCGGTGGGACGGTTCCACGGCGCACCGGTGCGGTGCTGCTCGTACACCGTCTCGATGCGGTCCTCCAGCTCGTCGGCGAGCTTGTGGCCGCCCCGGGCGAAGAACTTGACACCGTTGTCCGGCATGGCGTTGTGGCTGGCCGAGAGCATGACCCCGATGTCGGCGCCCAGGGCGCCGGTGAGGTAGGCGACGGCCGGGGTCGGCAGCACGCCGACGCGCAGCACGTCGACGCCGGCGCTCGCCAGGCCGGCCACGACGGCGGCCTCCAGGAACTCTCCGGAGGCGCGTGGGTCACGGCCCACCACGGCCGTCGGCCGATGGCCCTCGAAGGTGCCCGCCTCGGCCAGTACGTGTGCCGCGGCCACCGAGAGGCCGAGCGCGAGCTCGGCCGTCAGGTCCGCATTGGCGACACCGCGCACGCCGTCCGTGCCGAAGAGTCGTCCCACTGGTGTCCTCCGAAAGTGCTCCGAAACGCAAAAGTCAGATCACGCAACCAACAAGCCTATGAACGCCTTATGCCGTTATATGCCCGAGGATGTCGATAAACGAACGCCCCGGCAGCACGAGAGGTGCCGCCGGGGCGAACGATGTAACGCGGATGAGCAGGCGGTTTAGCGCTTGCTGTACTGCGGCGCCTTGCGGGCCTTCTTGAGACCGGCCTTCTTGCGCTCGACCGCACGGTCGTCGCGGGAGAGGAAGCCGGCCTTCTTCAGGGTCGCGCGGTTGTTGTCCACGTCCGCCTCGTTCAGCGCGCGGGCCACGCCCAGGCGCAGGGCGCCGGCCTGACCCGAGACGCCGCCACCCGCGATGCGGGCGATGACGTCGTAACGGCCGTCGAGCTCGAGCACCTTGAAGGGCTCGTTGACTTCCTGCTGGTGCACCTTGTTCGGGAAGTAGCTCTCAAGGGTGCGACCGTTGATCTTCCACTTGCCGGTGCCCGGAACGATCCGGACGCGGGCGATCGCGTTCTTGCGACGGCCCAGGCCGGCGGCGGGCTGCGGGTCGCCGAAGCGGCCGGCGAGCGACTCGGAGGTGTACTCACCCTCGACGGGGACCTCGGACTCGAAGGTGGTCACCTCGGCGAAGGTCTCCTCGCCCTCGGTGCCCTCGACGGTGTCAACAGTGGTCTCGGCCACGATTCTCCTCAGATCTTTCTTTATGTCTTTGGGGGGAGGCCGGGACTACTGCGCGACCTGGGTGATCTCGTACGGAACCGGCTGCTGCGCAGCGTGCGGGTGCTGGTCACCCGCGTAGACCTTCAGCTTCGAGATCATCTGGCGGCCCAGGGAGTTCTTGGGGATCATGCCCTTGATGGCCTTCTCGACGGCCTTCTCGGGGTTGTTCGCGAGGAGGTCGTCGTAACGCACGGAGCGCAGACCACCCGGGAACCCGGAGTGGCGGTACGCCATCTTCTGGGTCCTCTTGTTGCCGGACAGGTGAACCTTGTCGGCGTTGATGATGATGACGAAGTCGCCCATGTCCATGTGGGGGGCGTAAATCGCCTTGTGCTTGCCTCGCAGGAGGTTCGCAGCCGTGGTGGCGAGACGGCCCAGGACGACGTCCTGCGCGTCAATGATGTGCCACTGACGGGTCACATCGCCGGGCTTGGGGCTGTACGTACGCACTTCGTAGCCTTCGCTTCTTCAGTGGATGGGGTCCAGACACACGACACCTCTGAAGCGATCATGCAGCTGGGGCACACAATGCCGGGACGACGCCCGTATGCGAGCCACTGGTAACTGCTCCAGAGAACTTGCGCAAGGGCTCTCCGCGCCGCGAGGACGCAGCCCATACGCATAACAAAGGTCGACACTACCCGGCCGGGCCCGGACGGGTCAAAACGCGCCCCTCACCGCACCCGCTCGACCCGCCGCTCGTCCCACACCGGCTCGGACGTCTCACGGACCACCCCGTCCGAGCCGAAGACCAGGTAGCGGTCGAAGCTCTTCGCGAACCACCGGTCGTGCGTCACCGCGAGCACCGTGCCCTCGTACGCCTCCAGACCGTCCTGCAGCGCCTCCGCCGACTCCAGGTCCAGGTTGTCCGTCGGCTCGTCCAGCAGCAGCGCGGTCGTGCCGGACAGCTCCAGGAGCAGGATCTGGAACCGGGCCTGCTGCCCGCCGGACAGCTTCTCGAACGGCTGGTCCCCCTGCCGCTCCAGCTCGTACCGGCGCAGCACGGACATCGCCCCGCCCCGGTCCTTCGCGTGCTCGGTCCACAGGATGTCGACCAGCGAGCGGCCCAGCAGCTCCGGGTGCGCGTGGGTCTGCGCGAAGTGGCCGGGGACCACCCGCGCGCCGAGCTTCCACTCCCCCGTGTGCGCGACGGGCTCGCCCGCCAGCAGCCGCAGGAAGTGGGACTTGCCGGACCCGTTGGAGCCGAGGACCGCGACCCGTTCCCCGTAGAAGACCTCCAGGTCGAACGGTTTCATCAGGCCGGTCAGCTCCAGCTTCTGGCAGGTCACCGCCCGCACCCCGGTCCGGCCGCCGCGCAGCCGCATCCGGATGTCCTGCTCGCGCGGCGGCTCCGGCGGCGGGCCCGCCTCCTCGAACTTCCGGAACCGGGTCTGCATGGCGTGGTAGCGGCTCGCCATGTCGGGGCTGATCGCCGCCTGCTGGCGCAGCCGGTGCAGGAGCGCCTTCAGCCGCTTGTGCTCCTCCTCCCAGCGCCGCAGCAGTTCCTCGAAGCGGGCGAACCGCTCCTTGCGGGCCTGGTGGTACGTGTCGAAGCCGCCGCCGTGCACCCAGACGTCGCTGCCGGCCGGGCCCGGCTCCACGCTGACGATCTTCTGCGCGGCCCGGGACAGCAGCTCCCGGTCGTGGGAGACGAAGAGCACCGTCTTACGGGTCTCCTTCAGCCGCTCCTCCAGCCACCGCTTGCCGGGGACGTCGAGGTAGTTGTCCGGCTCGTCCAGGAGCAGCACCTCGTCGGGGCCGCGCAGCAGGGCCTCCAGGACCAGCCGCTTCTGCTCCCCGCCGGACAGCGTGCGCACCTCGCGCCACTGCGCCTTCTCGTACGGGACGCCGAGCGCGGCCATCGTGCACATGTCCCAGACCGTCTCGGCCTCGTACCCGCGCGCCTCCGCCCAGTCGCTCAGCGCCTGCGCGTACGCCATCTGCGCGGCCTCGTCGTCCACGGTGAGGATGCGCTCCTCGGCCCGGTCGACGGCGAGCGCGGCCTCCCGGATACGGGGCTGCGCGACGGAGACCAGCAGGTCGCGGACGGTGCGCTCGTCGCGCACCGAGCCGACGAACTGGCGCATCACGCCGAGCCCGCCGCTCACCGACACCGAGCCGCCGTGCGGCTGGAGCTCCCCGGCGAGCAGCCGCAGCAGGGTGGTCTTGCCGGCCCCGTTCGCCCCGACGAGGGCGACGACGGCACCGTCGGCCACCCGGAACGAGGCATCGCCGAGCAGCACCCGCCCGTCCGGAAGGTAGTACTCAAGGTGGCCCGCTTCGAGATGTCCCATGCGGAGCATTGTCACGGGCGGCGGAGGTTTGGCCCAACCGGATTACGCGGCGTCTAGGATGCGCGGCATGAGCTTTGGGCAAGGGGGGCCCTTCCAGGGGCCCGAGGGGCCGGAGAACGGCGGCACTCCCGACTGGGAGGCGCTGGCCGATGCCTCCGCGGCCCGCGCCAGGCGCAAGAAGTGGCTGCTCATCGGCGGCGGCGCCCTCGCCACGGCGGCCGTCGCCGCGGCCGTGGCGACGGCGGTGGTCTCCGGGAACGGCGACGGCTCCCGCCGCGACACCGGGAAGCACGCGAGCGAGCTGCCCACGGCGGACGGGCTGCCCACCGAGCTGCCCGCCCCCGAACCGTCGTTCTCGTCGGTGGCGCCCCCGCCCCCGCCGGACCCCCGGGACTACATAGCCGACGTGAAGAAGGACCGGCTGCCGGTCACCGTCGACTCCTTCTTCCCCGACGACGAGCTGACCGCCGGCGGCCGTACGTACACCAGGGGCGCGACCCACCGCACCGGGCGGTGCGCCACGACCACCCAGGGCGCGCTGGGCGCCATCCTCACCGCCAACGGCTGCGACCAGGTCATCCGGGCCACGTACACCCGGGGCGGCGTGGCGGTCACCGTGGGCGTCGCGGTCTTCGACACGGAGGCCCAGGCGAAGCGGACCGCGCGGCTGGCGAGCGGCGGACTGGCCTCGCTGAGCGGGCCGGGCGTCCCGGTCTTCTGCCGCGGCGGCGTGTACTGCCGCCGCACCGCGAACTCGTACGGCCGGTACGCGTACTTCACGGTCGGCGGTTTCACGGACGGCCACGACGTCACCAAGGCCGACAAGGACGTCTACACGACCGGCGACGACCTGACGGACCACACGTTCCGCCGGATTCGCCACCGCGGCGAGGTCCAGGCATCCGCCGCCGCGAACCTCACCACGACCTAGGGCCTGTCCGGCGGATCTTCGTGGAGCAGCCCGCGGCGTCTGGTGCGTGCTATCGGCGCGCGCCCGCATCACCCTCGTACTGGACGTACTTGGGTGATGCGGGCGTGCGGCGAGAGTGCGTGCCAGGCGTCGCGGGCCCGCGAAGATCCGCCGGACAGGCCCTAGCAGCAGGCCGCCCCGGGGAGCGTCCGCACATTGCGGGCCTCCACCGCGCGCGCCGCCAGCAGCTCGTCGGCCGGGTACGCGACCTCCTCCAGGGTCAGCCCGTGCGGGCGCACCACGTGCACCCCGGGGTCGCGCACCCCGGCCGCGAGCACCTCGGCCGGCCACGGGTCGGGGCGCCGCCCGTCGCCCACGAAGAGCATGGCGCCGACCAGGGCGCGCACCATGTTGTGGCAGAAGGCGTCCGCCTGCACGGTCCCGGTGATGATCCCGGTCGCCGCGTCCCGCACCCAGTGCAGCTTCTGAAGCGTCCGGATGGTCGTCGCGCCCTCGCGCTTCTTGCAGTACGCCGCGAAGTCGTGCTCCCCGGTCATCCGCGCGGCGGCGGCGTTCATCGCGGCCACGTCCAGCGGCCGGTCGTGCCAGAGCACATGGCCCCGGACCAGGGGGTCGACGCCGCCGGGGCGGTCGGCGACGCGGTACGCGTACCGGCGCCACAGGGCGGAGAACCGGGCGTTGAAGCCGGGCGGCGCCTCCTTGATCCGCCAGACCCGCACATCGGGGGCCATCCGCCCGGCGAGCCGCCTGAGCAGCTTCTCCTCGTGCTCGGCCCACACCTCGTCCGGCAGATCGACGTGGGCGACCTGGCCCCGGGCGTGCACCCCGGCATCGGTGCGGCCGGCCACCGTCAGGTCGTACGTGCGTGAGGAGCGGGTCACGGTCCGCAGCGCGTCCTCGATCTCGCCCTGGACCGTCCGCCGCGCGGTCTGCTTCGCCCAGCCCGAGAAGTCCTTGCCGTCATAGGCCAGGTCCAGCCGTACCCGTACAAAGCCGGGCTCCACCTCGTCACTCACCAGCGCATCCTCTCAAGATCCCGCACAGCCGAACGGGCCCGCACCGCCCCGGAGGGTGATGCGGACCCGTTCAGTGGTTCCGGAACGCTCAGGCGTCCTGCGCGTCCTCGACGGACTCGACCGGGGTCTCGTCCTTCTTGGCCGCGTCTTCCTTGACCGCACGCTTGGTGGCGGCCTCGGCCTCACCGGTGGCCTGCTGCGCCACGGTCAGCGCCTCGACCAGCTCGATGACGGCCATCGGGGCGTTGTCGCCACGACGGTTGCCGATCTTGGTGATGCGGGTGTAACCACCGGGGCGGTTCTCGTACCGCGGGGCGATCTCGGTGAAGAGCGTGTGGACGACGCCCTTGTCCGTGATCGACTGCAGCACCAGGCGACGGTTGTGGATGTCGCCCTTCTTCGCCTTGGTGATGAAACGCTCCGCGACCGGACGCAGGCGGCGGGCCTTGGCCTCGGTCGTGGTGATGCGGCCGTGCTCGAACAGCGACTTCGCGAGGTTGTTGAGAAGAAGCTTCTCGTGCGCGGCGCTGCCGCCCAGACGGGCACCCTTGGCGGGCTTCGGCATGGGTTTTCTCCTTGTGTGCTGCACCGGCCGTATCAGGTACCGGTGTCAGTTCCCACGCGGCGGCCGCCGCGCGGAAGTGTGTGCTGTCGCCGGGCGTTCAAGCCCGTCCGGCGATTGAGGACAGAAGCCCTCGCCCGGACCGGGGCGCCCACACAGGTACCCCGGCCGGGAAACGGCTCAGTACTGCTCGGTCTCCACGAAACCCGCGTCCGCGTCGTCCTCGGCGCCGAAGGCGTCAGCCGCGGCGGTCGGGTCGAAGCCGGGAGGCGAGTCCTTCAGCGCCAGGCCCATACCGGCCAGCTTCGCCTTGACCTCGTCGATCGACTTCGCACCGAAGTTGCGGATGTCGAGCAGGTCCGCCTCGGAGCGGGCCACCAGCTCGCCCACCGAGTGGATGCCCTCGCGCTTCAGGCAGTTGTACGAGCGGACCGTGAGCTCCAGCTCCTCGATCGGCAGCGCCAGGTCCGCCGCGAGCGCGGCGTCCGTCGGCGACGGGCCCATGTCGATGCCCTCGGCGTCGATGTTGAGCTCGCGCGCCAGACCGAACAGCTCGACCAGGGTCTTGCCGGCCGACGCCATCGCGTCACGCGGACGCATGGCCTGCTTGGTCTCGACGTCGACGATCAGCTTGTCGAAGTCGGTGCGCTGCTCGACACGGGTCGCCTCGACCTTGTACGTGACCTTGAGCACCGGCGAGTAGATGGAGTCGACCGGGATACGGCCGATCTCCTGGCCCACCTGCTTGTTCTGGACGGCGGAGACGTAGCCGCGACCGCGCTCGACGGTCAGCTCCATCTCCAGCTTGCCCTTGCCGTTCAGCGTGGCGAGGACCAGGTCCGGGTTGTGCACCTCGACACCGGCCGGCGGAGCGATGTCCGCGGCGGTGACCAGGCCGGGGCCCTGCTTGCGCAGGTACATCACGACCGGCTCGTCGTGCTCCGAGGAGACGACCAGCTGCTTGATGTTGAGGATGAGGTCGGTCACGTCCTCCTTGACGCCCGGCACGGTGGTGAACTCGTGCAGGACACCGTCGATGCGGATGCTGGTGACAGCGGCACCCGGGATCGAGGAGAGGAGCGTGCGGCGCAGGGAGTTGCCGAGCGTGTAGCCGAAGCCGGGCTCCAGCGGCTCGATGACGAACCGCGAGCGGAACTCGTCGACGACCTCTTCGGTCAGCGACGGACGCTGAGCGATCAGCATGATGTGAGTCCTTCAGTCGTGGGCACCCACTATTTGATGCCCGACAGATGTAACAAGGGTACGGGCGGTACGCCTCCGAAGAGGTGTACCGCCCGGACCCGGCGCTACTGGCGCACGGCCGTCACCGGCCGTGACGGCTCAGACGCGGCGACGCTTCGGCGGACGGCAGCCGTTGTGCGGCGTCGGGGTGACGTCCTGGATCGAGCCGACCTCCAGGCCGGTGGCCTGGAGGGAGCGGATCGCGGTCTCGCGGCCGGAGCCCGGACCCTTCACGAAGACGTCGACCTTGCGCATGCCGTGCTCCTGCGCGCGGCGGGCGGCCGACTCGGCGGCCATCTGCGCGGCGAAGGGGGTGGACTTGCGCGAGCCCTTGAAGCCGACGTGGCCGGCGGAGGCCCAGGAGATCACGTTGCCCGTGGGGTCCGTGATCGAGACGATCGTGTTGTTGAACGTGCTCTTGATGTGCGCGTGGCCGTGAGCGACGTTCTTCTTTTCCTTGCGGCGCACCTTCTTGGCTGCGCCCTGACGACCCTTGGGGGGCATGTCTTGACTCCAGATGGAGAGGGGAGGTGATCGGTCCTACAGCGAAGACCGCTGGTTGCTGCGGAGGCCGGGAAGCCGGTCGCCCGCAGTGCGTCCGCTGAGGACTACTTCTTGCCGGGCTTCTTCTTGCCGGCGATCGCGCGACGCGGACCCTTGCGGGTACGGGCGTTGGTGCTGGTGCGCTGGCCGTGGACCGGCAGACCGCGGCGGTGACGCAGACCCTGGTAGCAGCCGATCTCGACCTTGCGGCGGATGTCGGCCTGGATCTCGCGGCGGAGGTCACCCTCGGTGCGGAGGTTGGCGTCCACGTACTCGCGGATCTTGACCAGGTCCTCTTCGGCCAGGTCGCGAACGCGGGTGTTCGGGTTCACGCCGGAGGCGGCGAGGATCTCCTTGGACCGGGTGCGCCCGATACCGAAGACGTAGGTGAGGGCAACCTCCACGCGCTTTTCGCGCGGGATGTCAACACCTGAAACGCGTGCCATTCAATGGCTCCAGTTGTTAAGTCGGGGGTCTTCCGCAGAACCACTCCCGACCGCCGACCCCTCGCTCGGAGAGGTGGTACGTCCGGGTCCCCGGCCCCCGCCGGAGGTGCCGTCAGCCGTGGCTTGGACGGGCTCTGCGTATGTACGTGTTACGTGCGTCGCGCGAACTGCGAGATGCAGGGGGTCGTGCGTCAGCCCTGGCGCTGCTTGTGGCGCAGGTTGTCGCAGATGACCATGACCCGGCCGTGACGGCGGATCACCTTGCACTTGTCGCAGATCTTCTTGACGCTCGGCTTGACCTTCATGGGATGTCAGGTTCTCCGGGTCAGTGCCCACGTCCGCACGGATGCGGACGGCGGCAAGATCTACTTGTAGCGGTAGACGATCCGGCCACGCGTCAGGTCGTACGGAGAGAGCTCCACGACGACCCGGTCATCCGGGAGGATGCGGATGTAGTGCATACGCATCTTGCCGCTGATGTGCGCGAGGACCTTGTGACCGTTCTGGAGCTCCACCTTGAACATGGCGTTCGGGAGGGACTCGATCACGGTGCCCTCAATTTCGATGGCACCTTGCTTCTTGGCCACGCTTCGCCCTTCGAATCGGCTACCTTGATCGACTTTCGCTCTTCGTATGCGGGCACACGGATGCACGAGAGCCGACGAGTCAGTCTACGTCAGCGAACTCCCGAATGCGAATCCGTCAAGTTTGCCCAGCCGGGGAGATCCTTAGACCTCCCTGCGGACCCGAATCAGGCCAGGGGGTCCGGCGCGGCCTCCACGCCGTACTGCGCCAGCTTCTCGCGGCCGCAGTCCGGGGCGGTGAGGACCAGCGGGCCCTGCTCCGTGAGGGCGATGGAGTGCTCCCAGTGCGAGGACCAGGTGCCGTCCGTGGTGATGACGGTCCACTCGTCCTCCAGCACCTCCGTGTGCGGGGTGCCCAGCGAGACCATGGGCTCGATGGCCAGGCAGAGGCCCGGGACCAGCTTGACGCCCTTGCCGCGCTTGCGGGAGACGTAGTTCAGCAGGTGCGGGTCCATGTGCATCTCGGTGCCGATGCCGTGCCCGCCGTAGTCCTCGATGATCCCGTACTTGCCGGTGGCCGGGCGGGGCTGGCGGCGGATGTAGGACTCGATCGCCTTCGAGATGTCGACCAGGCGGTTGTTGACCTTCATCGCGGCGATGCCGGCCCACATCGACTCCTCGGTCACCCGGGAGAGCTCGACCAGCTCCGGAGCGTGGCCCGTGCCCACGAAGGCCGTGTACGCGGCGTCGCCGTGCCAGCCGTCCACGATGGCGCCGGCGTCGATGGAGATGATGTCGCCGTCCTTGAGGACCGTCTTGTCGTCCGGGATGCCGTGGACGACGACCTCGTTGACCGAGGTGCAGATGGTCGCGGGGAACCCGCCGTACCCGAGGAAGTTCGACTTCGCGCCGTGGTCGGCGATCACCTTGCGGGCGACCTGGTCCAGGTCGCGGGTGGTGGCGCCGGGCACCGCCGCCTCACGGGTGGCCGCGTGGATGGCTGCGACCACCAGCCCCGCCTCGCGCATCTTCGCGATCTGCTCGGGGGTCTTGATCTGCACCATGCTGCGGCGCCTTTCCGGTGGGACGGTGACGGGGGGCGGGGCTTCCACGATACGCGGCGGCAAGCAGTCGGGCGCGGCGGCCGCGGACGCCCCGGCCGGCGCGGACGGCGGGGGGGGGGGGGCGCCGGCGGGCGCCGACGGCCCGGGGCGGCGGGGCGGGGGCGGGCGCGGACAGCAGCGGGCGGAGCCAGGCCGTG
>NZ_JBHUXS010000005.1:0-402700 GCF_042669245.1 Streptomyces sp. NPDC057249 | reverse complement strand
CCCTGGGGGCGCCGCCTTCCGGGTGGGCGCGGCCGGGGGGGCGGGGCGTCCGCCATTCCCGGCGGCACGCAGTCGGCCGCGGCGTCCGCGGACGCCGCGGCCGGCTCGTACTGCGGGGGTGGGGGCGCTCAGTCGTCCGCGGACTTCTTCAGCGCCTCCATGGCCCGGTCGGTCACATCGGTGACCTTCCCGAGTGCGGAGATGGTGACCACCAGGTTCTGCGCCCGGTAGTAGTCGATGATCGGCTCGGTCTGCGTGTGGTAGACCTCCAGCCGGGTACGCACCGTCTCCTCGGTGTCGTCGTCGCGCTGGTACAGCTCGCCGCCGCAGGTGTCGCAGACGCCCTCGGTCTTCGGCGGGTTGTACGTGAGGTGGAAGACGTGCGCGCTGTCGTTGCGGCAGATGCGGCGACCCGCGATCCGCTTCACGACCTCGTCCTCGGGGACCTCCAGGTCGAGTACGGCGTCCAGCTTCACGCCCTCGTCCTTGAGCATCACGTCCAGGGCTTCGGCCTGGCCCACGTTGCGCGGGAAGCCGTCGAGCAGGAAGCCGTCGACCGCGTCCGGCTGGGACATGCGGTCCTTGGCCATCCCGTTCGTCACCTCGTCCGGCACCAGCTGCCCCGCGTCCATGTAGGCGCGGGCCTGCTTGCCAAGGTCGGTGCCCTGGCTGATGTTGGCGCGGAAGAGGTCGCCCGTGGAGATGTGCGGAATCGACAGGTTCTTGGCAAGGTACGCGGCCTGCGTTCCCTTGCCGGCACCCGGCGGGCCGACGAGGACGATTCGCATCAGCGGAGGAACCCTTCGTAATTGCGCTGCTGGAGCTGACTCTCGATCTGCTTCACGGTCTCCAGACCCACACCCACGATGATGAGGATGCTCGTCCCGCCGAACGGGAAGTTCTGGTTGGCGCCGCCACCGAAGCTTGCCAACGCCATCGTCGGCACCAGAGCGATCAGACCCAGGTACAGCGAGCCCGGCCAAGTGATCCTGTTGAGCACATAGCTCAGGTACTCGGCAGTAGGTCGACCAGCCCGGATACCCGGGATGAAGCCACCATACTTCTTCATGTTGTCGGCCACTTCCTCGGGGTTGAACGAGATCGCCACGTAGAAGAAGGCGAAGAACACGATCAGCAGGAAGTAGACCGTCATGTAGATGGGGTGGTCGCCCTTGGTCAGGTTGTCCTGGATCCAGATCGCCCAGCCCGCCTTGGAGTTGGAGAACTGGACGATCAGGGCGGGGATGTAGAGCAGCGAAGAAGCGAAGATGACGGGGATCACACCCGCCTGGTTCACCTTCAGCGGGATGTAGGTGGAGGTGCCGCCGTACGAGCGGCGTCCGATCATGCGCTTCGCGTACTGCACCGGGACGCGGCGCTGGGCCTGCTCGACGAAGACGACGAGGCCCACCATGACGAAGCCGATGAGGATGACGGCGACGAACTCGATCCAGCCGTCCGCGAGCTTGCCGCTGGTCTTGATGGCCCAGAGGGCGGACGGGAAGGTGGCGGCGATCGAGATGAACATCAGGATCGACATGCCGTTGCCGATGCCGCGGTCGGTGATCAGCTCACCGAGCCACATGACGGCGGCGGTGCCGGCGGTCATCGTGATGACCATCGTGATCGTCGTGAAGAGCGAGTCGTTCGGGACGATCTGGTCGGCGACCGGGCAGCCGCTGAACAGGGCGCCGCTGCGGGCGGTGGCGACCAGGCCGGTGCCCTGGAGGATGGCGAGGGCGACCGTCAGATAACGCGTGTACTGCGTGATCTTCGCCTGGCCGGACTGCCCCTCCTTCTTGAGCGCCTCGAGTCGGGGGATGACCACGGTCAGCAGCTGGAGAATGATGCTGGCCGTGATGTACGGCATGATGCCGAGCGCGAAGATCGTGATCTGCAGTAGCGCACCACCGCTGAACATGTTCACCAGGCCGAAGAGGCTGTTGTTGCCCTTGCTGGCCTGATCAACACAGGTCTGGACGTTCTCGTAGCTCACGCCCGGTACCGGGATGTGGGCCCCGAGGCGGTAGAGCACGATGATGCCGAGAGTGAAGAGCAGCTTCTTGCGCAGGTCGGGCGTCTTGAACGCCCGGGCGAAGCCGGTGAGCACGGTGCCTCCTGCGACCCCCGCGCAGAGCGTAGAGGTGACGGTCTTGAGGATCGACGGATACGTAAAAGCCAAGGGACCCGGACGCGTGCGCCCAGGGGATACCACAGCAACGGACGCCACCTTACCGGCGTACATGCCCCCCTAGGAACGACCAACCGGGGATGCCCCATTTGAGAGGGCATCCCCGGTCGGGTGTTCAGGTCACCGAAGTGTCCGAGTTGTCTCAGACCAGTTCGGTGACGGTACCGCCGGCGGCGGTGATCTTCTCCTTGGCGGAGCCGGAGACGGCGTCAACCGAAACCTGCAGCGCCACGGAGATCTCGCCCTGTCCGAGGACCTTGACGAGGTGGTTGTTGCGCACGGCACCCTTGGCGACCAGGTCGGCCACCGTGACCTCTCCACCCTCGGGGTAGAGCGTCGCGAGCTTGTCCAGGTTCACGACCTGGTACTCCGTGCGGAACGGGTTCTTGAAGCCCTTGAGCTTCGGCAGACGCATGTGGAGGGGCATCTGCCCACCCTCGAAGCGCTGCGGAACCTGGTAGCGGGCCTTGGTGCCCTTGGTGCCACGGCCAGCGGTCTTACCCTTGGACGCCTCACCACGACCCACACGGGTCTTGGCGGTCTTGGCGCCCGGGGCAGGCCGGAGGTCATGGGCCTTCAGCGGCTTGTTCTCCGCCATGTCAGTCGACCTCCTCAACCGTCACGAGGTGGCGGACGGTGTGCACCATGCCGCGGAACTCGGGGCGGTCCTCCTTGACAACCGAGTCGTTCAGGCGCTTGAGCCCGAGCGAACGCAGGGTGTCGCGGTGGTTCTGCTTGCTGCCGATGTACGACTTCGTCTGCGTGATCTTGAGGCGAGCCATTACGCACCCGCTCCCGCACGCGCACGAAGCAGGGCCGCGGGGGCGACGTCCTCGAGGGGCAGACCGCGGCGGGCCGCGATCTCCTCGGGACGCTGCAGGCCCTGGAGGGCCGCCACGGTCGCGTGCACGATGTTGATCGGGTTCGAGGACCCGAGCGACTTCGACAGGATGTCGTGGACGCCGGCGCACTCCAGGACGGCGCGCACCGGACCACCGGCGATCACACCGGTACCCGGGGAAGCCGGCTTGAGCAGGACGACGCCCGCGGCCTTCTCACCCTGGATCGGGTGAGGGATGGTGCCCTGGATACGCGGGACCTTGAAGAAGTTCTTCTTGGCCTCTTCCACGCCCTTGGCGATGGCCGCGGGAACTTCCTTGGCCTTGCCGTAACCGACACCGACGGTGCCGTCACCATCGCCCACCACGACCAGCGCGGTGAAGCTGAAGCGACGACCACCCTTCACAACCTTGGCGACTCGGTTGATCGCGACGACGCGCTCGACGTACGCGGTCTTCTCGGCGGCGGCAGCGCCGCCGTCACGGCCCTTCCGGTCCCGCCGCTCGCCGCCACCGGCACCGCTTCCGCGGCGCTGGGGTCCAGCCATTGGATTTACCTCTCTCTGTTACGTCCGCTGTGCGTAGGAACCGGGGCTAGAACTTCAGCCCGGCTTCACGGGCGGCGTCAGCCAGAGCGGCAATCCGCCCGGCGTACTGGTTACCACCGCGGTCAAACACGACGGCCTCGACGCCTGCGGCCTTGGCACGCTCGGCGACCAGGGCGCCGACCTGCTTGGCCTGGCTGCTCTTGTCGCCCTCGCCACCACGGATGGAGACGTCCAGGGTCGACGCCGACGCGAGCGTGTGGCCCGCGATGTCGTCGATGACCTGGGCCACCATGTGACGGTTGGAACGGGTCACGACCAGGCGCGGACGCTCCGGCGAACCGGAGATGTGCTTGCGGACGCGGATGTGGCGCCGCTTGCGAGCCGCGCGCTTGTACGCGTCGCCCTTGGCGATCTTCACGCCGTATGCCATGGCTACTTACCAGCCTTTCCGACCTTGCGGCGGATGACCTCGCCGGCGTACTTGACGCCCTTGGCCTTGTACGGGTCAGGCTTCCGCAGCTTGCGGATCTTGGCCGCGGTCTCGCCGACCTTCTGCTTGTCGATGCCCTCGACGGTGAACTTCGTGGGGGTCTCCACCTTGAAGGTGATGCCCTCCGGGGCCTCGATCAGGATCGGGTGGCTGTAGCCCAGGGCGAACTCCAGGTTGGAGCCCTTCGCCTGGACGCGGTAACCGACACCGCTGATCTCGAGCGCCTTGATGTACCCCTGGGTCACACCGGTGATCATGTTCGCCACCAGCGTGCGGGACAGGCCGTGCAGGGCCTTGTTCTGACGCTCGTCGTTCGGGCGGACGACGTTCAGGACGCCGTCCTCACCCTTGGTGACCTCGATCGGAGACGCAACGGTGTGCGTGAGGGTGCCCTTGGGGCCCTTCACGTTGACCGTACGGCCGTCGATGGTGACGTCCACACCGGCGGGAACCTGGATGGGGAGCTTGCCGATTCGCGACATGAGCTATTCCTCCGTTCCCGACTACCAGACGTAGGCGAGGACTTCCCCACCTACGCCCTTCTTCTGAGCCTGCTGGCCGGTCAGGAGACCGTGGGACGTGGAGATGATCGCCACGCCCAGGCCGCCGAGGACCTTCGGCAGGTTGGTGGACTTTGCGTAGACACGCAGACCCGGCTTCGAGATGCGCTTGATGCCGGCGATCGAGCGCTCGCGGTTCGGGCCGAACTTCAGCTGGAGGACGAGGTTCTTGCCGACCTCGGCGTCCTCGACCTTCCAGCCGGTGATGAAGCCCTCCTGCTGGAGGATCTCCGCGATGTGCGACTTGATCTTGCTGTGCGGCATCACGACGTCGTCGTGATACGCCGAGTTCGCGTTGCGCAGACGCGTGAGCATGTCTGCGATGGGATCAGTCATGGTCATGAGTTGGCCTTCGGCCTCTCTCGCCGGGGTTTCCTGTATGCGCCATCCCTCTCCCCGCTCAGAGGCGGGACGGGTGCGGTGCGGGGACCTACGGCGTAGTAAGTCGGTCATGGGCGGCAGGCGCCCAACCCTGCAAGCCTACGGCATGCGGGGCCGGGCTCCTGCCGACCAGATGCTTACCGAGAGTCTCCGGTGATTCCCAACGCCCAGAGGGCGGAGGGGAATTACCAGGAGCTCTTGGTCACGCCCGGCAGCTCGCCACGGTGAGCCATCTCACGAAGGCACACGCGGCACAGGCCGAACTTGCGGTAGACGGAGTGGGGCCGGCCGCAGCGCTGGCACCGGGTGTAACCCCGGACGCCGAACTTCGGCTTGCGGGCGGCCTTAGCGATCAGAGCCTTCTTCGCCACGGTCAGTTCTCCTTGAACGGGAAGCCGAGGTGACGAAGGAGGGCACGACCCTCGTCGTCATTGGTCGCCGTGGTGACCACGGTGATGTCCATGCCCCGGACCCGGTCGATCTTGTCCTGGTCGATCTCGTGGAACATGACCTGCTCCGTGAGACCGAAGGTGTAGTTGCCACGGCCGTCGAACTGCTTGGGCGACAGGCCGCGGAAGTCACGGATACGCGGCAGCGCGAGCGACAGCGTACGGTCCAGGAACTCCCACATGCGGTCACCGCGGAGGGTGACGTGGCAGCCGATCGGCTGCCCCTCGCGCAGCTTGAACTGCGCGATCGACTTGCGGGCCTTGGTGACGGCCGGCTTCTGACCGGTGATCGTGGTGAGGTCCTTGACCGCACCGTCGATCAGCTTGGAGTCGCGGGCGGCGTCGCCCACACCCATGTTGACCACGATCTTGACCAGACCGGGGATCTGCATGACGTTCTCGTAGGAGAACTCCTCACGCAGCTTGCCGGCGATTTCCTCGCGGTAGCGCGTCTTGAGACGCGGCGCGGTGGTGGTAGTCATCAGATGTCCTCACCGGTGCGCTTGGCAACACGGATCTTGTTGCCCTCGTCGTCAAAGCGGTAGCCGACGCGGGTAACGACCTTGTTGCCGTCCTTCTCAACAACCAGCTGCACGTTGCTGACGTGGATCGGGGCCTCGGTCGTCACGATGCCACCGGTCTGCGAACCGCGAGCGGTCTGGCCGGCCTTGGTGTGCTTCTTGACCCGGTTGACACCCTCGACGAGGACGCGGTCCTGAGCGGGGTAGGCCACGATGACCTTGCCCTGCTTGCCCTTGTCCTTACCGGTGATGACCTGTACCAGGTCGCCCTTCTTGATCTTCATGCTTACAGCACCTCCGGCGCGAGCGAGATGATCTTCATGAACTTCTTCTCGCGCAGCTCACGGCCCACCGGGCCGAAGATACGGGTGCCGCGGGGGTCGCCGTCGTTCTTCAGAATGACGGCGGCGTTCTCGTCGAAGCGGATGTACGAGCCATCCTGGCGACGACGCTCCTTGACGGTGCGAACGATGACCGCCTTGACGACGTCACCCTTCTTCACGTTGCCACCGGGGATCGCGTCCTTGACGGTGGCGACGATGACGTCACCGATGCCCGCGTAGCGGCGACCCGAGCCACCGAGAACACGGATGGTGAGAATTTCCTTCGCACCCGTGTTGTCGGCGACGCGCAGTCGCGACTCCTGCTGGATCACGTCTATCTCCTGATCGTCTGCCGGTTCCCGGCAGGGGCCCCGCTAACGGGCGCCCCTGCCGAGCCTGGCGGAACTGACCTGAGGGGAAGTCCCCTCAGGAATTACTTGGCCTTCTCGAGGATCTCGACGATGCGCCACCGCTTGGTGGCGGACAGCGGCCGGGTCTCCATCAGGAGGACGCGGTCGCCGACACCGGCGGAGTTCTGCTCGTCGTGGGCCTTGAGCTTGTTCGTACGGCGGATGACCTTGCCGTACAGCGCGTGCTTCACGCGGTCCTCGACGGCGACGACGACGGTCTTGTCCATCTTGTCGCTGACGACGAGGCCCTCGCGGGTCTTGCGGAAGCCGCGCTCGGTCTTGGTCTCAGTCACAGTGTTCTCGCTCATCAGACGCTCTCCACCGTTTCGATGCCCAGCTCGCGCTCGCGCATCAGGGTGTAGATCCGGGCGATGTCCTTACGGACGGACTTGAGCCGACCGTGGTTCTCGAGCTGGCCCGTCGCCGCCTGGAAGCGGAGGTTGAACAGCTCTTCCTTGGCCTCGCGGAGCTTGTTGAGGAGCTCCTCGTTGCCCAGCTCGCGCAGCTCGGACGCCTTGGTACCGGCCGACATCACGCTTCACCTGCCTCGCGCTTGACGATCCGGCACTTCATCGGCAGCTTGTGGGCCGCACGAGTCAGCGCCTCACGGGCGATCTTCTCGTTGGGGTACGACAGCTCGAACATGACGCGTCCGGGCTTGACGTTGGCGATCCACCACTCCGGGGAACCCTTACCGGAACCCATGCGGGTCTCGGCAGGCTTCTTGGTGAGGGGACGGTCCGGGTAGATGTTGATCCAGACCTTGCCGCCACGCTTGATGTGACGCGTCATGGCGATACGAGCGGACTCGATCTGACGGTTCGTCACGTACGCCGGGGTCAGCGCCTGGATGCCGTACTCGCCGAACGCAACCTGCGTGCCACCCTTGGACATGCCGCTGCGCTTCGGGTGGTGCTGCTTGCGGTGCTTGACCCTACGGGGGATCAGCATTTCGGTCAGGCCTCCGTTCCGGTGCTCTCAGCAGCCGGAGCAGCGGCGGTCGCCTCGGCCTTGGGGGCCTCGGCGGCCGGAGCCGACTGCTGCGGCTTGCGGCCGCGGCCGCCACGCTCGCCACCGCGGCCACCGCGGCCGGCCGGGCGGTCAGCGCCGCCACGGGCCGGGCGGTTGCCCGCACGGGCAGCAGCGTTCTCGGCGCGGACCTCGGCGATGTTCTTGACGTCGCCCTTGTAGATCCAGACCTTCACGCCGATGCGGCCGAAGGTCGTCTTGGCCTCGAAGAAGCCGTAGTCGACGTTCGCGCGGAGCGTGTGCAGGGGCACACGGCCCTCGCGGTAGAACTCCGAGCGGGACATCTCGGCGCCGCCGAGGCGGCCACCGCACTGGACCTTGATGCCCTTGGCGCCGGCCTTCATCGTGCTCTGCATGCTCTTGCGCATGGCACGACGGAAGGAGACGCGGGAGGAGAGCTGCTCGGCGACGGCCTGGGCCACCAGCTGAGCGTCCACCTCGGGGTTCTTGACCTCGAGGATGTTCAGCTGGACCTGCTTGCCGGTCAGCTTCTCCAGCTCGCCGCGGATGCGGTCGGCCTCGGCGCCGCGGCGGCCGATGACGATGCCCGGGCGAGCGGTGTGGATGTCGACGCGGACGCGGTCGCGGGTGCGCTCGATCTCAACCTTCGAGATGCCGGCGCGCTCCATGCCCTTCGTCATCATGCGACGAATGGCGACGTCTTCCTTGACGTAGTCCTTGTACAGCTTGTCGGCGTACCAGCGGGACTTGAAGTCCGTGGTGATGCCGAGCCGGAACCCGTGCGGGTTTACCTTCTGGCCCATTACCGGGTTCCTTCCTTGCTGCTGACGACCACGGTGATGTGGCTGGTCCGCTTACGGATCCGGTAGGCACGGCCCTGGGCACGCGGACGGAACCGCTTCAGGGTCGGGCCCTCATCCACGTACGCCTCGCTGATGACCAGCGAAGAGGCGTCGGTGTGGTCGTAGTTGTGTGCGGCGTTGGCAATGGCGCTGTCCAGCACCTTGCCGACCGGCACGCTCGCGGCCTGCGGGGCGAAACGCAGGACCGCCTGAGCCTCCGTGGCGTCCATGCCACGGATGAGGTCCACCACGCGGCGGGCCTTCATGGGCGTGACGCGGATGTACCGCGCCTGGGCCCTGGCTTCCATGGTTGTCCCTTCGGTGTAAGTCATAGTCAGTCACCCCGCGTTAGCGGCGCTTCGACTTCCGGTCGTCCTTGACGTGGCCGCGGAAGGTGCGAGTCGGCGAGAACTCGCCGAGCTTGTGGCCGACCATCGACTCGGTGACGAACACCGGGACGTGGATCTTGCCGTTGTGCACCGCGATGGTGTGACCCAGCATGGCCGGGACGATCATCGAGCGACGGGACCAGGTCTTGATGACGTTCTTGGTGCCTGCCTCGTTCTGTGCGTCCACCTTCTTGGCGAGGTGGCCGTCGACGAAGGGCCCCTTCTTGAGACTGCGCGGCATCTAAACCCGCTCCTAGCGCTTCTTGTTCGTCTTGCGGCGGCGGACGATGTACTTGTTCGACGCCTTCTTGGGCGAACGAGTACGACCTTCCTTCTTACCCCACGGCGAAACCGGGTGACGGCCACCGGAGGTCTTGCCCTCACCACCACCGTGCGGGTGGTCGACCGGGTTCATGACGACACCACGGACGGTCGGGCGGACGCCCTTCCACCGCATGCGGCCGGCCTTGCCCCAGTTGATGTTCGACTGCTCGGCGTTGCCGACCTCGCCGATGGTGGCGCGGCAGCGGGCGTCGACCAGGCGGATCTCACCCGACGGCATACGAAGGTGGGCCATGGTGCCCTCCTTCGCCAGCAGCTGCACGGAGGCACCCGCGGAGCGGGCGAACTTCGCGCCGCCGCCGGGCCGCAGCTCGATGGCGTGGATGGTCGTACCGACCGGGATGTTGCGCAGCGCCAGGTTGTTGCCGGGCTTGATGTCGGCGGCCGGGCCGTTCTCGACACGGTCGCCCTGCGTCAGGCCACGCGGCGCGATGATGTAGCGCTTCTCGCCGTCCGCGTAGTGCAGGAGCGCGATGCGCGCGGTGCGGTTGGGGTCGTACTCGATGTGCGCGACCTTGGCCGGCACGCCGTCCTTGTCGTGACGACGGAAGTCGATCACGCGGTAGGCGCGCTTGTGGCCACCACCCTGGTGGCGAACGGTCACACGACCGGTGTTGTTACGGCCGCCCTTGTTGTGCAGGGGGCGGACCAGCGACTTCTCCGGCGTGGACCGCGTGATCTCGACAAAGTCGGCGACGCTGGAGCCACGACGGCCCGGGGTCGTCGGCTTGTACTTGCGGATACCCATTTCTCAGTCCTCGTCCGATTCCGGACGACTCGGCCTCACTAGGAGGTCGGGCCGCCGAAGATGTCGATACGGTCGCCCTCAGCGAGGGTCACGATGGCGCGCTTGGTGTCGGCGCGCTTGCCGAAACCGGTGCGGGTGCGCTTGCGCTTGCCCTGGCGGTTGATCGTGTTGACCCCGGTGACCTTGACCGAGAAGACCGCCTCGACGGCCTGCTTGATCTGGGTCTTGTTGGAGCCCGGCGCGACGATGAACGTGTACTTGTTCTCGTCGAGCAGCGCGTAGCTCTTCTCCGAGACAACCGGCTTGACGAGAACGTCGCGCGGGTCGTCGTAGGTCTTGCTGGTAACGGTCGCCTCGCTCATCAGGCGTCGCTCCCTTCGGTCTCAGCGGTCTGGGGGCCAGACACGAAGGACTCGAAGGCGGCCTGGGTGAAGACCACGTCGTCAGAGACGATCACGTCGTACGTGTTCAGCTGGCCCGGCTCCAGGATGTGCACCTGGGGCAGGTTGCGTGCGGAGAGCCACGCGGCCTCGTCGTTGCGGTCGACGACCAGGAGCAGGTTCTTGCGCTCCGAGATCTTGCCGAACAGCGTCTTGGCGGCCTTCGTGGAGATCCCACCCTCGACCACGCCGGTGACGACGTGGATGCGGGAGTGACGCGCCCGGTCGGAGAGGGCACCGCGGAGGGCGGCGGCCTTCATCTTCTTCGGGGTGCGCTGCGAGTAGTCACGCGGCTGCGGGCCGTGGACGACGCCACCGCCGACGAACTGCGGCGCACGGGTCGAACCCTGGCGCGCGCGGCCGGTGCCCTTCTGGCGGTACGGCTTGCGCCCACCACCGCGGACCTCGCCACGGGACTTGGTCTTGTGCGTGCCCTGACGGGCAGCTGCCAGCTGTGCGACGACGACCTGGTGGATCAGCGGAACGCTGGTCTTCGCGTCGAAGATCTCCGCGGGGAGCTCGACGGTACCGGCCTTGTCGCCTGCCGGCGAAAGGATGTCAATGGTGCTCATTACCTCAAGCCCCCTTGGCCGCGGTACGGACCAGGACGAGGCCGCCGTTCGGACCGGGGACCGCGCCCTTGATGAGCAGCAGACCCTTCTCCGCGTCAACCGCGTGGATGGTCAGGTTCTGGGTGGTGACGCGCTCGTTACCCATCCGACCGGCCATGCGCATGCCCTTGAAGACACGCCCAGGGGTGGCGCAGCCACCGATCGAACCGGGGGAACGGTGCTTGCGCTGCACGCCGTGACCGGCGCCGAGGCCCCGGAAGTTGTGACGCTTCATGACACCGGCGAAGCCCTTGCCCTTGCTCTTGCCCGTGACGTCGACCTTGACGCCGGACTCGAACACCTCGGCATTGATCTCCTGGCCGAGCGTGTACTCGCTCGCGTCAGGGGTGCGGATCTCCACCAGGTGGCGGCGCGGGGTGACGTCGGCCTTGGCGAAGTGACCCTTGAGGGGCTTGTTCACCTTGCGCGGGTCGATCTCGCCGAAGGCGATCTGCACCGACTCGTAGCCGTCGCTGTCGTTCGTACGGACCTGCGTCACGACGCACGGACCGGCCTTGACGACGGTCACCGGGACGACCCGGTTGTTCTCGTCCCAGACCTGGGTCATGCCGAGCTTCTCGCCCAGGACGCCCTTGATGTTCTTGCTCATCTCGGCCGTCCCCTCAGAGCTTGATCTCGATGTCGACGCCCGCCGGCAGGTCGAGGCGCATCAGCGAGTCAACCGTCTTCGGCGTGGGGTCGAGGATGTCGATGAGGCGCTTGTGCGTGCGCATCTCGAAGTGCTCGCGAGAGTCCTTGTACTTGTGCGGCGACTTGATGACGCAGTACACGTTCTTCTCAGTGGGCAGCGGCACCGGGCCCGCGACCGACGCACCAGTGCGGGTCACCGTCTCGACGATCTTCTTCGCCGAGGAGTCGATGACCTCGTGGTCGTAGGCCTTGAGCCGGATGCGGATCTTCTGTCCCGCCATGGCTACTAGTAGTCCTGTCTCTCGTTTAACGCTCTGGAACCCGGGGTTCGGTAACTCCGCCTCCGACCCACGCGGTCGGGCGTGTCGCATCCCCTCTACGCAGAAATCCCGAAGGATTTCCCAACCAAGGGGGTGCGGGCCGAATACCACGCTGCCGGGGGTGAAACCCCACCGGGTGCCTGGCCGGTGCCCCACTTACGCTTCCCGGAAGATTCCCGTACGTCCGGCCCGCATGGGGCCGACGAGTACTGTGGGACTCGCTTCCGGTCCTCCCGGCGGGAGGCGCGCAGCATTGACACTCAACCGAGCAACCTGGCTAGTGTGCCATACGGGCTGCGAGCCTGGCCAATCGGGCCGGGGATCTTACCCCGGCCGAGTGGATGCTCAAACGCGGGCGCGCATCGGGGGGCCTCGCGTCGCCCTCGGCTCAGGTGCGGGTGGTCGTTCCGCAGCGGCCGTCTTCCGGCACCCCCAAGGAGCGGTGGCGGTCGTACGGGTCCACGGCGGGGCCGTCGGCGGGGGCACCGGAGTGGGGGCCGTCCTCGAATTCCGGGTGGTAGTACCCGTCGTACACCCCGCACGCGGTGTTGCCGACCTCGCTGGTGCGCCAGCCCAGGTTGAGCTTGCCCCGGGTCACCAGCCACCGGGCCGGATCCATCAGGGAAGCCTTCACGTCCCGGCGGACGATCGTCCGCGTCACGGAGCCGCCTCCGCCGGCCCGTACCAGCGGGTAGACGAACGTGTAGTCCGCGTGCACCCGCACCTCGCCCTGCTTCCCCGCGCCGAACGTCATCCGCCCCCGCACCCGGACCACGTCACCGGCCGGCGCCACCTCGTCCGGGTCGAAGCGGGTGACCAGGTCCAGCGGGTCGTGCCTCTCGTCCGGGTCGCGCAGGGAGCGCCGCAGCTCCGGCAGCGTGTCCCAGTCCTTCGGGTCGAGCAGGGCCATCGCGGCCGTGGGCTCACCGCCGCGCAGCACGGCCGGGTCCAGATTGGTGCCGACCAGGAACTCCTTGGTCAGGCGCAGGGCGAGCGCCACGTCCGCCTCGCTCATCCCGCCCACCGCCTTCGCCTCCGGCAGCACGATGGCGTCGGCCCCGGAGGCCCACCGCTCGGCGGGCGACCCCCGGAACGGGTGCGCGCGGTCGGGCAGCCCCGCCCGGGCCGCCGGGGCGGCGTCCGGCCGCGCGGTCTCGGCGGGCAGCGGCGAGGCGTCGGCGCGGTGCCCGGGCAGCCGGTCCAGCAGCAGCGCCGGCCGTACGGCGACCAGGGCGACCCCCGCCACCAGCGCCAGTACGGACACCGTGCGCACCGTCCGGAGCCGGCCCCGCCGCCCGTTCAGCTCCTGCCAGGCGGGACCGGTGCGCCAGCCCGGCGGGAGCACCGGCTCCGGCGCCTGCTTCCGCCGCCACAGCCGCCGGTGCCCCGCCCCCGGCCCCTCGCCGGGTCGGTCGCCGGGATGCTCGGGGGGTATGACGGTGCTCATGGGCGGCTCTTCCGCTGGGAGGGGGATTCAGGGTACGGGGCGGCGCGCAGGCCGGGGCAGTCGCCTTCGGCCCCCGGCGCTCAGGTCATCGTCACGGGGCCAGGTCGGCCGGATGTGTTCCCGGGGGCTCCTCGAAGCGGCCGTACGCCTCCAGGCGCGTGCCCGCGCCGCCCAGCCACGTACCGTCGTGGGGCTCGAAGGCGATCGGTACCTCGCTGTCGGTCTCGGCGATGAACGGCATCTCGACGGTGTCCCGGACGAAGGTGTGCAGGAACGCGGCGAAGCCCCCGTCGAAGAAGGCGAGGTCCGACCCGCGGCCCGGACGGCCCGCGACGGTCCAGGAATCCGGGGCGTCCTCGGACGTGACCCAGTACAAGCCGTCACCGCCCGTGGTGAAGCCCCAGGGCAGCCAGCCGCCCGGCTCCGGGAACAACGGCACACGAGGCGCCGCACCGGTGAGCCGGGCGCGCACTCGGGCACCCTCGTGCGCCGCGGAGAGGTGCGCGGCCAGCTCCGTGTTGCTGTTCTCGACGCCGGGCACGCACACGATCAGATAGTCGTCGAAGCCGCCGGGGCCGAACCAGTACACATACTCCTTGTAGTCCGCCGGCAGCCGCGTACCGACAGCAGCTTCGGCGCGGTCCCAGTCCACCTGGAAGCGACGGGGAGCGGTGAGCCCGGCGTCACGGGCCAGGTGCTCGATGCTCACGGTGTGCCTCCAGCGGCGGGTGGAAGGCCGTTCGGCGTGTTGTACACGGTCCAGTGCGAGAAGGACCCCTTATTGCCCAGAGCGTATAGGTCGATGGTCTTGGGCACGGGATTGCCACCGTCGTACTGCGGGATGGAGGCGTAGAAGATCTTCTCCCCCGCGTCGAGCCTCGCGCGCACGGTCTCCTCATAGGTGACCATCACCTCGGAGTTGGCGGCGTTGTACATCTTGACCAGGTTGCGCCGGTCCCGGCCGTTGCCGCCCAGCTGCCTCCCCACGAGGTGTCCACGTGCCCAGCCACGGGCGCCGTCGAGGTGCTGCCAGCCGGCCGGGTTGGTGCGGTCCGTGCCACGGCCTCGTGCGGTGTCGCCGCCCATGATCTCCGTTTCCTTGTTCGGATCGGCCTTCCTGCCCCGCCCTCGGTAGTCGACGGCATCGGCACCCAAGCAGGCGACGGCTCCCGTGGCCCGGTTTCCGTTCGCGGAGTCGAGCGGCATGTAGTAGATGGAGGACGTGTTGCCGCCGCGCATGCAGTTGCCCGGCTGATCGTTCCACCCGGCCAGGAAGTTCTTGAACTCCTCGCGGAACTCCGCGTTGTCCTTAAGGGTCGGGAAGTACTTGAAGTACCTGCGCAGTTCCTTGTCGGTGAGCCCGAGGTCCTTCTGCGCCCGGGTGAAGGCGTCGTCGACGAACTTCTGGTGCTCCTCGTCGACGGCGGCGTCCGCGGTCGGCCGTGCCGTCTCGGTGGACAGCGCGTCCTTGATCAGCTCGTCCCACGGCGGCGGGGGCGGAGGCGGCGGGGGGCCCTGTTCGACGAAGCAGTTCCAGACGCAGGGGCCGGTGCCTCCGACGCCGATGGCTCCGCCGCCGTAGCCGCCGCCGTATCCACTGCCACCGCCGGAGCTGGAACCGTTGCCGTTGCGACTGCCGCGGTTCGCCCGGGCGGCGGCACGGGCCTGCGCCTCCGCCTGCGCCCGGATCGCGCCCGACAGGTTCGGGAACAGGGAGGTGTAGCCTCCCGGACCGCTCTCCGTACGGTGGGTCTTCTGGCTGCCGAACAGGTTGCGGATGCCCCTCCAGAACAGGCCGGCGCCCCGCTTCTCGTTGTCCCAGGACTGCTTCCAGCTACTGCCCTGGGTCCAGCTCGCGCCCTGCGACTGCTTGGCGCCGGTCCCCGCGCCCGTCGCGACGGCCGTCGCCAACAGCGCCACCGAGAAGCCGATCGCGACGCAGACACCGAAGCAGTGTCCGCTCGGGTCCGTGTTGCCCAGCGGGTCACCGCCGCCGTACCCGTACCGGTTCGCGTTGACGGACGGCACCGGGTTCAGCGTCCAGGAGTCGCGGGAGGAGAAGCCGCCGTTCGCCGGGTCGTACCAGCGGGCGTGCATGTTCACCTGCCCGGTGTCCGGGTCGGTGTACTCGCCCTGGTAGCCGAGCGGGGCAGCCGCCCCCGACCGCGCCGTGATCTCGCCGAACGGGGAGTAGCCCGTCGAGCCGCCCACGGCACCCGTGGCCGCGTCCACGGCGGCGGTCACGTCGCCGTGCAGCGCGTCCGACAGCAGCACGCTCGCGTCGGTGCCGTCGGCGGCGGCCGAGGACACCGCCTCGCCCACGGGGTCGCGGAAGACCAGGCCCGCGGCCGTGGCGACGGGGTTGTTGGACTGGTCGGCGTAGGCCAGGCTCTGACCGTCCCGGGTGACCAGACGGCCCAGCGCGTCGTACGCGTACGCCGTGCCGTCCGCGGAGATCATCCGGCCCAGCGCGTCGAACGTCGCCGCGTGCGTACCGCTCCCGTCCGTGCTGCCGGTGCGGGTGCCACGCGCCGAGTACGTGTACGTGGTGTCCCCGGCCGCCAGCAGCCGGTTGCGCTCGTCGTATGTCGCTGTCACGCCGTCCGCGCCGGTGCGGTTGCCCGCCGCGTCCCAGATGTAGTCGGTGACCGTGCCGTTGACACCGGTCCAGCTGGTGATGCGGCCCGCCCAGTCGTAGCCGTAGGACTGGGTGCCCGAGCCGGCCGTTCCCGTTGTCGTCTTCCCGGTGAGGCGGGACGCCTTGTCGTAGGTGTACGCCGTAGACGCGGTCGTGGTGCCGGCCGGGGACTTCACCTCGTCCGAGGCGGGGCGGTCCAGGGCGTCGTAGGCCAGCGAGCGGGTGGCGCCCGTGCCGCCGTACGCCACCGACGTCAGGCGCGAGGCCCTGTCGTATCCGTACGTCACCGTCGACTGCGTCAGGGGGTCGGCGGCCGTCTTCAGCCGGCCGGCGGTGTCGTAGCCGAAGGTGGCCCGGCCCGCCGCGTCCGTGCGGGTGGTGAGGCGGCCCTCCTCGTCGTAGCCGAAGGTCGCCGTGCCGGAGGGGCCGTCCGCCGACAGCAGGCCGCCGCGGTCGTCGTAGCTGTAGGTGTCCGTGCCGCCGGGCGCGCTCGCCGAGGTGAGACGGCCGGCCGCGTCGTAGCCGAAGGTGTCCGGGGTGGTGGCAGCCTCGGCGCCGGAGCCCGTGGCCTCGGTCAGCCGGCCCAGCGCGTCGAACGTGCGCCGCACCGTGACGCCGCCCGGCTGGAGCTCCTTCACCGGCTGGTCGGCCGCGTCGTACGACGTGGTCCAGGTGCGGTCGGCCAGGTCGGGGTGGGCGGTGGTGGACGGCGCCACCACCGACTCCAGCGATCCGTGGCTGGTGAAGTCGTACCAGGTGGTGTTGTTCCGGCCGTCGGTGAGGCGGGTGCGGTGACCGGTCGCGTCGTAGCCGTACGTCGTCGTGACCGACGTGCCGGCATCGACCGGCTCGACCAGCCGTGTCAGACGGCCCAGTGCGTCGAACGTCTGCGTGACCGTGTGGCCCAGCGCGTCCGTCACCCCGGTCGGGTTGCCGTCCGGGTCGTAGGTGGAGCTCGACGTTCGCAGGACGGTGCCCGCGCTGTCCTCGTCCGTGACCCCGGTCGCCCGGCCCGCCGCGTCGTACGTCGTGCGGGTGGTCCGGCCCTGCGGGGTCGTCACCGTCACGGGCAGGCCGGTGGGACCGTAGCCGTAGGCCGTGACGCCGCCCGCGGTGTCCGTGGCGGTGAGCGGGTCGCCCGCCGTGTTGTACGTCCCGGTCGTCGTCAGGCCGGTCGGGCTCTTCGTCGACCTCAGGTTGCCGGCGTCGTCGTAACCGAGGGTCGTGGTGAACGCGCCCTGCGCCGGGCGGCGTTCGATCTTCGTGGCCGTGACCTGGCGGCCGAGGTCGTCGTACGTCGCCTCGGTGCGGGCACCGGTGGGACCGGTGGCCGACAGTTGCTCGCCCAGCAGGTCGTAGGTGAACGTGGAGACCGGGTGGGCGGCGCCGTCCGAGGGGGCCGGCTCTTCCACCCCGGCGAGGTTGCCCAGCTGGTCGTAGGTGTACGTCGTGATCCTGCCGAGGGCGTCGGTCTCGCTCGCCAGGTCGCCCGCCTCGTTGTAACTGCGGGAGACCTTGCTGGTCAGCGCGGTCGTGGCGCCTGCCGGGGTGTAGGACGGCAGGGTGGTGCCGGTCGCGCGGCCCAGGCGGTCGTACGTGGTGTGCGTGACGCGGCCGTCCGGGTCGCGGACATCCGCCGTCTCGCCGAAGGCGTTGTAGCCGACGGTGGTGGTCGGGCGGACGGTCGCCGCCGGGTCCTGCCGGGTCTCGGCGGTCACCGGGGCCGCGCGCGTCCCGGTCGGGCGGCCAAGGGCGTCGTAGCTGTAGTCCGTGGTGTACGCGGCCGGGTCGGCACCGGCGGCGTTGCCGCGCGGGGAGGTCTCCGAGACCGCGAGACCCCGGTCGTCGACCGTGTACGTGGTGACCAGGTCGTCGGCGCCGTTCTCGACGGTCTGCCGGGTGACCGCGCCGGTGACGTCACGCTCGAAGGTGACCCGTTCGGTGCGGGTGCCGCCCGCACCGGTGGACGTCCGGGTGAGCACGTCACCCGCGGCGTCATACGTGTAGGCGGTGCGGCGCGCCAGGCCCGACGGGTCCAGGACCGCCGCGGTGGTGCGGCCGGCGGCGTCGATCTCGTAGGCGGTGGTGACCTTGCCGTTGCCCGTGGTCTCGCCGACCAGGTGGCCCGCCGCGTCGTACGTGCGGTCGCTCAGCACCAGGTCTCGGGTCGAGCCGTCCGGGTCGTGGAAGCCGACCAGGGTCTCCGCGGCCTGGAGCCCGTCGTCGTAGTACGTGGTACGGGTGGTGCGGCCCATCGCGTCGGTGTGCTCGGCCAGGCGGCCTGCCGGGTCGTACGCGTAGGAGTCCAGCACCACGTCCTGCCCGGTGGACGGGTCGTTCGGGTCGCCCGTGTAGCCGGCGAGCGTCATCGTCGCCAGCTGACCGAGCGCGGTGTACGTGTACCGGAACGTGCCCCGGCCGGGCATCGTGCGGCTGGTCTGGTGGCCGTAGGCGTCGTACTCGTACGTCTCCCGGCCGCCCTCGGGCCCGGTGAGGGTGGCGGGCCGGCCGTGGGCGTCGTAGGTGCGCTCGGTGGTGCGGGTGGCGGCGCCGCCGAGGAGGTCGGCCACCGACTCCGTCAGGACCCGGCCGTCCTCGTCGTAGGTGTAGGTGGTGCGCGCCTGCTGGTCGGTGCCGGTGACCTCGTTGGTGGTGACCGGGCCGGTGGCCGTGGTCGGACGGGACTCCCCGTCGTAGACCGTGGTGGTGTTCACCCCGTCCGGGTAGGCGTCCGAGACCACCGTGCTGCCGGTCTCGCGTCCCAGCGCGTCATAGGAGTACGTGTCGGCGACGCCCGCCGGATCGGTCACCCGCGCCAGGTCGCCCGCCGCGGTGTAGGCCCGCTCGGTCACCCCGCCCCGGGCGTCCGTCGTGTCGGCGAGCAGGCCCGCCGGGACCGTGCCGCCGCCCACCGCGGGCTCGGTGCCGTCGGTGAAGGTGGAGGACTCGGTGCGGCCGGAGGGGAAGTCCGGGGTGGCCGGGGTGGTGGTGGAGACCCGGTCGCCGTGGCTGTCGTAGCCGTACGTCGTCTTGTACGTGTCGTCGGTCGCGTTCGCCGAGCGCGCGTCGCGCACCGCGGTGAGCTGGTCGTTGCGGGGGTCGAGCGGGTCGTCGGCGTTGAGGTAGTAGCTGTAGTAGGAGGTGTGGCAGGTGTCTTCGTCGGCGGCGTCCCGGCAGGTGGTCTGGGAGATCTTGTTGCCGCGATCGTCGTTGCCGAAGCGGGTGACGATGCCGTCGGGGCCGGTGGTGGCGGCCAGGAAGCCGCCGGTGTCGTAGGCGAAGGTGCCGGTGTGGCCCGCCGTGTCCTTCTGGCTGATGAGGCGGTTGCCCTGAAGCGGGTCGTAGGTGTACGCGGACGTGCGCTTCTGGGGGTCGGTGACCGTGACGGTGAGGGTGCTGGTCCCGGCGGTGGCGGCCTGGTCGTCGGTGGCGGGCTTGGCGTCGGTCCCGGTCGCCGCGAGGTCGGAGAGCGTGTAGCCGCCTCCGTTCGCGTCGGTGTACGAGGACACCCGGTCGTGCACGGTGTCGTACGCGACCGCCGAGTGCACGCGGCCGCTGGGCAGGGTCACCCCGGTGAGCTGCTGGGCGACCTGGGCGGCGGCGTGGTGCTGGGCGATGGTGCTCGCGCCGAGGGGGCGGCTGTAGACGGCCGCCTCGTCGATGTCGCCGGTGAGGTGGCCGATCGTGCCGGTGGTGGCGGGCCAGCCGTTCCAGTAGCCGGCGCCGAGGTAGACGAAGCGCTGGTCGTACTGGGTGATGTCGCCGCTGAGGCTGCCGGCCTTCTTGCCGTCGAGGTAGAGCGTCTGCGTGTTGCCGGCGGCGGTGAGGGCCGCGTGGTGCCAAGTGCCGTCGTTGACGGTGGTGGCCGAGGTGATGGGGGCGGCCTTGCCGTTCCAGAACTCGCCGCGCAGCTTTCCGTCGGTGCCGACGTAGAGGGCGGGGGTGTTCTTGCCGGTGGTGGCCTCTTCGAGGGTGTGGTCCTGGTAGCTGAGCAGGACGCCGCTGCCGGTGGTGCGGAACCACAGTTCGGCGGTGAGGTACGGGGTGTCGGAGATCAGCTGGTCCGGCAGCTGCACGTAGGACGTGGTGCCGTTGAAGGTGGCGGCGGTGTCGGTGCTGCCCTTGAGCGCGCCGGGGGTGCCGAGCTGGACGTCCTGGTACGTCGCGGCGTGCTCGTCGCGGTCGAGCGGGAGGTCGCTCGCGGCGTCGGTGGCGCCGTCCTTCTCGTCCAGGCGCCAGTACGAGAACGGTCCGGCGTCGTGGACCACGGTGCGGTGGTGCGAGCCGTCGCCGTAGCCGTAGGCGGTGCAGTGCCCGGTGGTGTCCTCGGGCCCGCAGACCTCGGTCAGCCGGTCGCCGTCGTAGGTGTACGTCCAGGTCAGCGGGTCGGCGCCGGTCGCCGGGGCGTCGGTGGTGACCGTCTTGACGTGGCCGCCGGACCAGGTGAGGTGCAGGGCGCGTCCACCGGTCGCGGTGACGGTGGTCAGCTCGCCGGAGGTGTTGTACGTGAGGGTCTGGGCGCGGTCGCGGTAGTCGGTGACCCGGGTGAGGCGCCCGTCGCCGTCGAAGACGTACGAGGTCTGGTCCTTGTCGGTCAGCGTCCAGCCGCCTCCGGTGACGGAGGTGAGGGTGGAGAAGCTGCCGTAAGGGGGTGCGTAGCTGCCGTCGGGGTTCTTGCCGAAGCGGACCTGTCGACCCGTGGGCAGGGTGGCGACGACGTTGCCGGTCCCGTCCCCGTCGGGGGCGATCCGCATGTCGTAGCGGGTGGTCCAGCCGGCCCCGAAGGCGTTGTCGGAGCGCGGGTCGCGGCTGTTGTAGGTGCGGGCCACGGTCAGGCCGGGGCCGGTCGTGGCGACGGTGGCGTCGGTGTCGGTGGTCGTGTAGTTGCCGATGCCGGGGTCGACCTCGCGGCCGTCGCCGGCCGGTCCCTGACCCCCGAGGTGCGAGGTGATCGCGGGCTGCTCGACGGCGGTAGTGAAGGTGTAGAAGGGGCTGAGCGCGGTCGCCAGGCCGTTCTCGCGGGCCTTGACGCGCCAGATGTACTGCTTGCCCCAGGTCAGCTCGGAGGCGGGGACGTTCCAGGTCCGCTTGGCCTGCCAGCCGGAGTTGACGCAGTCCGTGGGCGTGGCCGCCGTGCCCGAGCAGACCTCGAAGTAGTGGTCGATCGCGGCGCCGGCCGGGTAATGGTCGACGGTCTCGGTGTCCATGAACAGCGTCGGGGTGAGGCTGCCGACCTGTCCGCCGGGGTGCGGGTAGACGTCGGTGACGCGAGGGCCGATGTCCTGGGAGGTGACGGTGACGGTGGCGACGGGGACGCTCTCGGTGGAGAACCACTTCTGGTCGCGCAGCCGCTGCACGTCGAAGTTGAGTTTGTACTTGCCCGGAGGGAGCGGGGGTATCCGGGCGCTCAGTGTCGAGTCGTCGCCCGGCGTCAGGCGCTCGTTGAGGCGGGTGAACGCCTTCTGCTCCATGAGGGCGCCGGTGCTGTAGTTGCGGACGCGGGTGCCGAGGCGGACCTCGTTCCAGCCCTGCGGCTCCCAGGTGAAGTCGCCGAGGTTCTTGACGGTGACGTTCACTTCACCGCTCTGGCCGCCGGTCAGCGGGGCGGTCTGGGACCCGACGGTGTACTGCGCGCCGTAGGCGCTGTGGGTGACGCTGAGGTACGGCTTGTTGGCCGAGTTGGCGCTGCCGAAGCGCTTCCAGGGGCCGGAGCTCTCGAAGTCGGCCCAGATCGCGAGGCCGTTGTTGGTGATCGAGCCGTCGACCCAGCCCTGGACGAGGTCGACGCCCTTGTTGCCGAGGTCGATGGTCCGCCACTTCGAGCCGCCGCAGTTCTCGCCGTACGCGAACGAGTCGGTGGCGACCAGGTGGTCCAGGCTCGGCGGGCGGTTGTTCCAGGTGACCGTGGTGGAACTCCACGAGCCGGTGACCTGGTTGACCGTCATCTTCTGGGCGCTGCAGCTGGAGGACCAGACGTTGAACAGGCCCAGGTCGGCGTTGAGGATGTACCGGTTCTTGAGCTTGCTGGTGACGTTGTTGAACCGCATATAGCTGATGGCGCGGTTGGTGCCGCCGTCGTAGCTGCCGATCTTCAGCTCGTCGTCGCCGGCGAAGTTGCTGTCCGGCCAGGAGTCCTGGACGAAGGCGTCACCGTTGCTGTCGATGTCGTCCACGCTCGGGTCGACCTTGACCGGGTAGACGCGCTCCGGCGCGTCGAGCCACGCGTCGTCCAGTTCGACCTTCAGCGACCAGTGGCCGTCCTGCTCGGTGAGGGCGTAGTCGACGTCGCCGGAGAGGGCGGGGCCGCCGGTCTCCGGGTCGTGCGAGGAGTCCTCCATCCAGCCCTTGGGGATGACGGCCTGGGCGGCGCCGTCCGCGTCCTTCAGGAGGACCGCGCCGTGCTCGTCCAGGGAGGGGGTGAGCCCGTCGAGGGCGAGCGGGAACGTCCAGACGTGCGGCGCGTCGGACGAGTCGAGGACGAGGGTCTCCTTGACCGCGCCGTGCGTCGCCTGAAGGGTCACGTCCGCGCCCGGCCGGATACCGGCGTAGTGCGCGGTGTCGCCGTCGACCCGCGCGGTGGTGTCCGACGCGCCGTCGAGCCCGAAGCCGACCGCGTGCTCGCCCTCGTCCAGGGTCAGCCGGGCCAGGGCCGGGTCGTCGCCCTGCGGGGCGAGCGTGAGTCCGGTGTCGTCGGAGGCGGCGGCGAGCCGGTCGCCGTCCGCCTTCGCGGCCTCGGGGGCGCCCTTGGCCTGGTCGGCCGGGACCAGCGAGGTGTCGATGTCCTGCCAGGTCCCGGCGGCGTCCTCGTAGTGCACGGGCTCGGTGTAGACCCGGGTGGTGCGGGTGCCGTCGGGGTTGCCGAACTCCTTGGACGTGGCCGTCCGTTCAGCGGGTATCTCGATGCTCTTGTCCGGGTCGTAGCCGGTCGCGCCGTCCGCGTCGGCGGTCTCGGTTCCCGGTTCGAGGGCGGTCTGCGCCGCCTCCGGCTCGACCGTCGTGAACCCGTTGCCCCCGTCGTGCAGCGGCAGGGCGCCGTCACCGGCCTCCAAGTCCGCCGGGTCCAGGTCGTTGCCGCCGGTGGCGTCGGTGCGGGCGGCGGCGACCTCGTGGTCGCGGCCCGCCGCGGTGCCGGTGCGCTGGGCGGGCGGCTCGGTGTCGGACCAGGGCGCGGCGGCGTCGGCGGCGCGCGCGAACGGCGTCAGGGCGGGGGCCGGCAGCAGAGTCGCGCCGAGCGCCAGGAACACACTGCCGGCCGTCAGGGCGGCGGCGCGCGAGGAACGCCACCGGAGGGGGTGCCGGAAGACCGCATGCGGACGGGGGCGGGGGCGGCTGGGCACGGAACTCCTTCAAACCGAAGACCGACCGCCCACCCATGGGGAGCGATCGGCCGGAAGCAGGGAGCCGGGGCCGGGCGAAGATCAGGGGACCTCGGCGGCGTACACGTTAAGTGATCAACGGACGCCTGAACCATGGCCATGACAACGGATTTATAACGACATGTAGCCCCAAGTCTGTGTCACACACAGCCTCCACGCCTCCTACACAGGTCCAACTACCCATCCCTGCCTGCGACAAACGGACTCGGCCAGCCTCGATTCACTGCCTCGCGCAACCGTCCGACCGTGATCAAGTCGAGATGATCAGCGGGATAGCCTGCGGCGTCGATCGCGCGGACCGCAACCGGACCACACCGTTCCCGCCCTCCGTGTGAGGCGCTCATGGTGCAGGAACCGGCCATGGGAGCGAACTCGGCATGCCCCGGATACGAGTGAAGGACAGTCATGGCCGCAGAGAAGGCAAAGAAGCGTCGGCCCAAGGCGTGGCATGCGGCCGTCGCCCTGCTCGCCTCCGCCGGTGTGGTGGCGACGATCGCCCTCACGGCCGGCTCCGGTCATGCGGCCAAGCCCTACGACTTCAACGGCGACGGCAAGCCGGACCTCGTCATCGGCATGCCCGGCAACACCGTGTCGGGCCACGCGGGGGCGGGTTCGGTCGTCATCGCCAACGGCACCTCCACCGGGCCCTCCCACAGCGCGGTCCGCATCGACCAGGCGTCTCCGGGCGTATCGGGCGACCCGGAAGCCGACGACGCCTTCGGCCAGTCGGTGGCCAGTTGCGACTTCGACAACAACGGCTACGCCGACCTCGTGGTGGCTTCACCGATGGAGGCCCTCGGGGATGTCGAGGGCGCCGGAATGCTGACAGTCCACTACGGCAGCTCCGGCGGGATCTACAACTCCACGACCGAGGTGTTCAGCGAGGACACCGATTCCTACCCAGGTGCCGCCGCCAAGGACGAGATATTCGCCTACTCCCTGGCCACCGGAGACATCAACGACGACGGCTTCTGCGACCTCGCCGTCGGCCAGCCCCTCGACAACGCGGGCGGTCTGGCCAACGCCGGCACCGTGAAGATCATGTTCGGCACATCCACCGGCCTCAACGCCAAGGACACCGTCGCGGTCGACCAGGACACGGCCAACGTTCCCGGCGTCCCCGAGAAGGGGGACCGCTTCGGTGAACAGCTCGCCGTGGCCGACGTCAACGGCGACGGTGTCGGCGACCTGATTTCCGCCACCATCGGCGAGCAGATCTCCGGAAGCTCCGACCGGGGCTCGATCCACATCCTGTACGGCCCGTTCAAGAGCGGCGCCCCGGCAGCCGGCGGATTCGTCGACTCCGGCAGTGTGGACGGCATCGGCGAGTTCGCGGGGAGCGCACTGGCGGTGGGCCACTTCAACGACGACGACTACGCGGATGTCGCCGTCGGCGTGGCCGACGAGCAGGTCGGCGGAAAGGGCGCGGCCGGACGGCTCGCGGTCTTCTACGGGGGCTCCCAGGGCCTGTCCGCCACCAGCCGCGTGAAACTCTTCGACCAGGACTCCCCCGGTATCTCCGGCGCCCCCGAGATGGAGGACTACTTCGCGTCCGGCCTCGCCGCGGGCGACTTCGACGGCGACGGCACGGACGACCTCGTCGTCGGCATGCGCAGTGAGGCGCTCAACTCCGCGTACGGCGCCGGCGCCTCCATGATCCTCTTCGGCAACGCGACCGGAGGCGTCACCACCAAGGGGGCGCTCTGGATCGACCAGGACACCGACAAGGTGCCTGGCGTCATAGCCGCGCACGACCACTTCGGCTGGACGGTAGGCGCCCTGGACACCGATGGCAACGGCCGCGTCGAGCCTCTGGTGGGCGCCCCCGGCAACGCGGCCGGCACCGTCACCGTGCTCAAGGTCCGGCCCGGCACCCTGGAAGCGGCCGCCGCCCTCGGCGAGGGGGATCTCGGCCTCCCGGCCGGCAGCGACGGTGACGCGTTCGGAGCGGCGCTGCCGCACTGACGCGCGCGCGTTAATCGGTCGTACGGACGAGCCCCCGCCCCTACAGTTTCCGGCCGGGCACGACGGACGGTACGGGGGCGGAAGATCATGCGGACGCACTATCCACGGACCCCTCATCTGCCCTGGTCGCCCGGCGCCACCTCCGACGATGTGCGGATGACAGATCTGGCGGCACTCGCCGGGACCGAGGTCGTCGTCACCGAGAAGCTGGACGGCGAGAACACCACGTTGTACGCGGACGGGCTGCACGCCCGTTCGCTGGACTCGGCGCACCATCCGTCGCGGACCTGGGTGAAGGCCCTCCAGGCCCGCGTCGGACCCCGCATCCCGGCAGGGTGGCGGATCTGCGGGGAGAACATGTTCGCCCGGCACTCCCTCGCGTACGACGCCCTGAAGAGCCACTTCTACGGGTTCTCCGTGTGGGACGGCGACCGCTGCCTGGGCTGGGACCGGACCGTGGAGTTCCTGCGCTCCCTGGGCATCCCGACGCCCCCGGTGCTGTGGCGCGGGGTGTTCGACGCGAAGGCGCTGCGCGCGCTGAAGCCGGACACGGGGCGGCAGGAGGGGTACGTCGTGCGCCCGGCCGCGAGCTTCCCGGCCGCGCTGTTCGGCCGCCTCGTCGGCAAGTGGGTGCGGCCGGGCCATGTGGTGACCGATACGCACTGGATGCACGCGGAGGTCGTGGAGAACGGGCTCGCCCCTGCGGCGGCGCTGTGGGCGGTACGGAGCGGGGCGCCGGTGGACGCGGCGGGCCTGGCGGCGGCGGTGGGTGCCGGTCCGGCGGACGGGCCGGGCGCCTCGGAGCACGCGGGTGCGGGCGTGAGCACGGGCGGGCCCGGCGCCGTGGCCATCGGGGAGCAGGCGGGCTCCCCGGAGCACGCCCTCGCCGCCGCCGACGCCCTCGACGCCCTCGGCCGCACCGGCGACGACCGCCTCGCCGGCGTCCTCGCCGCCCTGCTGCACACCACCCGCCGCACCGCTCTCGCCCCGGCCCTCGCGGGCCGCATCGGCATGCCGCTCGCCCGCCGCGTCGCGGACCTCGTCGGGCTGGCCCCCGGGCTGCACCGCCCCTACCCCGACGAGGAGCGGCGCGCCGGGCTGGCCCGGATGGCGCTCGCCGCCGACCTGTCCGTGCTGCACGCGGTGTCCGGGGTGCTGGCGGACACCGCCGAAGCGCGGGAGCAGGTCGAGTGGTCGGCCCTGCACGCGGAGGAGGTGCGGGAGCCGGACGGGCTGGCCGGGGCGTTCACGGATCTCGGGCCGGAGGCCGCCGCGCGCTGCCTGGCGCAGGCCCGCGAGGCGTACGCGGACGGGCGCGTCGCCACCGCCGAGGAGGCGGTCGCCGCGACCTGGCGGTGGCGGTCCGGGGACTTCCCGCGCCTGGTCCAGCTGGCCGGCCCCTCGGGCAGCGGCAAGAGCACCTTCGGCCGGGGCCTGCCGGGGGTCGCCTCGTACCTTTCGCTGGACGACCTGCGCCTGGCCCGGGGCTCGCGCGCCGACCAGAGCGCCAACGGGGACGTGCTGCGGGAGGGCCTGGACCGGCTGGACGCGGCCCTCGTCCCCGGTGCGACGGTGGTCTGGGATGCCACCTCGCTCAACGCGCACCAGCGCTCCCTGGTCCACGCGGTCGCCCGCCGCCGGGACGCCCTGGTCACCCATGCCGTGGCCTGGATCGGCGAGGCGGAACTGGCCGCGCGCAACGGACGCCGGGAGCACCCCGTACCGCCGCAGGTGCTGGCGTCGCAGCTGCACCGGTTCGTGCCCCCGTACCCCGGCCAGGCGCACCGCACCTGGTACATCGGCACCAGCGGAACCGTGGAGGACCGGGCCTGATGCGCACGAGCGAGGAGATCTACCACCGCGTCCGCTGGGACGCCCGCTTCGACCCGGCGCGCTTCGTGCTGGGCGTGGCGCAGCGCGGCCGGGAGCCGAAGCGGGTGCCGCTGGACCGGTTCACACCCGGCGGCGACATCCCCTGGCACCGGGTCCTCTTCTTCGAGGCGGACGGCGAGGTGGTCTGGGACCGGGCCACGGGCACGGACCGCATCGACGCGACGGACGCCGGCCGGATACGGGAGGCGCGCCGCCTGCCTTCCCCGTACTTCACGGCCCGAACCCCGCACGCGTACTCCCCGGCGACGGGCGCCTGGGAACCGGCGCCCACGGGCACGAAGAGCCCGTCCGGCCCGCTGACGGTGCTCACCTGGAACACCCTCTGGGACCGCTACGACAGCGACCGCATCGACACCGCCCGCCGCCGCCCCCTGCTGGCCGAGGCGCTGCGCGCGGCGGACGCGGACGTCATCGCGCTCCAGGAGGTGGAGCCCGCGCTGCTGAAGCTGCTCCTGGGCTGCGAGTGGGTGAGCGCTCACTACACCCTCGCGACCGATCCGACCGGGCACGACGTCCCCGACACCGGCCTGCTGCTGCTCAGCCGTCTGCCGGTGAGCGAGACGGCAGTGCACGTGCTGGGCCCGCACAAGGCGGTCGCGGCGGCGGTCGTGGAAATGGCGGAGGGCCCGGTCACGGTGGCCGTCACGCACCTCAGCAGTGACCACTCCCCCGAGGGCGCTACCCGCCGGGACGCGGAACTGACGGACCTGGCAACGGGGTTGGCGGCGGTGGCGGGCGAACTGATTCTCGTCGGCGACTTCAACGACGGCGGCGACCACCCGCAGACCCGTCTGGCGATGACGGACGCGTGGACGGAGGTGCACGGCCCCGCCGACGACACCCCGACCTTCGACCCGTCGGCCAACCCCCTGGCCGCGATCTCGTCCCTCTCGGGGCGGGTGTCGCGTCTGGACAGGGTGCTGCTGCGGACTGACCGGCTGCGGGCGCGTACGGCGGCCCTGCTCGGGGAAGAGCCCGGGCCGGGTGGGCTGCATGTGTCGGATCACTACGGGGTACGGGTGGGGCTCGGCGCGGCTTCCCGGGCGGCGACCGCCGAAACCGCGCGCTCCACCCCGGAAGCGGCCGCCGTAACCGCCCGCGTCGCCGCCGCCCTCCCCGACGCGCAGGTCCACGTCGTCGGCTCCCGGCGCATGGGCTGCGCGCTCCCCGGCGCCGACCTGGACCTGGTGGCGGCGCTCCCCGACGTCACGGGCGTACGGAACCGGCTCGCCGCCGCCTTCCCGGAGGCGCGGGATCTGCGCGAGGTGACGGGCGCCCGGGTCCCCGGCCTGCGGTGGTACGTGGACGGCCTGCGGGTGGACCTGGTCACCGTGGGAACGGGCCCGCTGCCGCCGGCCGAAGCGGTCGCCCGCCGAGCAGAGTTGGGCGAGGCGGCGGCGGTCGCGCTGAGCGCGGTGAGCGACGCGGAGGCGGTCCTCGCGGCGGCGGAGCCCCACCGGAAGGCGTTCACCGCGCTGGCCCGGCAGGTCAAGGAGTGGGCGGCGGCGAGGGGCCTGGACTCCGCCCCGTGCGGCGGCCTCCCCGGTCTCGCCTGGACGGTGCTCGCGGCGCGTACGGCCCACGAGGGCGGCGGCCTGCGGGACTTCTTCGCGACCTGGGCCGCATGGGACTGGCGCACCCCGGTGGGCCAAGGCCCGGCGACGGGCGACCCGGTCACGGTCTACACCCCGACGCCCCCGGTCCGCTCCTGCACGCCCCAGGTCTCCCCCGCAGGCCGCGACCTGCTCACGGCGGAACTGTTCCGGGCCTGGGAACTCCTGGACACGGAGCCGGACGCGCTCTGCGCCCCGCCCGCGCTCACGGAACACACCGCGTGGGCCCTGGCGTCGGCGGACCCCGCCGAGGAGGGCCGCCTACGCGGGCGCCTCCTGGCTCTGACCGCTGCCCTGGCGGAGGCGGGCGCCCCGGACTGCCGCGTGTGGCCGCGCCCGATCACGGCGACCGGTCACCCGGGTTACGCGATCGGCCTGGGGGCGACACCGCCGGAGCCGCATCGGCTGGCGGAGATCGGGGCGGAGGTGCTGCGGGGGATCAGGGGGGCGTCGCTCGGGCCGGCCGACAGGCCGACGATGTAGGGCCCTACGGGCCGGGACGCGGGCCGGCGTCTCGATCGCCGGACCGGCTTGAACAGGCCCCGGAGCACCGCGCATCCCCCTTAACCTTCTCCCAGGGGTTCAAGGGGACAGGGAGCGGGAGTGCAATCGATGACGGACGTGGCCGTGGAGACCGAACGGGCTGAAGCCGACGCCCCGGAGGATGGCGCCCCACCCGCTCACGGCCAGCTCGTCACCGTACGCAACCGCCCCTGGGTGGTCTCCGGGGTCGCCCGCTCCGCGGTCTCCGCCGAGGACCCGGCCCGAACGGCGGCGGCGTCGGCCACACACCTGGTCGACCTGGTCTCCGTCGAGGACGATGCCCGGGACGAGGAGCTCCGGGTGATCTGGGAGCTCGAACAGGGCGCGGTCGTCCATCAGCGGTACGAGCTGCCCTCGCCCGCCGACGGCATCGACGCACCGGAGCGTCTCGACGCCTTCCTGGACGCGGTGCGGTGGGGTGCGATCGCCTCCGCCGACAAGACCGCCCTGCAGGCTCCCTTCCGTTCCGGCGCCGAGATCCAGGACTACCAGCTGGCGCCGGTCGTGCGGGCGCTGTCCATGCCGCGTACGAATCTGCTCATCGCCGACGACGTCGGCCTCGGCAAGACGATCGAGGCGGGCCTCGTCATGCAGGAGCTCATGCTGCGCCACCGGGCCCGCACCATGCTGATCGTCTGTCCCTCGGGCCTGACCCTCCAGTGGCAGGACGAGATGCGGGACAAGTTCGGTCTGGACTTCCGCATTGTGAACAGCGCCTTGCTCAGGGAACTGCGCCGGTCCCGGGGTCCGCACGCCGCCAACCCCTGGCTGCACTACCCCCGCCTCATCGTCTCCGTGGACTGGCTGAAGCGTGAACGGCCGATGCGGATGCTGCGCGAGGTACTGCCGCACCTGCCGGAGTACCCGCGCGCCTTCGACCTGCTGGTCGTCGACGAGGTCCACACCTGCGCACCCTCCGGGACCGGCCGGTACGCCGTCGACTCGCAGCGCACGAAGGCAATCCGGGCCCTCGCACCACACTGCGAACACCGGCTCTTCCTCTCCGCCACCCCGCACAACGGCTTCCTGGAATCGTTCACGGCGCTCCTGGAGCTGCTGGACGACCACCGTTTCGCGCGGGGCGTGAAGCCCTCGGACGAGCAACTGCGCCGCGTCATGGTCCGCCGCCTCAAGTCCGAACTGCCGAAGACGTGGGACGGCCGGCCCCGCTTCCCCGAAAGGGTGGCCCACGCCCTGGAGGTCAGGTATGAGACCGAGGCGCGTGCGGCCTACGCGAAGCTGTCCGCGTACGCCCGTTCCCGCCGGGAAACCGGCGACACCGGGACCGCCCGCACCGCGGCGGACTTCGTCACCACCCTGCTCAAGAAGCGGTTCCTGTCCTCCCCCAAGGCCTTCGCCGAGACGATCGACGTCCACCTGAAGACCATGACCGAAGGGCCGGCCGCCGAGCGGGCTCCCAGCGAGAAGGTCCTGCGTCCCCTCATCGAGCGGGTCGAGGAGACCGCGGAGGACGACGAGGAGCACGCGGAGGCGGCGGAACGGGCCCTGACCGCCGCGCGCCAGGCCTCGCGCTCCCTCACCGCGGCCGAGCACACCCAGCTGAAGGAGCTCTCCGCCTGGGCCCGCACGGCGGTCAAGCGGCCCGACGCGAAGTTCACCGCGCTGCGCGGCTGGCTCGACGCCGTGGTCCGCCCGGACGGCCCGGCCGGGGACTGGGCGCCGGACCGGGTGATCGTCTTCACCGAGTACCGGGACACCCAGCGCTGGCTCTTCGACCGGCTGATCGCCGCCGGCTACCCCGCGGAGCGGATCGCCCAGCTCTACGGCGGGCAGAAGCCCCAGGAACGCGAGCACATCAAGACGGTCTTCCAGGAGGATCCCTCCCTCTCCCCGGTCCGCATCCTGTTCGCACGGACGCCGCCAGCGAGGGCATCAACCTCCAGGCCCACTGCCACCGCCTCCTGCACTGGGAGATCCCGTGGAACCCGAACCGCCTGGAGCAGCGCAACGGCCGCATCGACCGGCACGGCCAACGGGCGGACCAGGTGGACGTCTTCCACTTCGTCCCCGAGGGCTGGCAGGGCTTCACCGCCGTCGACGACGCCACCGCCTCCCTGCACACGGACGGCACCCTGGAGGACGAGCTCCACTTCCTGGCCGTCGCCGCCCGCAAGACGGAGCAGATCCGCGAGGACCTGGGCAGCGCGGGCGAGGTCATCGCGGCGCAGGTCGAGCAGAAGATGCTGGGCCGTCGCTCCGACTGGACGACGGCAGACGCCGAGATCAGCCGGCGGTCCGGCCAGGCCGTGCTCAAGACGGACCGGGACCTCGCCAGGGAGCTGGAGAAGCTCGTCTCCCGGCTCGCCGGCAGCCGCGACACCCTGCACCTGACGCCCGAGACGGTCGAACGCGTGGTGCGGACCGGCCTCGGCCTGGCCCACCGCAAGGATCTGACCGAGATCCCCGACCCGGCGGGCGGCCCGTCCCCCGCCCGGTGCTTCCGCCTCCCGGAACTCCCGGGGGCGTGGGCGCACGCCCGCAACGACGGTCTGCGTCACCCCCTGACCGGCGAGGAGCGGCCGGTGGTCTTCGACGAGCGGGACGCCCGCCGGCGCACGGACGTGGTCCTGCTCCACCTGGGCCACCGTCTCGTCCAGATGTGCCTGCGGCTGCTGCGCGCGGAGCTCTGGGCCGGCGGTCAGGAGGCGAAGCTGTCCCGCGTCACCGCCCGCGTGGTGCCCGGTGATCTGCTGCGCACGCCCGCCGTCGTCGCCCACGGCCGGGTCGTCGTCTCCGGACGCGGCGGCACCCGGCTCCACGAGGAGATCATCACGGCGGGCGGCGCGGTCGTCGGCGGCAAGCTGGAGGCGGCCCGCCAGGACGAACTGGACGCCTGGCTCGCGGCGGCGTCGGAGGAACTGCCCGCCGCGGACGTCACCGACCGGCTCACCGCGCTCTGGGAGCCGCAGCTGGAGGAGAAGCTCTCCCGCGCCCTCGGCGCCCGTGCGCGCACCAGGTTCAAATCGGTGGAGAAGCTCCTCGCGGCCCGCTGCGAGGAGGAGGTCGACGGGGTACGGAAGGTGCTCGCCGAGCTGGAGCGCTCGATCCGGGACCGGCTCGCCGATCACGGATACTGGGAGCAGGGATCGCTCTTCGACATCGACGAGGAGCGGCGCCAGCTGCGCGCCGACCGCGAGGCCCTGACCGAACGGCTGGACGCGATCCCCGCCCTGGTCGAGTCCGAGTCCGAGGCGCTCCGCAGTCGCTGGGCCGACCCGACCCCCCGGTGGTTCCCCGTCGCCGTCACCTTTCTCGTCCCGTCCGCCCTCGCCCGTGGAGACCAGCGCTGATGCCCCCCGCCCCTCGCCGTGTGATCGCGGGCCACATCCCCTCCCCCGCGGACCAGCACACCGACTGGCTGCGGCTGCTCCGCCCGGACGGCCCGTTCATCTCCCTGCCGGTTCTGCTCGACGTGTGGCCGCAGGGCCTGGACACCGTGTCGAAGGACACCCTGCCGCGGCTCCGTCAGGCGTGGGACGAGGTCCAGGAGGACCCGGACGTGCTGCGCCACGGCTGGGAGCGGCTGGTCCTCGGTGAGCTCCTGGGCTGGACACCGGGCCTGCGGGAGGGCGCCGCGCTGCCCGAGTCGGTGCGGGCCGGTGCGAACACCCCGGACGCGGTCCTCATGGGCCCGGGCCCGGACGGTCCCGCGCCCCGTGTCCTCTTCTTCCGCACGCCCGAGTGGGGCGCGTCCCTCGTCAAGGCGAAGGACGGGGCCCCCTCCGCCGTGGACCGGGCCGCCGATCTCGCCCGCTGGCGTGAGGTGCCGATCGCGCTCGTCACGAACGGCCGCGAGTGGGCCCTGGTCCACGCCCGCCCGAAGGAGGCGACCACCGTCGCCGTCTTCGACGCCGACCTGTGGCGGGAGGAGCCGCTGCTCCTGCGCGCCTTCGCGAGCCTGCTGCACGCCCGGCGGACCGTGCCTCCCGCGCTGGACGCCGCGGGCGCCCCCACCTCCTCGCTCGCCGCGCTCTTCGCCCGCACCGCCGACCAGCAGGCCGACGTCACCGACACCCTCGGCAAGCAGGTCCGCGCGGCCGTCGCACTGCTCGTCGCGGAACTGTCCCGGCTGGACCGCGAGTCGGACGGCCGGCTGCTCGCCGGGGTCCCCGGGAAGCCGCTGTACGACAGCGCGCTCACCGTGATGATGCGGCTGGTCTTCCTGTTGTACGCGGAGGAGCAGCGGCTGCTCCCGTCCGAACTCCGCCTGTACAAGGAGTCGTACGCCGTCGCCCCGCTGCACGAGGCGCTGGACGCCGAGCGCTCCCTGTACGGCGGCGAGCTCGGCGACCGCCGCGCCGCCGCCTGGCCCCGGCTGCTCGCGGTGTTCGCCGCGATCCACGGCGGCTCGACCCACGACGAGCTGTGGATTCCCGCGTACGGCGGTTCCCTCTTCGACCCGTCACGCTTCCCGTGGCTGGCGGACGCGAAGGTCACGGACCGGGTGGTGTACGAGATCCTCGACGCGCTGCTGGTCCTGCGCCGCAAGGGGCGGGGCCGCGAGGCCATGTCGTACAAGGGTCTGGACGTCGAGCAGATCGGCCATGTCTACGAGGGTCTGCTGGAGTACGGCTGCGAGCGCGCCGAGGAGCCGTATCTCGGGATCGCCCTCGGCCGCGACAAGCAGTACGAGGCGGTGCTGCCGCTCGCCGGCCTGGAGAAGTGGCGGGCGGACGGCTCGATCGAGCGCGAACTGAAGGAGGCCACGGGCGTCACGTCGGTCGCCCAGGTCCGCAAGGCGCTGGACCAGGGCGGCGCGGTCACCGCCGAACTGCACGCCTCGGCCGGCAACGACGACGCGCTCGCCGCCCGCATCGCCCCGTTCGCCGGTCTGGTCGACGACGACCTGAGGGGCGAGCCGAGGGTGTTCCCGGCGGGCTCGATGGTGATGGTGCGTTCCGGCAACCGCCGTGACACGGGCACGCACTACACCCCGAAGAAGCTCGCGGAGGAGGTCGTCGAGCACACCCTCGCCCCGCTGTGCTTCTCTCCCGGCCCGGCGGAGGGCGCGGCGGCCGGGGTCTGGAAGGCGAAGCCGGCCGCCGAGCTCCTGAAGCTGCGGGTGCTGGACCCGGCGATGGGTTCCGGGGCGTTCCTCGTCTCTGCCTGCCGCTACCTCTCGGACCGGGTGGTGGACGCCTGGCTCCGGGACGGCCTGCCGGACGAGGTCCGCCGCGATGTGGGCGCCGACGACCGGGACGAGCTGCTGCGGGTGGCCCGCCGCCTGGTCGCCGACCGCTGCCTGTACGGGGTGGACCGGGACCCGATGGCGGTGGAGCTCGCCAAGCTGTCGCTGTGGCTGGTCACCCTGGCGAAGGGCCGCCCGTTCTCGTTCCTGGACCACGCGCTGCGCTGCGGCGACTCGCTGGTCGGCGTGACCGACGTGGAGCAGATCAAGGCGTTCCACCTGGAGGCCGGCGCCCGGCAGCTGAGCCCCGAGGTGTCGCGGGCCCTGGACGTGACGGAGTCGCTGCTCTCCCGGGCGGCGGTCCTGCGCCGCGAGATCGAGGCGACCCCGGTCCACGACATCCGCAGCGTGCACGCCAAGACGGAGAAGCTGCGCCGAGCGGAGACCCTGGCGGACCGCCTGCGCCTAGCTGCGGACGCGGTCGTCGGTGCGGCGCTGGCGGCGGAGGGCATCTCCGACGAGGAGGCGTCCGACCTCACCGGTGAGGAGAAGGTGGGCGGCAAGCGGGGCGCGGCGCAGTTCCGGGACGCGAAGGAGGACGCGAAGCAGCGGGCGTACCGGAACCGTCTGGATTCGGTGGCGGGGCTGGTCGCGACCGCGCTGGAGGAGGACGCGGACGTTCCCGGGTCGTCGGTGGCGGGTGACCGGGCGCGGGGCGTGGTGGCCCGGTGGCTCAAGGGTGAGCGGGCGGCGGCGGTAAGGCCGTTGCACTGGCCGCTGGAGTTCCCGGAGATCATGGGGGTGGGCGGTGCGTCGGGCTTCGACGCGATCGTGGGAAACCCGCCGTTCATCGGGGGCCAGAAGCTGACGGGGGCCTTGGGGACGGACTACCGTGAGTACCTGGTCAACCGCATCGGCCGGGGGCAGCGGGGTAGCGCGGACCTGTGCGCGTACTTCCTGCTGCGGAACCTCACGCTGGCACCGGGGCGGCGTACGGGGATCATCGCGACGAACACGATTGCCCAGGGGGACACGCGCGAGGTCGGACTCGATCAGGCCACGGCGGGCGGATGGTCGGTCTACCGGGCGATCAAGTCCCAGCCCTGGCCAGGGACGGCCGCGCTGGAGGTGTCGTTGCTGTGGCTGGGTGGCCGCATGGGCGAGGGCGAACAGCCGGTGCTGAACGGGGGCGAAGTGCGGGGGATCACCTCGTGGCTCGACCCTCAGTCCAGCGTGAGCGGCAAGCCGTACCGGCTGGCGGCGAACGCGGGGCAGTCGTTCATCGGGTCGTACGTACTGGGTAAGGGCTTCATCCTTCAGCCGGAGGCGGCCCAGGCGCTGATCGAGAAGGACCCGCGCAACGAGGAGGTGCTGTTCCCGTACCTCAACGGGGAGGACCTCAACTCGCGACCGGACTGCTCGGCAAGCCGGTGGGTCATCAACTTCCACGACTGGTCGGAGGAGAGGGCGGCTACGTACGAGGACGTGTTCGCGATCGTGGAGCGAGACGTGAAACCCGACCGAGCTAAGAACAACAACAAACAGCGGCGTGAGATCTGGTGGCGGTTCACACGGCCAGCCCTGGACTTGTACGAGGCAATCGCAAACCTGGACCGGTTGATCGTGCTGGCGCGGGTCAGCAAGACCGGCATGCCGGTACGCATTCCGACCGGTCAAGTAGTGAGCGAGCAGATCGTCGCTTTCCCTACCGATGCTTCGGGACAGCTCGCCGTCTTGTCGAGCTCGATGCACTACTGGTGGGCGCTCCGGTACTCAGGGGACATGCGAGGCGATCTCCGCTACGCGCCCTCCGACGTGTACGAAACGTTCCCCCGCCCCCGCGAGACTGCACGCCTGACCGCAGCGGGAACATCGCTGGAGAAGGCTCAGCGGGACGCCATGGCTTCCCGCTCCATCGGATTGACCAAGCTCTACAACCTGGTCCACACCAAAGACGAGCACGCAAACGACATCGCTTCCGTGCGCGCCGCTCACATCGAGGTGGACGCAGCCGTCGTTCAAGCGTACGGCTGGGACGAAGTCACGCTGGTGCACGGAGTCCAGGAGACTCCGCGCGGCCCTCGATTCACCATCACACCAGCCCTCCAGACCGAAGTCCTGGACCGCCTCCTGCTGCTGAACCACGCGCGCTACAGGGAGGAACAGGCAGCCGGTCTGCATGTGCCGGGCGCGAGGAAGAAAACCACCCGTAAGCGGGCGGCGAAGCCGAAGGCCGAGCCCAAGCCGGAGGAAGGCGTCCAGGAAGAGTTCTTCTGACAGCACCCGGCCCCCCGCCCCGGCATCGGCCGACAGGCGGGGGCGCAGGTGCTCTCAGGCTTAGCAGTCGGCGGCGTACGAAATAAATCCCACCCACGCGGTCGTGCCGAAGGCGAGCTGCGGCGCCGACAGGTCCTTGGAGTCACGAACGTGCACCGCGCCAGGCGTCGCCGCGATCTCGACGCACTCGTTACTGTTGCCGTTGTCGCTGTAGCTGCTCTTGACCCACTCCAGCCGAGAAGCGTCGCCGCCAGAGTTCCTGCTGATCATGTCTCTCCCAGTACTTGCTCGATGAAGGCCCGCGACTCCCGAGGTGTGAGGGCCTGAGCCCGCATGATCCCAGTTCGCAGCTCGATGACGCGCACGCGCTTCGGGTCAGCGACCGGGCGGCTGCCGAATTCGCCTTCAGAACGCCCCACCGCCGAACCGTCCTTGAACTTCAGCACCTCCATCACGCCCCCCATTCCCGCGTGGTCCTCGCGGCTGGTCGGCATCACCTGGATCTCAACGTTCCGCAGCTCCGCCACTTCCAGGATGTGTTCCAGCTGGCGACGCAGCACCATTCTGCCCCCGAGAGGCCGTCGCAGCGTCGCTTCTTCCTGCACAAAGCTGAGCTCCGGCGCAGGCGAGCGACCAAAGATGGACTTTCGGGTCATACGGGCAGCAACCAGCCGATCGACTTCGTCGGGTGAGAAGGCGGGCCGCCGCATCCCGAACAGCGCCCGCGCGTACTCCTCCGTCTGCAACAGACCATGGATGTTGTGGCTTCCGTAGGCCGAAAGCTCAACGGCCTGCGCCTCCATCTTCGCCAGCTCACGCATCTTCTTCGGATACCTCACCGCCGCCAGGTCCTGCTTCATCGCGGCGATCTTCCCGCCCGCCCCGCACACCTGATCCGCCAAGTCCAGGAACTCCGGCCGAGGAATCCGCCGCCCGCCCTCCACCTTGTAGACCAGGTTCTCCCCGTACCCCAGCCGCGACCCGAACTCAGCTGCCGTCAGCCCCGCCGCTTCCCGCCACGCCCGGAGCTGCCGCCCCACCGCAGCGACCACCGCGACGCCCGACTCGTCGTCCGGGTCCACGTCCCAGCCCGGCTCGTCGGCGCCCGCGTCGGGCTGCCACTGCGTACCGATCTCGTCCACACTCATCCGTGCCCCGCTTCCGCGCGCGTGCCGTTCTTCCTCAACCGTGTACGTCCCCCGGGCGTCACCCCGTACAGCGGGGACAGCGCTGGACAAGCTGGGGACAATGACCGTACGTAAGCACCGAGTCACTGTTCACGGTAGGCGCCCACGGCCACGCTGAGTAGCGTGAATCGAGAAATCACCCGAACCGAACGTTCCGCTCCCGCCCGGCAGTTCGCCGTACTGCTCTCCCCCACGCGCCGGGGCGCACGCCTCGCGCGGCTGCTCACCACGGCGCACCTGGGCGACTGGGGGCTCCCCACCGAGGCCGCCGCGCACATCGTCGCCGAGCTGGCCACCAACGCCGCCGTGCACGGACGCGTGCCGGGCCGGGACTTCCGGCTGTCGCTCGCCGTGGACGACGCCTCGCGGCTGCGGATCGAGCTGACCGACACGCGGAGTGACCGCCTGCCCGTCCCCGACTCCCCCGGTCCGTACGCCGAGAGCGGGCGCGGACTCCTCATCGTCGCGGCGCTGGCGGACCGCTGGGGCGTCGAGGAGGGACCGGTGCCGCGCAAGACGGTGTGGGCGGAGCTCGACCTCATGCCGTGACCGTTCCCACCGGGTCGCGGCCGGCCGCGACCCGGTCCGCCGGGTCGCGGTCCGCCACGACGTCATAAAGGCCTTTAAAGAACCCGGGAAAGAACCAAACCCAACCCCACCCACACCGTTCTGACCTGCATCACTCGCGCGAGTGAACTAGGCCAACTGGGCTGGATTCGGCACAGGTTGCCTGGCATATGCTCGCCGCGACAACCCCACACAACGTGACGGCCCCCGGCGAGACGCCAATCTCCACCAGGGGCCTGACCAGCACGGAAGAGATCCCTTCCTGATGGCTACCCCGCAGGTTATCGCGCCCCCGCGCGCCCCGTCCGGTTCCCCCGGGCCCAACCCCGACGTCACGCCGACTTCCGGCGTCATCCACGTCAACGTTCGCCACCTTTCCGGCTTCACGGTCATCGGCAACCATCTCGCCCAGCACGCGAAGCTCTCGCTCACCGCGATCGGACTCGCCGCGCACATCCAGTCGCTGCCCACCGGGGCCAGGGTCGGCATCAAGGCGCTCGTGGCCCGCTTCCCGGAGAGCGAGGCCCGCATCGCCTCCGCACTGCGCGAGCTGGAGGCCGCCGGTTACCTCCACCGCACCCGCCTGCGTCTCCCGGACGGCCGCGTCGTCACCCGTACGACCTCGTACAACCACCCCGGCAAGGCCGCCGCACCCGCGACCACGCCCGCACGGCAGACGCCCACACCGCGCCCCGCCCAGGCCCCCCCGCCGCCCGCCGCACCCGCGCCCGCACCGCCCCCGGCCCCGGCCGACCCGCCCCCACCGCTCCCTGACCCGCACACCCCGGCCGGGGAACGGCACCGGGCGGCGACGGCACTCCTCGCCGGTCTCCGCCGTCAAGCACCGCAACTCGTGCTCTCGGAGAAGGCCATCCGCGAGCTCGCCCCCGCAGTCGCCACCTGGCTCGAACGCGACATGCACCCCGCCACCGTCCAGCACGCCCTGACCAGCGACCTCCCGCCTGCCCTCACGCACCCGGCCGGGTTCGTGCGCACCCGGCTGACCGCCCTCCTGCCACCCCCGCTCCCCGCCGCACCGGAACCGGCCCCGGGGGCCGTCCCCCTCCAGGACTGCGACCGCTGCGACCGCGTCTTCCGAGCCTCGCAACCGGGCCACTGCCGCGACTGCCGAACCGATGAACCCGCCCACCGCCGGCAAGCCCAGGCGTGCTGAGCGCGCCGGGATCGATGTGTCCACAGAGACGGCTTGTCCGTCGCTTCTGTTTCCGACCGGATACGGTGCCGATACCGTGAACGCTCCGGACATCCGGCTGAAAGCATGATGGGGGAGCCGCCTGTGCTGCTGGACTTCACTGCGGACGGGTTTCTGCCGCCCGGGCGCTTCTCGGTGACCATGGACGAGGCTGAGTATTTTCTGGTGGACAACCCCCTGTTCGCCCAGTCAGTGCGTCGCCCCACTCTGTGGGACGGATTCCAGCAGTACCTCGGCCACTTCGTGACACTTGAGGACAGCTATCCCGAAAAGTTGCAAGGCCGGGCTCTGGTCCACCGAGTCTGGCTCGGCGGAAGCTTCGTCAGTGCGAAGCAGGACCCCCGGAACATCGATGCGACCGTCTTCATCGATGTGGCAGCCGAGGCTTCAGTCAGAGGAAACCCTGGCTCGAAGTGGCTCACCAACGCCTTCAAGAGCCGAGACCCCATGCTGCGTAAGTTCGGCGTCTCACCCCTCCGTGTGGGATACCGTCCAGTAGCGTCGGCTTTTGAACTGCAAAGCGTGTCCCCGGAAGACCAGACATACTTCTTGCACCGTGGGATCTGGGACGACTGGTGGCAACGGTGCCGCCTCCCGGCCGGAGACGACCAAGCTCCTAGTGAAGCGAGTGCGGCACCCGTGCGTGGCTACCTGGAGGTGCGACTGTGAGCGAGAGCAGCTGGCGCAGGCGCATGCGTGCGGCCCACGCCCAGGATCCGGACGTCACCGCACGACTGCTGGACGAGCTGGGCACGGAAGACCGGGACGCCGCCGAGATCGAAGCGGACCATCGCATGAGCCGTCTCGAAGCCATGCGGGAATACCAGCCAGGGGCCACCCTTCAGGAAGAGCTTCGCCTCCGACTCAGCGGTCCGGAGGCCGAGCGCGGAGCACTGCGCTTCCAGTGGGGGAACGCGCTCCTGGACCCCGTCGAGAGGGCGGTTTCCAAGGCCGCGGGCACACCTGTCGAGCTCGAGGTCACCGGGCTGTCGCGGGGCAGCACTGTCGTCCATGCCCGCCCGGTCGTGTCGGTCGCGCCTGATCCGGAAGCGCTCGGGGGCCCCGTGGCCACAGCTGCGGACAAGGGGGCACGCACGTTCGCCCGGCTCCTCACCGCCCTGGAGGAGGGGAACGACGTACGGGAATGGGCCCAGCTCTTCGATTCGGTGGACGCCTTGTCCAAAGCGCTGGATCACCTACAGCTGAACCTCGGTCTGACCTGGTACGCCGCGGACGGAGGAGTATGGCAGGCAGACCTGACGCAGCGAGGAGTGCAATACGCCAAACGCCTGCAGGCCACACGGGACGATGACCAGGAGCTCACGATCTCCGGCCACATCACCGAGCTGCGCAGCAGCGGTGTGGTCAAAGTGAAGTCCGGGCTGCCGCAGAACGCTGCCGCGTATGACGTACGCGTCGAACCGGAACAGCTCTACCGCATGCGCTTGGTTCTGGGGGACAACGTGCATTTCCGGGTGCGCTACAGGCGCAAACTCGATGCCGTCGGCCGTACCAGGGTGTCGGAGTACCACTTCCTCGACATGGCCGCAGAGGAGCTCACTCTCGACGTCGCCGTCGACCCGCCATCCGGCCGAGAAAATTCGACCGAGCACCTGGATTAGGCGCTTCCCCAAGGTGTGGCAGAAGCTGGATGAGGCAGCCGGCCTGCGGCGTCTCCAGCCTGACCGGCCATGACGGCAGCCGTCGCGGCGCTCACGGGCCTCGGCCACGGCCTCGATGTCCTGGCCGAACCGCAGACGGCCACGGACTGCGGCTCGCCCTGCTGAGGCGGCTTACGCCGGGGGCGCCTCGGACCGCGAGTGCGCCGATGTGACCGGCGTACCCCGAAGCGGCAATCCTCACCGGAAAGGAGCACCGCAGGCGACCGCCTCACTCCGACACGTGGCGCACGGTGAACGAGGAGATGTTCTCCATGGCCGAGACGCCGCTCTGCGCCATGACGTCGCCGCGCACTATCACTTCGTCCCCCTGGCGATGGGCCTCGGCGGCCCTCCCGTAGGCATGCGCGTCCAGCGTCATCCTGACCCTGCGGGCCCTGCGCTCGTCCCGGTCGTCGAAATATCCGGCGATGGTGACGGCACCCGGCCCATGGGGCATCTCCCGGTGCAGGCGTACCACCGAGCCCACCAGCGTCATGTTCCTGCGCCCCAGCCGGACCCGCAGATCCTTGGCTCCCGCGTCCAACGCCTCCAGCTGGGGCCGGCCGAGCCGGATGCGCTCGGTCGTCTGCTCGACCGGCAGGTCCGCGGACCAGGTGAAGTCGAGCGAGAAGCCTGGCCCGTCCTCGCCACCGATCTTCACCAGGGCCTCGCAGAGGTTCGCCGACAGCCCCCCTGGCGTGAACTGCGAGAAGTCGGCCAGCTCGTCGCGCCGAAGCGTCAGGTCGGCGGCCTCCCTGGCACAGATCATCGCCGCGTAGAGGCCCCGCGTGACCCGCCTGGCGAAGGGTTCCCAGCGGTCGCTGTCATCGAAGAGGGACGTCTGCGTGGGCGTCTGCCCGTCCAACGGGGTGTGCACGGCGACGACATAGCTGCCCACCCGAGTCTGGTCCAACCGCACCGAGGCGACATGGTCCTTGACCACTTGGGGCTTGTTGGCGGGCTGCACCGGCTGCGGCTCGGGTGCCGCGACGGCCGCCGCCGCCGACGTCATCAGGTCACGCAGGCCGGCGAGCGCGGGAACCAGCTCCACCAGGGGAGCGGTGCCGGAGGGGCCGGGCGGCGTGAGGCGGAGGAACTGCCAGTCGGCGGATGGAAGCGCCATCTCACGCAGCACATCGGCCGGGCGCCGGGCCTCCACGGTGGACAGGGTCTCCACGAGATCGGCCACGCGGTCCGCGTAGTCACGGGGACCGCGGTCCAGCGGCACCATCACCTCGTACGGCTCACCGGGATCGCCCGGGGTCTCCAGGACCCAGAGCTGCCCGCGGCCGAAGTCCCTGGCGGGGGTCCAGCCACGGCCCCGCAGATAGCGCAGCAAAGAGGACGTCGCCAGGTCGTTCACCTGGCTGAACTCCGCATCGGAAATCGCGATCACGACACCCCCAGCTTCTCTCGGAACTCAGGGCCGAAGAGACCGTGCAGAGTCTCCGTTGTCAGCAGATTGGCCTTCGGCACCGGCACCGTCAAGCGGCTCTCCCGGGGCCGGTCCGTGTTCTCCTGATCGTGGAAACACGCCCAGTAGGCGGCGTGCTTCAGCAGCAGCCCTTCGTGGGTCGCCTCCACCCACTCGTCGGAGTCCTCCGGCACCACGACCAGGAAGAGGAAGCGCGGAACGTAGAAGTCCCGGCCCGACAGCAGGTTGTAGTTGTGGACGCGCAGCGGATAGCGCCAGAAGTCGCCCGCGTCCACCGGCCGGTTCCAGCACTTCACCTGGGCCTGGATCTGCGGGTACTTCCGGGTGCCGCCGCGTCCCGGATAGGTCAGCTCCCAGTCGACGCCCAGACGGTCCCGGGAACTGGAGATGTTGAGATTCGCCGCCGTCGCCAGCGATCGGACGAACTGCTCGCCGAAATCACCTTTGTGGTTGTTGTCCCCCATCGCCACAGGCTCCAGCCAGGGTTGCGGCCCGCCGAGCGCGTCGACGGGGCCCGCCGGGTGCGGAACTCCGTACGCGGTCACGCCGTCCGGCGCACCATGCTCACCGGCGGTGCTCCGCAACGGCACGCCGTAGGAGCTGCCCTCCGCCGGACGCTCGTTCATCCACACCCCCATGTCGCGCTGGGCTCCGACCGGTAGCACAGCGTATCCGTGACGTCGGACAACGCGGCAGAGGATGATCGAATTCCGGCCGGATCCGGTGCTGTTGTCAGTGGGCGCGCCTATCGTGAGCCCTGTGAGTGAGCGACACGTTTCCCCGTCCGTGGCCGGCGGCGACGCCGGGCCCGTCCTCGGCGCGCCCAGCCGCCAGCAGCTCCGCGACGAGCTCGCCGAGCTCGTCGTCACCGACCTGCTCGGACCCATCGGAGGCCCCGAGGAGGAGCTCAAAGGCGATCCCGCCGAGCACTACATCATCGGACGGCTGGCCCCCGGCGGCGTCCGCGTCGGAAACGGGGACGGCAACGGGGACGGGACCAGCCTGGCCGGGATGCCCCTGGACCCCGACCGGTTCGACGAGGCTCCCCTCGCCGGCGTGCCCGACGCGGAGGAGGGCGACCCCGACCCCGCCTCGCCCAACGTTCCCTCGCTCCAGCCCTCCAGCCTCGGGCTCACCTTCCGGGTCGAGCAGTCCACCGACGAGGTGCAGGTGCACTGCTCCTGGGCGCAGTACAAGCGCGGCCCCTCCCAGGACCCCGAGTACACGGGCACCCGCTCCGTCTGGCACCGGAAGGCGTACGCGAAGACGCTGCCCGTGAAGCTCCTCGCGGACGGCAGTATCGCGGCCCAGGATGTGCTGCCCGGGGAGTATCCCGGCGTGTTCGTGCGCGGGCGCGTGCGGACGCACGAAGGCGGTCGACTGGTCTCGCTCTTCCTCGTCAACGGCCAGGACACCGAAGGCGGTTCGCGTAACTGGCTGTTCCAGGCCGAGCTCGCCGTCAGCGGCTCCCCGGACAGCGCGCCGTTCCTGCCCCGCCGCGCACCGATCGGTGCCGGCACCGATCCGGCCGAGCGGGCCGAGCGGCGTTCGCTCGCCATGGGATACCGCTTCCTCCCGGAGTTCGCGGTCGGCCACGGCACCGGCGTGCACGCCGAGGCGGACCCGGACGACCCGATGCGGGCCGTCCGGATCGGGACCACTCCCGCCCCTACCTACGAGATCCCGCACACCGACGTGCCCGACCCGCTCGGTCCGTATGACCAGGACCTCGTCGAACTGCGCGGCCTGGTGCTCGACATGCGGGTCCTGTCCGAGCTGCCCGCCGACGCGTTGCGCACCGCTCTCATGCCTCTGGTCGACGGTTACCGCGAGTGGATCGAGCGCGCCGGCCGGGACATCGACGATCCCGCCGCCCGGCTCAACGGATTCGAGAAGGAAGCCCGCGAGAACCTCAGGCGCGCCACCACGGCCGCCGCCCGCATCGAGGCGGGCATCCGCCTGCTCGACGAGGGCCCGGCGCTCGACGCCTTCCGCTTCGCCAACCGCGCCATGTGGCAGCAGCGCGTCCACACCATCGCGGCCGCCGCCCGCCGCCGTGAACCCGAGCTCCCCTTCGATGCGGCGGTGCACGCCGCCGACCAGCCCGAGAACCGCAGCTGGCGCCCCTTCCAGCTCGCGTTCATCCTGCTCAACCTGCCGGCCCTGGCCGACCCCGGCCACGGCGAACGCACCGACGAGGGACAGACGGCCCTCGCCGACCTGCTCTGGTTCCCCACCGGCGGCGGCAAGACCGAGGCCTACCTCGGGCTCACCGCGTTCACCCTCGCGATAAGGCGCCGGCTGCCCCGGCTCGGCGGCCTGGACGCCGAGCACGGCGTCGCGGTCCTGATGCGCTACACCCTGCGGCTGCTCACCATCCAGCAGTTCCAGCGCGCGGCGGCCCTCATCTGCGCGTGCGAGACCATCCGGCGTTCCGATCCCGGGCTGTGGGGCACCGTCCCGTTCCGCATCGGCCTGTGGGTCGGCGGCGGGGTGACACCGAACACCACCGACCAGGCGAACGCATGGCTCAAGGACCACCGCAAGGACAAGGGCCGCGGCAGACGCAGCCGGTCAGGATCGCCCCACCAGCTGACCAGTTGCCCGTGGTGCGGCACCAAGATGGAGGCCGGCCGGGACATCACCGTCGACACCACACTGCGCCGCACCTTCATCACGTGCCCCGACGTCTTCGCCTGCCCGTTCGGCGAGGGCGCCTTCGGCCTGGCACCTGACGAACGAGGGCTCCCGGTCCTGGTCGTCGACGAGGAGATCTACCGGCTGCCGCCCGGCCTCGTCATCGCCACCGTCGACAAGTTCGCCCAGCTCCCGTGGAAGGGGGAGACCCAGGCGCTCTTCGGCCGGGTCTCCAAGCGGTGCACCCGTCACGGGTACGTCACGGCGGACGCCGTGGACAGCGAGTGGGAACGGCACAGCCACCCTGCCCACGGGAACCACCCGGCGGCCACGACGGTCGACACCCCGCGGGTGCGCCCGCCGGACCTCATCGTCCAGGACGAGCTTCACCTGATCTCCGGCCCCCTCGGTTCCCTGACCGGGCTCTACGAGGCGGCGATCGACCGGCTCTCCTGCTGGGAGGTCGAGCCCGGGCGAATGGTGCGCCCCAAGGTCATCGCCTCCACGGCGACCGTCCGCCGGGCGGAGCGGCAGATCAACGACCTGTTCAGCCGCAGAACGGCGGTCTTCCCGCCCGCCGGTCTCACGGCCGACGACAACTTCTTCGCGCGGCGCCGGCCGGTGAGCGAAAAGCCCGGCCGCCGGTACGTCGGCATCTGCGCCCAGGGCGTACGCACCAAGTCCATGGCGATCCGGGTGTACGTGGCCCAGCTCGCCGCGGCACAGTTGCTCCACCACCGCTACGGCCGCACCGAGCTCACCGACCCCTATATGACGCTCGTCGGGTACTTCAACAGCCTCCGGGACCTGGGCGGCATGCGCAGGCTGGTGGAGGACGACATCTCCACGCGGCTCACGCGGGCGGACCGGCGCGGCCTCGCCACCCGTTTCCTCGCGGAACCGGCGGAGCTCACCTCACGGATGTCGTCGGACGCCATCCCCGACATCCTGGAGAGGCTCGAACTCCCCTTCGAGGGCACCAGAAAGAAGGGCACGCCCCGGCCCATCGACGTGCTCCTCGCCACGAACATGATCGCGGTCGGCGTCGACGTGTCCCGCCTCGGCGCCATGGTGGTCAACAACCAGCCCAAGTCCACCGCCGAGTACATCCAGGCGACAAGCCGCGTGGGACGCAGCTCCCCGGGGCTCGTGTTCACCGTGCTCAACTGGGCCCGTCCCCGCGACCTGTCCCACTACGAGACGTTCGAGTCCTTCCACGCCACCATCTACCAGCACGTCGAGGCGCTCTCCGTCACGCCGTTTGCCGACCGGGCGCTGGACCGGGGACTCACCGGCGTGCTGGCCGCACTGGTCCGCAACCTCAAGCAGCAGTACAACGGCAACCGCGGCGCCCAGTTCTTCGACATCCGAAGCGAACTCGCCGACCACGTCGTGGGTTCCCTGCAGCGGCGTGCCGAGGACGTAACGGCAGTCCAGCATGCCGGCCGCGAGCTCGGCCTCCGGCTGAAGCAGCGGCTCGATCACTGGGACCGGCGCCGGAAGGCGCCGGGGGCCGTACTCGGCTACAACAGCGCCTCGCGGCAGGGCGATGTCACCGCCCTGCTCAAGAAGCCCGACGGCGGCCGGTGGCAGCTCATGACCTGTCCGACGTCGCTCCGGGAGGTCGAGCCCCCGGTCCGACTGATGTTCCTGGGTGACGTCGGGCAGGACCCCGTTTCCGAGCCACCGTTCGAAGCACGCCCGCAATCCGACTCCGCCGATCCCTCCCACACCCTCCCGGAGCAGCAGTGAACACACCGGCCAACGGACCGCTGCGCGTGGGCGAGCTGCGCCCCAGCCAGCTGCTGCACACCTACGGCGTAGGAGCGGTCGCGGACCTGCCCAACCTCTCCACGATGGTGCTGGGACTGGACCACTGGGAACTCACCTCGGCGACCCCGCTCACCGAGGACCGTCTGCTCGCGGCCGTGCGCAGACGCCTGGGCGCCCAGGTCACCGCGCTGCGGACGCCACCGCAGATGCAGGAGACCACCGACCCGTTCGGCGAGTGGACCCGGGTGGGTGTTCCCGTGGCGCTCTTCCCGCGCTGGCTGCGATGCTCGCGCGAGCAGTGCAACCAGCTGTCCCCCGCCTCATCGGGCCTCTTCGAGCTGGAGGAGCACTTCTTCCGCCCCGAGAACACCCGTTACGTCCACACCTGTTTCGGTACCGGCCGCGGCCGTCCCACAGCGGTACCCGCTCGGTTCCTGATCGCCTGCCCCGACGGCCACATGGACGACTTCCCGTGGCAGTACTTCGTCCACCGGGGCGGTACTCCCGCGCACGAGTGCACGCTCAGCCTCGTCGAACGGGGCACGACGGGCGAGGCCGCCAACATCTTCGTCCAGTGCTCGTGTCCGGGTGTGGCCGACCGGTCCATGGCGGAGGCCATGGGCAAGCGAGGTGAGGAGGAACTTCCCGCGTGTCGGGGACACCACCCCCACCTGGGCACCTTCGAGGCCTGCGGCGAGCACGTCCGCACCATCGCCCTCGGAGCGACCAACAGCTGGTTCGCCTCCCAGTTGAGGGTCTTCAGCCTGCCCCGCGCCGACGAACCACTGACTCAGGCGGTCCGGGAGCACTGGGAGTTCCTCGCGCCGCTGGCCGGCATCCCGGCTGACGCGGCGAGGATGCTGCTGCCCACCCAGGCATGCTGGCCGGCGCTTGAGGAGTACGGCGTCGACAAGGTATGGAAGGCGGTCACCGAAGAGGCCGCGGCCACCGGCCACGCGTCCGGTGCCGACTTCGCGGCGGACGACGAAGAGTTCGACCTGGCGACGCCGGAGTGGGAGGCCTTCACCGCGTCCCACCGGTACGACCTGCCCGACTTCACCACGGAGCCCGAGAAGGTACCGGCCGCCGCGACCCGATGGCTGGAACGCGTCATTCTGGTCCACCGTCTGCGCGAGGTGTCGGCACTGACGGGGTTCACCCGCATAGACGCCCCGGAATGGATGCCGCAGGACGACGAGTCCACGGTCAAGGCCGCGCCCCTCTCCAAGGAAGCCCCCTCATGGGTCCCCTGCGCCGAACTACGGGGTGAAGGGGTCTTCCTCGCCTTCAAGGAGGAGCTTCTGGGCGAGTGGGAGAAGCGCCCGGATGTGATCGCCCGAGAGAAGGACCTGAAGGCCGCGCACGTGACCTGGTGCCTGGCCCGCAACCTCGAACCCCAGTGGCCCGGAATCCGCTATGTGCTCCTTCACACCTTGGCGCACGTCCTGATCCGGGGTTTCGCCCTGGAATGCGGTTACGGGGCCTCCGGCATCGCGGAGCGCGTGTACGCGCGGTCCGGCAAAGCCCCCATGGCCGGCATCCTCCTCTACACCGCGGCCCCGGACAGTGAAGGCACTCTGGGCGGCCTTGTGTCCCTGGGGATGAAGGACCGTCTCGGTCCCGTCATCGAGCAGGCCTTGGAGGAAGCCCGGCTCTGCAGCTCCGACCCGATGTGCGCGGAACACGACCCCCGTGTGCACGGGCGCCTGCACGGGGCCGCCTGCCACGCCTGCCTCTTCGCCGCCGAGACCTCGTGCGAACGCGGCAACCACTACCTGGACCGCGCGTTGCTCGTCGAGACGCTGGCCGGTGATCTCGGCGCGTTCCTGCCATGACCGGGCGGCTGCCCGTACTCCTGGCGGGGCTGGCCCGGCGACTCCCGCCGGACCGGCTGGCTGATCTCCTGCACCGGCTGGACGAGGTGGAGGGCCCCGACAGCCCGCTGCTTGACCGATGGTCCTCCGACCACCCTGCGGCGGGCCTCGCCGTCGAACTGAGCGCTTTGCGCCAAGCCTGGCGGGAAGAGCGTCCCCTGTTGCCCGGAGCAGCCCTCGCCCTCTCGCTGGCCTCCGCGACAGCCGCCGGATCGGCGGTGGCTCCGCCGGCCGAGCTCGTGGTCAGCGGTCCGACGAGCCCGGCCATCCCGGTCCGCCTGACGAGCGCCATCGCCACCGACGTCATACGCTCCGCCCGGACGTCACTGCTCATTGCCAGCTTCGCCGCCTACGACATCCACGAGATCGTGGGAGAACTCCGCGGAGCCGCCGCACGCGACGTCCGGATCGACCTGCTTTTGGAAGAGTCGACGTCGGCGGCGCGTGCCTTCGGCCCCCTCAGGAAGCACGTCCGCGTGTGGCACCGCGCAGATCGCGGCAACCGAACAGCCCTTCACGCGAAAGTGATAGCGGCGGATCGCCATACGGCTCTGCTGGGCAGTGCGAATCTGACGGGCCGCGGTTTGGAGCGCAACATCGAGATCGGCGTCATCCTCAACGACTCCCCCACGGTCGGCCGACTGGTCGACCACCTGCGCTGGCTGACCGGCCCCGAGGGCCTGCTCCGCCAGGTCTGACGTGCGCGGGCCCGCCTGCGGCCGCTACGACGAGCACCGGGTGTGGCGGCTGCACGATTCGAACGTCCTCCACCGCCCATCCCGGTCGAGACGCGGCACCGGGCCGCCGCGGACCACCTCGCGGGGCTCCGCCGCCACGCGCCTCAACTCACGCTGTCCGCACGGGACATCGGCGAACTCGCTCCCGAGGTCACCGCCTGGCTCGACCGCGACGTACACCCCGCCGCCGTCCGGCACGCCCTGACCATCGACCTCCCGCCCGTCGTCAGGCATCCGGCCGGATTCCTCCGGACCCGCCTGACCGCCCTCATCCCACCCCCGCTCCCCGCCGCACCGGAACGGACGGCCCCCGGGGCCATCCCGCTCCAGGACTGCGACCGCTGCGAACGCGTCTTCCGGGCCCCGGAGCCGGGCCACTGCCGGGACTGCCGCGAAGCGGAATCGCACAGAGCCGCCTGAGGGCGTCGAAAGCGCTGGTTGTCGGCGTGGCGTCACCGAAAACGGCATGCGGTCCTCGCTCGGTCGTGCTGGTATCGATCCCGATGAATGACTACTTTCTCGATGAAGCCGACCTGACGGACAGGATGGAACGGAACCTGGCGGAACACGCCTGCCATCTGCACCGGAGCATGCCGGGTGCGACCGTCGCGGAGACCGGCGACCTCCTGGTCGCGGACAGCGGCCTGGACGACGACACCTTCAACATCGTCGCCGCGGCCCGCTTCACCACCGGCGACGCCGCGGCCCGCATCTCCGAGACCGTCCGGACGCTGACCGGCACCGGCCGCGGTTTCTCCTGGTGGGTGGGGCCCGCCTCGACACCGGCAGACCTCACCGCCCTCCTCACCGCCGCCGGCCTGCCGGTGTCCGAGCGTGAGACGGCATGTGGGCCGAGCTGGACGACACCCTGCCGAATCCCCCTGTCCCGGGTCTGGACATCCGAACGGTGACCACGCCCGAACAGCTCGCCGACTACGCCACGGTCCTCGCCGCGAACTGGAATCCACCCGCCGAAACCGTCCTCGACTTCTTCCCCCGGGCCGCTTCCCAGGCGCTGGCCGCCACCTGCCCGGCCCGGTACCTGGTGGGCTACGTGGAGAACCGTCCGGTCTGCTCCGCCGAGGTGTTCCACCACGCGGGAGTCGTCGGCATCTACAACATCTCCACCTTGGCCGCCCACCGCCGACGCGGCTACGGCGGAGCCATCACGCTCGCCGCCCTTCACGCCGCCCGCGAGCGCGACCACGGCATCGCGGTCCTGCAGGCGTCGGCCGAAGGGGAACCCGTGTACCGCCGCCTGGGGTTCCGCGACTGCGGCCAGTTCGTCGAACACGCCATCAGCACCTGACCGCCGCGACCGGAGGAGCGACCGCCGCACGGCAGGCCCCTCACCCCCTCGCGTCCGCGACCCCTGAGGCGTCCATGTAGTCGCGTACGCGCGTCAGCAGCCCCTCCCCGACGTGCAGCACCAGCAGCCCGGGAACGGTGAACTCGCCGGCCCTGCCCGGCAACGCGCCCACCACGACATGCTCCGCGACGATCACGCCCGGCTCGGCGGCCTCGTACACCGCGATCCGCCGCACCTCCCGCACCTCGGCGGGACTCGCGCCCCACACCGCCCGGTATCCGGCGCGCACGGCCTCGCGGCCCTCGAAGCGGGGCGGGAAGCCGGGCGAGGCGAACGGGAACTCGTGCACCGCGTCCACGGCGTAGAGGTCGGCGAGACCGTCCGGCGACTTGTCGATCATGGCTTGGTAGTAGCGGTTCAGCGCCTCGCGAGGCGTGCGCACGGCAGGCGCTTCCGAATCCGGCACGGGAACACTCCCATTCGCTCAACAACCGTTGACCCAGTCACGGTAGGCCCGGCCCGCCTGTTCGGTCAACGGCTGTAGAGTGAACGGGGTGACCACTCCCCACCAGTCCCGCGCCGACCGCCGCCGGGCGACCGAGGCACGCATCCTCGGGAGCGCCCGGGAACTGTTCGCCGAGAAGGGCTTCGAGCGCACCACCATCCGCGCGGTGGCGACGGCGGCGGGCGTCGATCCGGCTCTGGTCATGCAGTACTTCGGCTCGAAGCGGGATCTGTTCGGGCAGGCCGTGCAGGCGCTGCCCGCCCCGCCGGCCGCCCCGGACGCCGACGGGCTCGCCGATCAGCTGCTGGCCTCGCTCGGTCTCAAGCTCGGCGGTCTGCCCGAGGGCACGCTCGCGGTGATGCGGTCGATGCTCACCGACGAGGCGGCGGCCGACCACGTCCGTGCCGCCCTCGGCCGACAGATCGACGGCGTCGGCGCCGCCCTGCCGGAAGCCGACGACCCCGAACTGCGTGCCGCGCTGATGGTCACTGCACTGCTGGGCGTAACCATCGGCCACCAACTCCTCGGCCTGACCGTGCTCCGTGAGGCATCGGCGGAGCACATCGCCGCGCTGCTCCGCCCCGCGATCCGGGCCCTCTCAGACCCGATCGTTGAGGATTGAAACTTCCCGCCCCGGCCACGCGTCTTTCCCCACATGGACACCGCACACACGAACCCCCGCCGCGAAGCCCTCACCGGCGCCGCCGGGCTCCTCACGGCGGCACTCGGCGCCCTCGCGGGCCTCGCGGTCTGGCTTCCGTACGGCCGGAGCAGCCTCTCCGGCGCCTTCGAGAGCGAGCGCAACACCAACGTCCTGTTCCTGGGCCTCCCGCTCCTCCTCCTCGGCGGCACCCTCGCGGCCCTGGCCGCCTTCGCCGCCGTACGCGGACGGTGGCGCACCGCCCTCGCCCTGGCAGCATCCGTCGCCGCACTCACGGCCCTCGGCTACGGCCTCGACGTCCTGGCCGAACCCCAGGCGACCACGGACTGCGGCTCGCCCTGCTGAGCGCCGCAGCAGCCTGGGCTCTCGCGGCGCCCCCTCAGTCAACGCAAGTCAGCGGCGGCCAGCCGCATTCGTTCCGCAACACGCTCAGTCAACGCGACATCGTCGGCGCGGGCACTCGACGCTCGAGGGCTGGAGAGGTACACCGCGATGGCCGTCGGCCCCGCCCCCTCCGAGGGAGCGAGGGAAACGGACCACGCCACCGACTCGCCGCCGCTGTCCACATCCCACTGCCGCACCCACCCAGTCACACCATTGGACGAGGTCCGCAGGGCCGACTGCAGCTGTTCGGCAGTCCGTTGCGCCACCACTCGGCAGCTATCGTGCTGGGCGAGGTCCCTCGGCGGCTCCACGCTGCCGTCGGCACGGACCACCTTCGTGACCAGTTGCGGAAACACCTGTTCGCCGCCGCCCGCGATGACGGCCATCACCCGTGCCATCTGGACGGGCGTGGCCGTGACCCCAGCGGTTCCGTTGGCCGCAGCGACCAGGTCCGCCGCGCTTCGCGCACGCGTGTAGCCGCTCGGGTTGACGCGTGTCGGGATGCGCAGCTCGTCATCGTTGAAGCCGAACGACTCGGCTGTCGCGGCGAGCTCCGCATCCCCCACCTCGACCGCCAGCCGCGCGAAGACGTTTCCGCACGCATAGTGCAGCGCAGTGCGGATGGAGGCGTTCACACAATGGGCGCCGTCACCGGTCAGCGTCTTGCCTCCGCCGGGCGGAGTGTAGGAGGCCGCGGTGTGCGTGGCCTCGTCCACCGAGGAGTAGAGCCCTTTCTCCAGCGCCGCTGCTGCGACGATGAGATGAAAGGTCTCACCCGGGGGCGCGGTCTCCGCTCTGGTCCGGTTCTTCAACGGTGCGTGCTTGTTGTGAACCAAATTGATCCAACTGCGGCTGTCCCCGAACGCATTGCCGCTGAAGGTGGCGGGGTCGTACGACGGGGTACTGACCAGCGCACGGATACGTCCGGTCCGCACGTCCACAGCGACCGCGGCGCCTTCCCGGCCACGCAGCCCATCCGCGGCGGCGCGCTGGACGGCCGGCGAAATGGCCGTGACCACGTTGCCCGGCCCGCCACCCCGGGAGGACGCCCCGGGGTTCAGAATGTCGTCGTACGCCGATTCCAGCTCGTCCCGCCCGTACGCCACCGACCGGTACCCCGTAACGGCCGCGTACAGCTCGCCATCCGTGTACGTACGCCGGTACGGGACTTTACGGACGCCGGACGGCCGGTTACCGGTGATCGCCCGCCCCTCGACGACGATGTTGCCCAGACCGGCCTTGGGGGGGCGTGGCAGCGACCGGCTGCCCCCCGACGCGTCGGCGCCCTTCCCCGCGCCGGTATCGCCGTTCCCGTCTGTCGCGCACCCCGACAAGGAGACGAGCAGGGTGAACAGCACGGCCAGCGACGCCCGTTGGCGCTTTGTCGTAGGCATGCGATCATCCTAGGGCGGGCGAGGGCCGAGCCATGTGGCGCCCGAGGGGATCTTCGACGCCTACCCGCCGGGATCAGCCATACCGCCCTCCCCATTCGGCCGACGCAAGACCCCTCAGGCATCCTCCGGATGCGCCTCCCGCCACGCCCGCATCGACCGGTCCCACTCGTCCCCCGTCAGCGCCGTGAGCGACGCCGGGAACAGGCCGTCCTCCTCCTTGGCGATGTGGTGGTGCAGCTCCTCCACCGCCGCGCGCAGCCGGACGACGTCCTCGTCGCGGCTCAGGTCGATCCCGCGCAGGAACGCGCCGAGTTCGCGGTGTTCGCGTACGAGCGCGTCGATGTAGTCCGCGTACTCCGGGTCGGCGCTCATCACCGCGAAGAGGCCCTGCTCCTCGCCCCGCCAGTGCGCCACGAGCTCGCGCTCCATCCGGGCCACCAGCTCGCCGACGACGCCGTGGTCCCCCTCGTCCAGCGCGCGCAGGGCCGCGCCCGCCGTGTCCGTCACGGACTCGTGCTCCGCGATGAACTCCTTGATCAGCGGAATCTCACGGCAGCCGCAGTAGTGGCACATGGGCGCCACCCTGCCAGACGCGCCCCGGCCGGCCCCGCTCTGACAGACTCCCGCCATGCATGTACGTACCACTCAAGCGTGGGCCCTGCGCCCCGCCACCCCCGGTGACCTGGACGACATGGTCGAGCTCCGGGCCGTCGTGATGCGCCCCGACCTGGTCCGCCTCGGCCGCTTCGACGAGCACCGGGTGCGGCAGCGGATGCGCGACTCGTACGTCCCCGAGCACACCTCGGTCATCGTGGTGGACGGCCGCTTCGCGGGCTGCGTGACGCTGCGGCCGTACGGGGACGGCGACTGGTGCCTGGAGAGCTTCTTCGTGGACGAGGCGCTCCAGGGGCGGGGCATCGGCTCCGGCGTACTGCGGCACCTGCTGGCGCGTACGGACGCCGAAGGGGTGCCGGTGCGGCTGAACGTGCTCCAGGGCAGCGCCGCGCGGCGGCTGTACGAGCGGCACGGCTTCGTGACCGAGCGGGAGGACCCGGTGGACGTGTTCATGATCCGGCGGACGTGAACGCCTGACACGCCGAAGGGCCCCGCCCCACCGCGTGAACGGTGGGACGGGGCCCTTCTTGGTGCTCTGTGCGGAGCTACCAGGTCAAACCAACAAGGACTTACTTGTTGATCTTGGTGACCTGGCCGGCGCCCACGGTCCGGCCACCCTCACGGATGGCGAACTTCAGGCCCTCCTCCATGGCGACCGGCTGGATCAGCTGGACCGACATGACGGTGTTGTCGCCCGGCATGACCATCTCGGTGCCCTCGGGGAGGGTCACGACGCCGGTCACGTCCGTGGTACGGAAGTAGAACTGCGGGCGGTAGTTGTTGAAGAAGGGGGTGTGACGGCCACCCTCGTCCTTCGACAGGATGTAGGCCTGGGCCTCGAACTCGGTGTGCGGCGTGACCGAACCGGGCTTGATGATGACCTGGCCGCGCTCGACGTCCTCGCGCTTGATGCCACGGAGGAGCAGACCGACGTTCTCACCGGCCTGGCCCTCGTCGAGCAGCTTGCGGAACATCTCGATGCCGGTGACCGTGGTGGTGGTCTTCTCCTGCTTGATGCCCACGATGTCAACGGTCTCGTTGACCTTGAGGACACCACGCTCGATGCGGCCGGTGACGACGGTGCCACGACCGGTGATCGTGAAGACGTCCTCGATCGGCATCAGGAACGGCTTGTCGACGTCGCGCTCGGGCTGCGGGATGTTCTCGTCCACGGCCTTCATGAGCTCGAGGACGGTGTTGCCCCACTCCTTGTCGCCCTCGAGGGCCTTGAGCGCCGAGACCTTGACGACCGGCAGGTCGTCGCCCGGGAACTCGTACTCGGAGAGCAGCTCGCGGACCTCGAGCTCGACGAGCTCCAGGATCTCCTCGTCGTCCACCATGTCGGCCTTGTTCAGGGCGACGACGATGTACGGAACGCCGACCTGGCGGGCCAGGAGCACGTGCTCCTTGGTCTGCGGCATCGGGCCGTCGGTGGCGGCGACCACGAGGATGGCGCCGTCCATCTGCGCGGCACCGGTGATCATGTTCTTGATGTAGTCAGCGTGACCCGGGCAGTCGACGTGAGCGTAGTGACGCTGCTCCGTCTGGTACTCGACGTGCGCGATCGAGATGGTGATACCGCGCTGGCGCTCCTCGGGAGCCTTGTCGATCTGGTCGAAGGCCGAGGCCTCGTTCAGGTCCGGGTACGCGTCGTGCAGCACCTTGGTAATGGCGGCCGTGAGGGTCGTCTTACCGTGGTCGATGTGACCGATGGTGCCGATGTTGACGTGCGGCTTAGTCCGCTCGAACTTCGCCTTCGCCACTGGGTCCTCCTGTGGAGTGGTTCTGTACGCCTTGCTTCATCGGCGCCAGGGTGATCTTTGCTGGGATGCCGGCCCCCGGGGGCATTCTCCGCGAAGTGTGAACTGCGCGACGAATGCCCCACGGGCTCCGGTGACAAGCCTAAAGCGTGAGCTCGGGAGAGTTACTCGCCCTTGGCCTTCGCGATGATCTCCTCGGCGACGTTCCGCGGAACCTCGGCGTAGGAGTCGAACTGCATCGAGTAGCTTGCGCGACCCGAGGTCTTGCTGCGGAGGTCTCCGACGTAGCCGAACATCTCCGAGAGGGGCACGAGGCCCTTCACGACGCGAGCGCCGCTGCGCTCCTCCATGGCCTGGATCTGGCCACGGCGGGAGTTGAGGTCGCCGATGACATCGCCCATGTAGTCCTCGGGCGTGGTGACCTCGACGGCCATCATCGGCTCGAGGAGCACGGGGGACGCCTTGCGGGCACCCTCCTTGAACGCCTGCGAACCGGCGATCTTGAAGGCGAGCTCCGAGGAGTCGACCTCGTGGTAACCACCGTCGATCAGGGTGACGCGGACGCCCACCATCTCGTAACCGGCCAGGACGCCGAACTGCATGGCTTCCTGGGCACCCGCGTCCACCGAGGGGATGTACTCACGGGGGATGCGGCCACCGGTGACCTTGTTGACGAACTCGTACGACGCGTCGCCGCCCTCGAGGGGCTCGATGGCGATCTGCACCTTCGCGAACTGGCCGGTACCACCAGTCTGCTTCTTGTGCGTGTAGTCGATGCGCTCGACGGCCTTGCGGATCGTCTCGCGGTACGCGACCTGCGGCTTGCCGACGTTCGCCTCGACGCGGAACTCGCGCTTCATGCGGTCGACGAGCACCTCGAGGTGAAGCTCGCCCATACCACCGATGATGGTCTGGCCGGTCTCCTCGTCGGAGTGCACCTGGAAGGACGGGTCCTCCTCGGAGAGGCGCTGGATGGCGACACCCAGCTTCTCCTGGTCACCCTTGGACTTGGGCTCGATGGCGACCTGGATGACCGGCGCCGGGAAGTCCATGGACTCCAGGATGACCGGGTTCTTGTCGTCGCACAGCGTCTCACCGGTGGTGGTCTGCTTCAGGCCCATGACGGCGATGATGTCGCCGGCGCCCACCGAGTCGATCTCCTCACGCTTGTTCGCGTGCATGCGGTAGATCTTGCCGATGCGCTCCTTCTTGCCCTTGACGGAGTTCAGCACCGCGGTGCCGGCGTCCAGGCGACCGGAGTAGATCCGGACGAAGGTGAGCTTGCCGAGGTGCGGGTCGCTCGCGATCTTGAACGCCAGAGCCGACAGCGGCTCCTCGTCCGAGGGCTTGCGCTTCACGACGGTCTCGGGGTCCTTGGGGTCGTGGCCCTCGATGGCCTCGACGTCCAGGGGGGAAGGCAGGTAGCGGACGACCGCGTCGAGCAGGGGCTGGACGCCCTTGTTCTTGAACGCGGTGCCACAGAACACCGGGGTGACGGTGACGGAGTCGGCGCCGCCCTTGGAGGCCAGGGTGATGCGACGGATCGCCTCGTGCAGCTGCTCCTGGGTGGGCTCGGTGCCCTCCAGGTACAGCTCCATCATGGCGTCGTCGTTCTCGGCCACGGCCTCGAGCAGCTTGCCGCGCCACTCGTCCGCCTGCTCCTGGAGCTCGGCCGGGATGTCAACGATGTTGTACATCTCGCCCTTGGCGGCCTCTTCGGGGTACACGAAGGCCTTCATCGACACGAGGTCGACGACGCCCGTGAAGTCCGCCTCGGCACCGATCGGCAGCTGCATGACGATCGGGGTCGCGCCGAGGCGGTCCACGATCATGTTGACGCAGCGCAGGAAGTCGGCACCGGTGCGGTCGAGCTTGTTGACGAAGCAGATGCGCGGCACGCCGTAGCGGTCCGCCTGACGCCAGACGGTCTCGGACTGCGGCTCGACGCCGGCCACACCGTCGAACACGGTGACGGCGCCGTCGAGGACGCGGAGCGAACGCTCCACCTCGACGGTGAAGTCGACGTGACCCGGGGTGTCGATGATGTTGATGGTGTGGTCAACATCATTGAGCGGCCAGTGGCAGGTCGTCGCGGCGGACGTGATGGTGATGCCGCGCTCCTGCTCCTGCTCCATCCAGTCCATCGTGGCAGCGCCGTCGTGGACCTCACCGATCTTGTACGAAACGCCGGTGTAGAACAGGATCCGCTCAGTGGTGGTCGTCTTGCCCGCGTCGATGTGGGCCATGATCCCAATGTTGCGGACCTTGGCCAGGTCAAGCGAAGTGGTGGCCATAAGGCTCAGTCTTCTCTCGGTCTCGATGGGGGTAGCGACTACCAGCGGTAGTGCGCGAAGGCCTTGTTGGACTCGGCCATCTTGTGGGTGTCCTCACGCTTCTTGACGGCAGCGCCAAGACCGTTCGAGGCGTCGAGCAGCTCGTTCATGAGCCGCTCGGTCATCGTCTTCTCGCGGCGGGCGCGGGAGTAACCCACGACCCAGCGGAGCGCCAGGGTGGCGGCGCGACCGGGCTTGACCTCGATCGGCACCTGGTAGGTGGCGCCACCGACACGGCGGGACTTGACCTCGAGCGAGGGCTTGACGTTCTCCAGCGCGCGCTTCAGCGTGATGACCGGGTCGGCGCCGGTCTTCTCACGAAGACCCTCCATGGCGCCGTACACGATCCGCTCGGCGGTGGAACGCTTGCCGTCGAGCAGGATCTTGTTGATCAGCGACGTGACAAGAGGAGAGTTGTAGACCGGGTCGATGATGACCGGGCGCTTCGGGGCGGGGCCCTTACGAGGCATTCTTACTTCTCCTTCTTGGCGCCGTAGCGGCTGCGGGCCTGCTTGCGGTTCTTGACACCCTGGGTGTCGAGCGAGCCGCGGATGATCTTGTAACGAACACCCGGCAGGTCCTTCACACGGCCACCACGCACGAGCACGATGGAGTGCTCCTGCAGGTTGTGTCCCTCACCCGGGATGTAGGCCGTGACCTCGATGCCCGAGGTCAGACGCACACGTGCGACCTTCCGGAGCGCGGAGTTCGGCTTCTTCGGGGTGGTCGTGAACACACGCGTGCAGACGCCGCGGCGCTGGGGCGAACCCTCGAGTGCGGGCGTCTTGTTCTTCTCGACCTTGTCCTGCCGGCCCTTCCGGACCAGCTGCTGGATCGTAGGCACTACTTCTCCGGTTTCTGTGTGCCGTCGGTGAAACTAACCTGGAACGTCGCCGACCCACGCGGTCGGGTGTGTCGAATCCTGCGAGCCCGTACCGGAACGGCATGAGGAGCACGGATCACGGTGGCCGAAGACAGGCTCGCCATGCGGTTGAGGACACGCACACGAACCCAGGCACACCCCAGGCACAAGGTCTGAGCGTACCTACCTCACGGACCTGGGTCAAAACAAATGGCGTCCAGCCCGGGGGCCCGCCCCGTGCGCCCGGCTTGTCCCGACCCGTACGGATGCCCTACGACCCCCTGAGAGCGCCTCTGAGGCCGTACGAGCCCCGCCCCGGGCCCCCGGGGCCCGGCCGGACGTGCGCGGCGCTGTGACGTATCACACGCCGGAGGGCGGCCACCCCGCAACCGGGATGACCGCCCTCCGGGCGTATCAAGCGACTCGCTTACTGGTTGTACGGACCGTAGTCGTAGTCCTCCAGCGGAACGGCCTGGCCGGAGCCCGTGCCGAACGGCGAGTAGTCGATGTCGTCGTAGCCGACGGCCGAGTACATCGCGGCCTTGGCCTCCTCGGTCGGCTCGACCCGGATGTTGCGGTAGCGGGACAGGCCCGTACCGGCCGGGATGAGCTTACCGATGATGACGTTCTCCTTGAGGCCGATCAGGGAGTCGGACTTGGCGTTGATCGCCGCGTCCGTCAGGACCCTGGTCGTCTCCTGGAAGGAGGCCGCGGACAGCCACGACTCCGTCGCCAGCGAGGCCTTGGTGATACCCATCAGCTGCGGACGGCCGGAGGCGGGGTGACCGCCCTCGGTGACCACGCGACGGTTCTCGGTCTCGAACTTCGAGCGCTCGACGAGCTCGCCCGGCAGCAGCTCCGCGTCACCGGACTCGATGATCGTCACGCGGCGGAGCATCTGCCGGATGATGATCTCGATGTGCTTGTCGTGGATCGACACGCCCTGCGAGTTGTAGACCTTCTGGACCTCGCCGACCAGGTGGACCTGGACCGCGCGCTGGCCGAGGATGCGCAGCACGTCGTGCGGGTTGGTGGCACCCACGGTGAGCTTCTGGCCCACCTCGACGTGGTCGCCCTCGCCGACCAGGAGACGGGCGCGCTTCGAGATCGGGAAGGCGATCTCGTCGCTGCCGTCGTCCGGGGTGACGACGATCTTCTTGGTCTTCTCGGTCTCCTCGATGCGGACGCGGCCCGCGGACTCGGAGATCGGGGCGACACCCTTGGGCGTACGCGCCTCGAAGAGCTCGACGACACGCGGCAGACCCTGGGTGATGTCGTCACCGGCCACACCACCGGTGTGGAAGGTACGCATCGTCAGCTGGGTACCGGGCTCACCGATGGACTGGGCGGCGATGATGCCGACCGCCTCACCGATGTCGACCAGCTTGCCGGTGGCGAGCGAACGGCCGTAGCAGAAGGCACAGGTGCCGACCGCGGACTCACAGGTCAGGACCGAGCGGGTCTTGACCTCCTCGACGCCGGCGCCCACCAGGGCGTCGATCAGGACGTCACCGAGGTCGACGTTGGCAGGCGCGATGACCTTGCCGTCCACCACGACGTCCTCGGCGAGCATGCGGGCGTAGACCGAGGTCTCGACGTCGTCCGTCTTGCGGAGGACGCCGTCGGCACCCTTGACGGCGATCTTCAGCTTGAGGCCGCGGTCGGTGCCGCAGTCCTCCTCGCGGATGATCACGTCCTGCGAGACGTCCACCAGACGACGGGTCAGGTAACCCGAGTCGGCGGTACGCAGGGCGGTGTCCGCCAGACCCTTACGGGCACCGTGCGTGGAGATGAAGTACTCCAGAACGGTGAGGCCCTCACGGAAGGACGCCTTGATGGGACGCGGGATTGTCTCGTTCTTGGCGTTGGACACCAGACCACGCATACCGGCGATCTGACGCATCTGCATCATGTTTCCTCGGGCACCCGAGTCAACCATCATGAAGATGGGGTTCGTCTTGGGGAAGTTCTCGTTCATCGCCTCGGCAACCTCGTTGGTCGCCTTGGTCCAGATGTTGATGAGCTCCTGCGTGCGCTCGTCCTTGGTGATCAGACCGCGCTCGTACTGCTTCTGGACCTTCTCGTCCTGCTCCTCGTAGCCCTTGACGATGGCCTTCTTGGCCTCGGGCACGACGACGTCGGAGATGGCCACGGTGACGCCCGAACGGGTCGCCCAGTGGAAGCCGGCCGCCTTCAGGTTGTCGAGCGTCGCCGCCACGATGACCTTGGGGTAGCGCTCGGCGAGGTCGTTGACGATCTCGGAGAGCTGCTTCTTGCCGACCGAGTAGTCGACGAACGGGTAGTCCTCGGGCAGCAGCTCGTTGAAGAGCGCGCGGCCCAGGCTCGTCCGCAGCCGGAAGGTGTCACCCGGCTGGTACTCGGGCTCGCCCTCCTCGGCGACCGGCGGCACCCAGCCACGCGGCGGGATGGTGCCCACCGGGAAGCGGATGTCGACGGACGACTGGAGCGCCAGCTCGCCGGCGTCGAACGCCATGATCGCCTCGGCCGTGGAGCCGAACGCGCGGCCCTCGCCTTTGGTGTCACGGAGGTCGCCGTCGGTGGTCAGGAAGAACAGACCCAGCACCATGTCCTGGGTCGGCATCGTGACCGGGCGGCCGTCGGCCGGCTTGAGGATGTTGTTCGAGGACAGCATCAGGATGCGGGCCTCGGCCTGCGCCTCCGCGGACAGCGGCAGGTGCACGGCCATCTGGTCACCGTCGAAGTCCGCGTTGAACGCGGTGCAGACGAGCGGGTGGATCTGGATGGCCTTGCCCTCGACCAGCTGCGGCTCGAAGGCCTGGATGCCGAGGCGGTGCAGCGTGGGCGCACGGTTCAGCAGCACCGGGTGCTCGGCGATGACCTCTTCGAGGACGTCGTACACCACGGTGCGGCCGCGCTCGACCATGCGCTTGGCCGACTTGATGTTCTGCGCGTGGTTCAGGTCGACCAGGCGCTTCATCACGAACGGCTTGAACAGCTCCAGCGCCATCGCCTTCGGCAGACCGCACTGGTGCAGCTTGAGCTGCGGACCGACGACGATCACGGAACGCGCGGAGTAGTCCACACGCTTGCCGAGCAGGTTCTGACGGAAGCGGCCCTGCTTGCCCTTCAGCATGTCGCTGAGCGACTTCAGCGGGCGGTTGCCCGGTCCGGTGACCGGACGGCCACGACGACCGTTGTCGAAGAGGGCGTCCACGGCCTCCTGGAGCATGCGCTTCTCGTTGTTCACGATGATCTCGGGCGCGCCGAGGTCGAGAAGCCGCTTCAGGCGGTTGTTGCGGTTGATCACGCGGCGGTACAGGTCGTTCAGGTCGGAGGTCGCGAAGCGGCCACCGTCCAGCTGCACCATCGGACGGAGGTCCGGCGGGATGACCGGCACGCAGTCGAGCACCATGCCCTTGGGCTTGTTGCTGGTCTGCAGGAACGCGGAGACGACCTTGAGGCGCTTGAGCGCACGGGTCTTCTTCTGGCCCTTGCCGGTGCGGATGATCTCGCGGAGGCGCTCGGCCTCCTCGTCGAGGTCGAAGGACTCCAGGCGCTTCTGCAGCGCGGCGGCGCCCATGCAGCCGTCGAAGTACGTGCCGAAGCGGTCACGCAGCTCGCGGTAGAGCAGCTCGTCGCCCTCCAGGTCCTGGACCTTGAGGTTCTTGAAGCGGCTCCACACCTCGTCGAGGCGGTCGATCTCGCGCTGCGCACGGTCGCGCAGCTGCTTCATCTCGCGCTCGGCACCTTCGCGCACCTTGCGGCGCACGTCGGCCTTGGCGCCCTCCGCCTCCAGCTCGGCCAGGTCGGTCTCGAGCTTCTTGGCGCGGTTCTCCAGGTCGGAGTCGCGGCGGTTCTCGATCTGCTGGCGCTCGACGGAGACGTGGGCCTCCAGGGAGGGGAGGTCGCGGGTGCGGCGCTCCTCGTCCACGAACGTGATCATGTACGCGGCGAAGTAGATGACCTTCTCGAGGTCCTTCGGCGCGAGGTCCAGCAGGTAGCCCAGACGCGACGGGACGCCCTTGAAGTACCAGATGTGGGTGACGGGAGCGGCGAGCTCGATGTGGCCCATGCGCTCACGGCGCACCTTGGCGCGCGTGACCTCGACGCCACAGCGCTCACAGATGATGCCCTTGAAGCGGACACGCTTGTACTTGCCGCAGTAGCACTCCCAGTCCCGGGTCGGACCGAAGATCTTCTCGCAGAAGAGTCCGTCCTTTTCGGGCTTCAGGGTGCGGTAGTTGATGGTCTCCGGCTTCTTGACCTCGCCGTGGGACCAGGTACGGATGTCGTCCGCGGTGGCAAGGCCGATCCGCAGCTCGTCGAAGAAGTTGACGTCGAGCACTTGTCGTCAATCCCTCTTTCGGGGGTTCGAGCCCCCTCGCGTCACGCGAGTAAATCGGGGCACTTCAGCAATGGTCTGAACGGGTCCGGGGAGAGCCGGCCGGATCACGGAGATCCGGCCGGCCAACCCGTCAGACCTCTTCGACGCTGCTCGGCTCGCGCCGGGACAGGTCGATACCGAGCTCCTCCGCCGCGCGGAAGACGTCCTCGTCCGTGTCGCGCATCTCGATGGACATACCGTCCGAGGACAGCACCTCCACATTGAGGCAGAGCGACTGCATTTCCTTGATGAGCACCTTGAAGGACTCGGGAATGCCCGGCTCGGGGATGTTCTCGCCCTTGACGATCGCCTCGTAGACCTTCACGCGGCCGGTGACGTCGTCGGACTTGATCGTCAGCAGTTCCTGGAGGGCGTAAGCGGCGCCGTAAGCCTCAAGGGCCCACACCTCCATCTCACCGAATCGCTGCCCACCGAACTGCGCCTTACCACCCAGCGGCTGCTGCGTGATCATGGAGTACGGGCCGGTCGAACGGGCGTGGAGCTTGTCGTCGACCAGGTGGTGCAGCTTGAGGATGTACATGTAGCCGACCGAGACCGGGTCCGGGAACGGCTCGCCGGAGCGGCCGTCGAACAGCTTGGCCTTGCCGGAGGGCTGCACCAGACGCATGCCGTCGCGGTTCGGGATCGTGGCCTCGAAGAGACCGGAGATCTCGTCCTCGCGCGCACCGTCGAAGACGGGCGTGGCGACGTTGGTGCCGGGGGCGACCTGGTCGGCGCCGATGGCCTGCAGGCGCTTGGCCCACTCGTCACCGAGGCCGGAGACGTCCCAGCCGCGGCTGGCGAGCCAGCCGAGGTGGATCTCCAGGACCTGTCCCGGGTTCATTCGGGACGGGACACCCAGCGGGTTGAGGATGATGTCGACCGGGGTGCCGTCCTCCAGGAACGGCATGTCCTCGATCGGCAGGATCTTCGAGATGACGCCCTTGTTGCCGTGGCGGCCGGCGAGCTTGTCACCGTCGGTGATCTTGCGCTTCTGCGCGACGTAGACGCGGACCAGCTGGTTCACGCCCGGCGGCAGCTCGTCGCCCTCTTCGCGGTCGAAGACGCGGACGCCGATGACCTTGCCGATCTCACCGTGCGGCACCTTCAGCGAGGTGTCGCGGACCTCGCGCGCCTTCTCACCGAAGATCGCGCGGAGCAGGCGCTCCTCGGGGGTCAGCTCGGTCTCGCCCTTGGGCGTGACCTTGCCGACGAGGATGTCGCCGGCGACGACCTCGGCACCGATACGGATGATGCCGCGCTCGTCCAGGTCCGCGAGGACCTCCTCGGAGACGTTCGGGATGTCCCGGGTGATCTCCTCGGGGCCGAGCTTGGTGTCACGGGCGTCGACCTCGTGCTCCTCGATGTGGATCGAGGAGAGGACGTCGTCCTGCACGAGGCGCTGCGACAGGATGATCGCGTCCTCGTAGTTGTGACCCTCCCACGGCATGAACGCCACGAGCAGGTTCTTGCCGAGCGCCATCTCACCGTGCTCGGTGGCCGGACCGTCGGCGAGGACCTGGCCCTCGATGACCCGGTCGCCCTCGGAGACGACGACCTTCTGGTTGACCGAGGTGCCCTGGTTGGAGCGCATGAACTTGGCGATGCGGTACGTGGTGTACGTACCGTCGTCGTTCGTGACGGTGATGTAGTCCGCGGAGACCTCCTGGACCACACCGTCCTTCTCGGCCTTCAGGACGTCACCGGCGTCGGTGGCGCAGCGGTACTCCATGCCGGTGCCGACGAGCGGCGCCTCGCTCTTGATGAGCGGAACGGCCTGGCGCATCATGTTCGCGCCCATGAGGGCGCGGTTGGCGTCGTCGTGCTCCAGGAAGGGGATCATCGCGGTCGCGACGGACACCATCTGGCGCGGCGAGACGTCCATGTAGTCGACCTCGCCACCGGGGACGTAGTCGACCTCGCCGCCACGACGGCGGACCAGGACGCGGGGCTCGGTGAAGCGCAGGTCGTCGGAGAGCGTCGCGTTCGCCTGGGCGATGACGAAACGGTCTTCCTCGTCGGCGGTGACGTAGTCGACCTCGTCGGTGACCTGGCCGTCGACGACCTTGCGGTACGGCGTCTCGATGAAGCCGAACGCGTTGACGCGGCCGTACGAGGCGAGCGAACCGATCAGACCGATGTTCGGGCCTTCGGGGGTCTCGATCGGGCACATGCGTCCGTAGTGGGACGGGTGCACGTCTCGGACCTCGAAGCCGGCCCGCTCACGGGACAGACCACCCGGGCCGAGCGCCGACAGACGGCGCTTGTGGGTGAGACCCGACAGCGGGTTGTTCTGGTCCATGAACTGCGACAGCTGGCTGGTGCCGAAGAACTCCTTGATGGAGGCGACGACCGGCCGGATGTTGATCAGGGTCTGCGGCGTGATCGCCTCGACGTCCTGGGTCGTCATGCGCTCGCGCACGACGCGCTCCATACGGGCGAGACCCGTACGGACCTGGTTCTGGATGAGCTCGCCGACGTTGCGCAGGCGGCGGTTGCCGAAGTGGTCGATGTCGTCGGTCTCGACGACGATCGTCCGGCCGGACTCGCCGACCGTCTCGGTCTCACCGGCGTGCAGCTTGACCAGGTACTTGATGGTCGCGATGACGTCGTCGGTGGTGAGCACGCCGGCGTCCAGCGGCTCGTCGGCGCCGAGCTTCTTGTTCACCTTGTAGCGGCCGACCTTCGCGAGGTCGTAGCGCTTCGGGTTGAAGTAGAGGTTCTCCAGCAGCGTCTGAGCGGCCTCGCGGGTGGGCGGCTCGCCCGGGCGCAGCTTGCGGTAGATGTCGAGCAGCGCGTCGTCCTGGCCCTGGGTGTGGTCCTTCTCCAGGGTGGCGCGCATGGACTCGTACTCGCCGAACTCCTCCAGGATCTGCTCGGTGCTCCAGCCGAGCGCCTTCAGGAGGACGGTGACCGACTGCTTGCGCTTGCGGTCGATGCGGACACCGACCATGTCGCGCTTGTCGATCTCCATCTCCAGCCAGGCACCCCGGGAGGGGATGATCTTGGCGGAGAAGATGTCCTTGTCGGACGTCTTGTCGATCGACGAGTCGAAGTAGACACCCGGCGAGCGGACCAGCTGCGACACCACGACACGCTCGGTGCCGTTGATGACGAAGGTGCCCTTGTTGGTCATGAGCGGGAAGTCGCCCATGAAGACCGTCTGGGACTTGATCTCGCCGGTCTCGTTGTTGGTGAACTCGGCCGTGACGAAGAGCGGGGCGGCGTACGTGAAGTCGCGCTCCTTGCACTCGTCGATCGAGTTCTTCGGGGGCTCGAAGCGGTGGTCGCGGAACGTGAGCGACATCGACCCGGAGAAGTCCTCGATCGGGGAGATCTCCTCGAAGATCTCCTCGAGGCCGGACTTGGTGGGGACGTCTTGTCCACTGTCCAGAGCAGCCTCGACGCGAGCCTTCCAGGCGGCGTTGCCGAGGAGCCAGTCAAAGCTCTCGGTCTGCAGCGCGAGGAGGTTCGGAACCTCGAGGGGCTCCTTGATCTTTGCAAAAGAGATGCGCAGCGGGGCGGTGCTGGCGCCGTTGTTCGTATTCGCGGTCGAGGCGTTGCGCGAGGCGGCCAAGAGGGGGTCCTTCCGAGGGCTCGGACTCACTACGCGCGTACCGGTCCCAAAGTGGACATGAGGGCAGAAAATCCCTGGTCGGGGATGATCTGTCCACGATGCTCAAGATGGGTATGCCCCTGGTGACGGGCAGGAGGCAGCTAACAGGCAGCGCAAAGGGTCAGTGTAGCCAAGTGCCACACTGATGTCCAGTCGGGGTTTTCAGAGACCCACGTTGCTCTCAACAGCTCTTCTCAACACCTATGTCCAGCCCTGCGCGGGGTGCGCCCTTCTTTACTGCCCGCTCCGCCATCGATCCATGCCTCGGATTCGGATCGATTCGGCGACGCGCCTTGAGAATTGCGCGCCGCGTGCGGTTCGTCAAGGGCCCCCTCGGCCTCGCCCGCCCTCGGGCCCCACGGACCACCGCCCGCACGCCCCACGAGAGACGCACGGCGAAGATCACCCTACTCGTCAACGCGGGAAGGGCAAGGCACCCGCCTCCGGTACGCCGAAAGGCGACCACCCGAACGGGTGATCGCCTTTCGCGATGTGACTCCGCGCCTCGCGGCACGGGGGTCCTGAGGAGTCAGAAGACTCCCTGGGTCACTTGACCTCGACGGAGGCGCCGGCGCCCTTGAGGGACTCGGCGGCCTTGTCCGCGGCGTCCTTCGCGACCTTCTCGAGGACAGGCTTCGGGGCGCCGTCGACGAGGTCCTTGGCCTCCTTCAGGCCGAGGGAGGTCAGCTCGCGCACGACCTTGATGACCTGGATCTTCTTGTCACCGGCGGCGGTGAGGATGACGTCGAACTCGTCCTTCTCCTCCTCGGCCGGGGCAGCCGGGCCACCCTGGGCCGGGCCCGCGACGGCGACGGCCGCGGCGGCGGTGACGTCGAACTTCTCCTCGAAGGCCTTCACGAACTCGGCGAGCTCGATGAGGGTGAGCTCCTCGAACTGAGCGAGCAGGTCTTCCTGGGACAGCTTCGCCATGACAGGCGTCCTTCCACTATTCGGCAGGTGCCGGATGTATGTGTCGGCGGGCGTACACGGTGCCCGCTGGACCGCTGAGCGTGATTACTCGGCGGCCTCGGCGGGAGCCGGCGTACCGGCACCGCCCTGCTCCTCCAGCTTGACGCGAAGCGCTTCCGCGGTGCGGACGAACTTCGACGGCAGCGCCTGGAAGAGCTGCGCAGCCTGAGTCTGCTTGCCCTTCATGGCACCGGCCAGCTTGGCGAGCAGAACCTCGCGGGACTCGAGGTCCGCGAGCTGCTTGATGTCATCGGCGGACAGCGCCTTGCCGTCAAGGACACCGCCCTTGATGATCAGGTTCGGGTTGTCCTTGGCGAAGTCACGAAGACCCTTCGCCGACTCCACCGGGTCACCGGTGACGAAGGCAACCGCCGTCGGACCTGCGAACAGGTCGTCCAGCGTGTCGATCCCGGCCTCGTTGGCCGCAATCTTGGTCAGCGTGTTCTTCACCACGGCGTACTGGGCGTTCTCACCGAGCGAACGGCGCAGCTGCTTGAGCTGTGCCACGGTGAGACCCCGGTACTCGGTCAGCACGGCGGCGTTCGAGCTGCGGAACTGGTCCGCGAGCTCGGCTACCGCAGCAGCCTTGTCGGGCCTAGCCATAGCGTCGGCCTCCTTCCGGGTGATGAGGACCGCTCGAAAGGGACCGGAAAGACGAAACGCCCCGGCGCAGGCGCCAGGGCGTAGCTCGACCGAAACGAAGTCCGGGAGCTCTCCACAGTCACCTGCGCAGGTCGTCCGCATCAACGGAGCCTTCGGTTGCCCGAACCCCTGAGGGATTCAGAACAACGACCAGCGGTCTTTGGCTTCTGCAGAAGAGTACGCGACTCGGGTCGCGCAATACAAATCCGTCCCGCTTCGGGTGGTCCCGGGAGGTTTGAACTCCCCGGAGCCGGGCTAGGAGGCCGCTCCCGCGGTGGCTCCCTGCTGCTGCTTCATCATCTCGGAGAAGTCGACGGTCTCGGCGGCCGGCGGGCGCTCGACCGACACCTTCGTGCCGTAGTCGCTGTAGAACACCGTGGAGTTCAGCTCGCCGGTCTTCATCTCGCCGCGCTCGGTCTTCTTCACCAGCAGGTCGTTCTCGTCGACCCAGATGTCGATGGTCTCCGTGGTGATCCCGGCGTCGGCCAGCTGCTTCTTGAGGGCGGCGACCTCGTCGGCGTCGAGATTGCTGCTCTTGGCGGTCAGATCGGCGACGTCGACCGTGCCCGAGTAGTGCGTGGTGCTGACGCCGCGGACGTCCTCCTGGCCGACCTTCTTGACGTCACCGGAGGCCAGCAGCGACTTGACCCCCTGCTCGGGGGTGCTGTTCTGCATCTGGTCCTTCATCACCTCGCCCGAGGCGCCGGCCATCTCGGCCAGGTCGTCGTAGCTGTAGTTGATCCAGCGCTTGCCGCCGGTCTGCTGGGCCAGGGCCTCGCCCATGTCCGCCGCGTACCCGTCCTTGAAGTAACGGGCCTCCATCGTGCCGCTGCCACCGGCCTGCTTCAGGGTGTCGGCCATGGTGCCGCCGGTGTACGTGATCTTCATGGTGCCGGTGATCCCGTCGGACCAGTCCATGACACCCGTCTGCTTCATGGACATCACGCTGCCCATGGTGGTCTCGCCCTCGACCCGGGCCGACTGCGCCTGGCCGGTCTTCTTCTGCACGGCGACCAGCGCGGCTATCGGGTCGACCTTCACCACGGAGTCGCCGCGGCTCCCGGTCTTGCCCGAGCCCTTGCTCGTACCCCCGTCGTCCGATCCGCCACAGGCCGCGACCGAGGTCAGCGCCGCCACCACAGCGACGGACAGGCCCACGCGCCGTACGGTATTGGTCAACATCTGTGATTCCACCCCTCGTTCGACTCTCGGTCACCCACGCTAACGCAGGGCTCCGACAGTCATGTCCACGTACGAATGAGGACGAGCCCCGCACCTCGAAAGGTTGCGGGGCCCGTCCAATGTCACACGTGACGCGGCGGTCGTACGAGCGCGAGGGCTCAGACGGCGGCCGGGTCCTCCTCGACGAGGAGGTTACGGGTGCGGTTGGGGTCCAGCGGGATGCCGGGGCCCATCGTGGTCGCCAGGGCGGCCTTCTTGATGTAGCGCCCCTTCGCCGCGGACGGCTTCAGGCGGAGGACCTCCTCCAGCGCCGCTGCGTAGTTCTCCACCAGCTTGGTGTCGTCGAAGGACACCTTGCCGATGATGAAGTGCAGGTTCGAGTGCTTGTCGACGCGGAACTCGATCTTGCCGCCCTTGATGTCGTTGACAGCCTTCGCGACATCGGGGGTGACCGTACCGGTCTTCGGGTTCGGCATCAGACCACGCGGACCGAGCACGCGGCCGAGGCGGCCGACCTTGCCCATGAGGTCCGGGGTCGCGACGACGGCGTCGAAGTCCAGACGGCCCTTCGCCACCTCGTCGATGAGCTCGTCGGAGCCGACGATGTCGGCGCCGGCGGCTTCCGCGGCCGCAGCACGGTCACCGGTCGCGAAGACCAGGACCCGGGCGGTCTTGCCGGTGCCGTGCGGGAGGTTCACGGTGCCGCGGACCATCTGGTCGGCCTTGCGCGGGTCAACACCCAGGCGGAAGGCGACCTCGACGGTGCCGTCGAACTTCGTGGTGGCGGTGTCCTTGGCGAGACGGACGGCCTCGAGCGGGGCGTACAGGCGCTCCCGGTCGATCTTGGCGTCCGCAGCGCGGAGGTTCTTGCTGCGCTTCACTTCTACTCCTGATGGTTTTCAGAATGTGGAGTCGTGGTGCGGACCAGCGCCGGTCCTACCACTGAGGGAGTGGGGCTGAATCAGCCTTCGACCGTGATGCCCATGGAGCGGGCGGTGCCCTCGATGATCTTCGACGCGGCGTCGAGGTCGTTGGCGTTCAGGTCGGGGAGCTTCGTCGTGGCGATCTCGCGGACCTGGGCGGCCGTCAGCTTGGCGACCTTGGTCTTGTGCGGCTCGCCGGAGCCCTTCTCCACACCCGCGGCCTTGAGGATCAGCTTGGCGGCCGGCGGAGTCTTGGTGATGAAGGTGAAGGAGCGGTCCTCGTAGACCGTGATCTCCACCGGCACGACCATGCCACGCTGCGACTCGGTCGCGGCGTTGTAGGCCTTGCAGAACTCCATGATGTTGACGCCGTGCTGACCCAGTGCGGGGCCGACCGGCGGGGCCGGGTTGGCCGCACCGGCGTTGATCTGGAGCTTGATAAGCCCCGTGACCTTCTTCTTCTTGGGAGGCATGTGCTCTCTCCGGGTCCTAGTGAGAGTTTTCGCCGTCATCCGGTCATCCGGATGCAGGCATACCGCACAACGATAACGGGTATAGCCGTGCGACCAAAAACCAAGCAGGTCAGACCGGCTTCGAGAGCCTGTCTGACCTGCTCGGTAGGCATGTGTCCAGAAGCGGGCGGAAAGCTCAGTTCTTCTGGATCTGGTCGAAGCTCAGCTCGACCGGGGTCTCGCGACCGAAGATCTCGACCAGGCCCTTGACCTTCTTCGAGTCGGCGTTGATCTCGTTGATCGTCGCCTGGAGCGTCGCGAACGGGCCGTCGGTGACGGTGACCGAGTCGCCCACCTCGAAGTCCAGCACCTGGACCTCGACCTTGCGGGCCGGAGCCGGCTTGCCCTCGGCCTCGGCGGCCTCGCGGGCGGCCTTCTCCTCGGCCTCCGGAGCGAGCATCTTGACGATCTCGTCCAGCGTCAGCGGGTACGGGTCGTAGGCGTTGCCCACGAAGCCGGTGACGCCGGGGGTGTTGCGGACGACGCCCCAGGACTCGTTCGTCAGGTCCATGCGCACCAGGACGTAGCCCGGGAGCTTGTTCTGGCGGACGTTCTTGCGCTCGCCGTTCTTGATCTGGACGATTTCCTCCTCAGGCACCTCGGCCTGATAGATGAACTCCTCCACGTTCAGCGAGACGGCGCGCTGCTCCAGGTTCGCCTTCACACGCTTCTCGTAACCGGCGTACGTGTGGATGACGTACCACTCGCCCGGCAGCCCGCGGAGCTCCTCGCGCAGGGCCGTGACGGGGTCGACGGGCTCGGCCGGCTCGGCCTCCTCCTCGTCGGCCGCGTCCGCGGTCTCGTCCGCGGTGTCCTCGGACGTCTCGTCGCCGGCCTCGGGGGTCTCGTCGGCGTCGGCGGCCTCGGCCTGGTCCGACTCCTCGGCGTCCGCCGCCTCGACGTTGTCGAGCTCGTCCTCGGCGGACTCGAAGGCGCCCGCCGTCGGCTCGACGGCGTCGTTCAGGTTCGGGTCAGACACGGTGGCTTCTTCCTGGATACATATGGGTGGAACATGCGAAAGGGGCGCCCATCAGGCGCCCTTCGCGTGGATCAGCCGAAGACGGACTTCACGACCCGCGCGAAACCCAAGTCAATCACGGTTACGAGGCCGATCATGACGACGACGAACGCGATCACCACAGTGGTGTACGTCGTCAGCTGGTTGCGCGTCGGCCAGACGACCTTGCGGAGCTCCGCGACGATCTGGCGGTAGAAAAGCGCGAGACGGCCCAGCGGGCCCTTCTTGCCGCGCTTGCCGCCCTTCCGAGTCTTCTTCTTCGACTCGGGGGCCTCGTCCTCGGCATCAGGCTTGTCGATGGAGCCCACGGCGTCCGTCACGCTTCTCACCTGATTCCGGGTCGTGGCCGTGCCGCGCCCGGTGGAGCCGCACGGCGGTGCATTGAAGTACGTACATGCGCACACATCCTGGCGAAGGAGTGTGTAGCAGGGCCGGAGGGACTTGAACCCCCAACCGCTGGTTTTGGAGACCAGTGCTCTACCAATTGAGCTACGACCCTTTGTGGATTCCACCAACCTACCGCATGTTCCCGGATGACCCGAGTGCAGGAACGGTGCGGCTGGTGAAGGCCAACGACAGGAGAGTGTACGTGCTCAGCGGCCCGGCGTCGAACAGAAAGCTGCTGATCGCTCCCGGTCGCTTCGTGTCCGCATGCTGTCCGAGTGCTGTCCGGTCCCTGAAACCCCTGTGCCGACGCGGAAAACGGTCTGCGAGCATGGGGTCATGAGCGCTGCTACTTCTCCGTCCGAGAGCCGGGTCTCCGCCCGCATCGGTGCCATCTCCGAGTCCGCCACCCTCGCCGTCGACGCCAAGGCCAAGGCCCTCAAGGCCGCCGGCCGCCCGGTGATCGGCTTCGGTGCCGGTGAGCCCGACTTCCCGACCCCCGGCTACATCGTGGACGCCGCCGTGGAGGCGTGCCGCACCCCGAAGTACCACCGCTACACCCCGGCGGGCGGGCTCCCCGAGCTCAAGGCCGCCATCGCGGAGAAGACGCTGCGCGACTCCGGTTACGAGGTCGACGCGTCCCAGATCCTGGTGACCAACGGCGGCAAGCAGGCGATCTACGAGGCGTTCGCCGCGATCCTCGACCCGGGCGACGAGGTCATCGTCCCGGCCCCGTACTGGACCACCTACCCCGAGTCGATCCGGCTGGCCGGCGGTGTCCCGGTCGAGGTCGTGGCCGACGAGACCACGGGCTACCGGGTCTCCGTGGAGCAGCTGGAGGCGGCCCGTACGGAGCGTACGAAGGTCGTCCTGTTCGTCTCCCCGTCGAACCCGACCGGCGCGGTGTACAGCGAGGCGGACACCGAGGCGATCGGCCGCTGGGCCGTCGAGCACGGCCTGTGGGTGCTGACCGACGAGATCTACGAGCACCTGGTGTACGGGGACGCGAAGTTCACCTCGATGCCGGCGGTCGTGCCCGAGCTGCGCGACAAGTGCATCGTGGTCAACGGCGTCGCCAAGACGTACGCCATGACCGGCTGGCGTGTCGGGTGGATCGTCGGCCCCAAGGACGTGGTGAAGGCCGCGACCAACCTCCAGTCGCACGCCACGTCCAACGTCGCCAACGTCTCGCAGGCCGCCGCGCTGGCCGCCGTCTCCGGGGACCTGGACGCGGTCGCCGAGATGCGCACCGCCTTCGACCGCCGCCGGAAGACCATCGTGCGGATGCTCAACGACATCGACGGCGTCTTCTGCCCGGAGCCCGAGGGCGCCTTCTACGCGTACCCGTCGGTCAAGGAGCTGCTCGGCCGGGAGATCCGCGGCAAGCGCCCGCAGACCTCGGTGGAGCTGGCCGCGCTGATCCTGGACGAGGCCGAGGTGGCGGTCGTCCCGGGCGAGGCGTTCGGCACGCCGGGCTACCTGCGCCTGTCGTACGCCCTGGGCGACGACGACCTGGTCGAGGGCGTCTCCCGGCTCCAGAAGCTGCTGGGCGAGGCGAAGTCCTGACCACCACGCCGTCATTGCGTATAAGCGGGTCCCCGGTCGAGCCGGGGACCCGCTTATACGTTCAGGCAAGCGCTCGTTCGATGAATCCGGCTGCCTGGTGCGAGACCCTTGCGGCAGGATCTTGCAGTGACTCCTCCCCCTGCGAAGGGGGTTTCTCGTATGTGCACGCGGGCCATACGACGGACAAGCCCTGCCCGTGGCCTTTCGGCACAATGCGGAGCGTAACAGCTACAGAAGGTGATCGGCCATGGAACGTGATGTACGGCTGCTGCCCAAGGCCCACCTGCACCTGCACTTCACCGGGTCGATGCGGCCCACGACGCTGCTGGAGCTCGCCGACAAGTACGGGGTGCGGCTGCCCGAGGCCCTGACCGGCGGCGAGCCGCCCAAGCTGCGCGCCACGGACGAACGGGGCTGGTTCCGCTTCCAGCGGCTGTACGACATCGCCCGGTCCTGCCTGCGCGCCCCCGAGGACATCCGGCGCCTGGTGCGCGAGGCCGCCCAGGAGGACGTGGCGGACGGGTCCCGCTGGCTGGAGATCCAGGTCGACCCCACCTCGTACGCGCCCCTGCTCGGCGGGCTGATCCCGGCGATCGAGATCATCCTGGACGCGGTGGACGCCGCCTCGCGCGAGACCGGGCTGCCGATCCGGGTGGTCATCGCGGCGAACCGGATGAAGCACCCGCTGGACGCCAGGACCCTCGCGCGGCTCGCCGTGCGGTACGCGGACCGGGGCGTCGTCGGCTTCGGCCTCTCCAACGACGAACGGCGCGGGATGGCCCGTGACTTCGACCGGGCGTTCGCCATCGCCCGGGAGGGCGGCCTGCTGGCCGCCCCGCACGGCGGCGAGCTGTCGGGCCCGTCCAGCGTCCGGGACTGCCTGGACGACCTCGACGCGGCCCGCGTGGGGCACGGCGTGCGCGCCGCCGAGGACCCCCGGCTGCTGCGGCGGCTCGCGGAGGCGGGGGTGACCTGCGAGGTGTGCCCCGCGTCCAATGTGGCGCTCGGCGTCTACGAGAAGCCCTCCGATGTCCCCCTGCGCACTCTGTTCGACGCCGGGGTGCCGATGGCCCTCGGCGCGGACGACCCGCTGCTGTTCGGCTCCCGGCTGGCCGCGCAGTACGACCTGGTGCGCCGCCACCACGCGTTCACCGACGAGGAGCTGGCCGAGCTGGCCCGCCAGTCGGTGCGCGGTTCCACGGCGCCGGAGGCGGTGCGGGCGGAGCTGCTGGCGGGGGTCGACGCGTGGCTGGCGGGGCCGGTGGCCTGAGCCCCGGCCTGTGGGGCCGGTGGCCTGCGGCTCAGCCCGCGAGGCCGTTGAGCAGGGTCCGGGCCAGGGACGCCGCGAAGTCGTCCAGCGTCTGGGGCGGTTCGCCGGTGCCCGTGGCGTCGTAGGCGAACGCGCGCTGGGCGCAGGCGCCGAGGAGCAGTGAGGCGGCGGCGTAGGTGTCGGCGTCGGGCCGGACGCGGCCGGCGCTCTGTTCGGCCCGCAGATACGTGTCGACGCCGCGGATGGGCAGGTGGGGGCCGGTGCCGAGTGCGCGCATGGCCGCGTCGTGGCGCTCCTTGAGCCTCGGTTCGGCGTACAGGGAGGCGGCGATCGGGAAGCTCTGCTCGTAGAACAGGGCGGCCTGGCGGGCGATCCCGGTGAGGTTCTCCTCGACCGACCGCTCCCCCGCGCCCGGGTCGGCGATGAGCTCACGCAGGTCGACCTTGGGCAGCCGTTCCTGGAGGACCACCACGAACAGCTCCTCCTTGCTGAGGAAGTGCTTGTAGAGCGCGGCCTCCGAGCAGCCGGCGGCCTTGGCGATCTCCTTGGTGGTGGTCCGGGCCAGGCCCTTGGTGAGCATGAGCTGGTGGGCGGCGTCGATGAGGCGGACGCGGGCCGGCTTCTGCTCCATGGGCACTCCGATGAGACTTGACGGGTGAGTGATTACCCACCCACTCTAGAGGTGAGTGAATACTTACCCACCTCGAAGGGGTGTGCCATGAAGCTCACGGTTTTCGGTGCGACCGGCGGTATCGGGCAGGAGATCGTCCGCCAGGCGGTGGCGGCGGGGCACGAGGTGACGGCGGTGGTCCGCGACCCCGCCCGGCTCGCGCTCCCGCTCTCGGACGTCACGGTGCACACCGCCGCCCGGGTGGACGACCCGGAGGCGCTGCGGGAGGCGGTGGCGGGCCGGGACGCGGTCCTCTCCGGCCTCGGGTCCCGGGGCCGGAAGGCCGACGGCATCGCCGAACGGCTGACCCGCGCCGTACTGACGGCCATGGAGGCGGAGGGCACCCGGCGGCTGCTGGTGGTCAGCGCCGCCCCGGTCGCCCCCGCGCCCGCCGACGAGCCGCTGCTCGACCGGATGATGCTCTCGGTGATCGGCGCGGTCCTCAAGGAGGTGTACGCGGATCTCACCGCGATGGAGGCGGCGCTGGCGGCCTCGGCCACGGACTGGACGTCGGTCCGGCCGCCCAAACTGACGAACGGGCCCCTGACGGGCAGGTACCGGACGGTCGTCGGCGGCAACCCGCGCAGCGGCCGGTCGATCTCCCGGGCCGATGTGGCCCACGCGATGCTGGCCCTGACCGGCGACCCGGCGTCGGTGAAGCAGGGCGTGGGCGTGGCGTACTGAGGACCAGGGGGCCCGGCGCGGGGGCACGGGAAGCGGGGCGCGGGGCCAGGGGGCCCGGCGCGCGCTACAGGCTGACGCCCACCGTCACCGGTTCGTTGACCAGAGTGACGCCGAAGGCCGCGTGCACCCCGGCCACGACCTCGCGCGCCAGGGCGAGCAGGTCCTCGGTGGTCGCCGCGCCCCGGTTGGTGAGGGCGAGCGTGTGCTTGGTGGAGATGCGGGCGGGCCCGGTGCCGTAGCCCTTGGTGAAGCCGGCCCGGTCGATGAGCCAGGCGGCGGAGGTCTTGGTGCGGCCCTCGCCGGCGGGGAAGGCGGGGGGCGTCACGTCGGGGCCGAGCCGTTCGGCGACCCGGGCCAGGAAGGCGTCGAACTCGCCCTGCTCCAGGACCGGGTTGGTGAAGAAGGACCCGGCCGACCAGGTGTCGTGGTCCTCGGGGTCCAGCACCATGCCCTTGCCGGCGCGCAGCCGGAGCACGGTGTCACGGGCCTCGGCGGCGGGAACGCGGTCCCCTTCCCGGACGCCCATGGCCCGCGCGGTCTCCGGGTACTTCAGGGGTGCCGAGAGCCCGTGGGCCTCCTCCAGGCCGAAGCGGACGCGCAGCACCACGTACCGGTCGGCCTCGGCCTTGAAGCGGCTGTGCCGGTAGGAGAACGCGCACTCGGAGTTGGGCAGGACGACGGTTTCCCGGGTGCGCCGGTCGTAGGCGACGACCTCCGTGATGGTGGCGGACACCTCCTGCCCGTACGCCCCCACGTTCTGGATCGGCGTCGCGCCCGCCGAACCGGGGATGCCGGCGAGGCATTCGAGGCCCGCAAGGCCGGCTTCCACGGTGCGGGCGACGGCGTCGGTCCAGACCTCGCCGGCGGCCAGTTCCAGGGAGCCGCCGTCGAGGACGAAGCCCTTGGTGGCGATGCGCAGCGCGGTGCCCTCGAAGCCCTTGTCGCCGATGACCAGGTTGCTGCCGCCGCCGATGATCAGGAGCGGGGTGCCGCTGTCGTCGGCCTCGCGCACGGCGTCGATCACCTCGGTGTCCGTGGTGGCCGTGAGGAGCCGGGTGGCGGGGCCGCCGAGCCGGAAGGTGGTCAGGGGGGCGAGGGGGGCGTCGTGGAGTTCCTGCACGGGGACAAGGGTACGGTCCGTGGCTCCGCCGGCGGGGCGGGGCCACGGACCGTGTGGCGTGCGCGGGGTGCGTCAGGCGGGTACGGAGACCGGTTCCTCGGTGTGGGTCCCGGTCCCGGCCGCCCCGGCGGCGGGCTCCTGCGTACCGGCGGCGCGACGGCCGGGGATCAGCAGGGCGACGAGCGCGGCCAGGGCGACGACCCCGGAGCCGATCCAGACGGCGGGCACGGTGCCGTCGGTGAAGGACCGCGCGGATTCGAGGCCGCCCTGCGAGGCGAAGACGGTGGTGAGCACGGCGACCCCGAGGGCGCCGCCGACCTCGCGGAGGGCGTTGTTGGCGCCGGACGCGATGCCCTGGTCACCGGGGCGGACGCTGGACATCACCAGGCTGGCGGCCGGCGCGAAGTACAGGGCCATCCCGATGCCGCCGACGATCAGCGCGGGCAGCTGCGAGACGTAGGAGGCGTCCGGGGCGATGACCAGGGCGAAGAGGGCGAGGCCGAGCGCCTGGAGGGCGAGGCCGGCCACGACCACCGGCCGGCCGCCGAACCGGTCGGAGAGCATCCCGGCGAGGGGCGCGACGAGCATCGGCATGCCGGTCCAGGGCAGCATCCGCAGTCCGGCCTCGGTGGGCGAGTAGCCCAGGACGCCCTGGAGGTACTGGCTGAGCAGGAAGATCGCGCCGAACATCCCGAGGTACATCAGCATGCCGGCGATGTTGATCCCGAAGAAGCCGCGGTCCCGGAAGAGCCTCATGGGGAGCATGGGCTTGCGGCCCCGGAAGCCGTGGCGGACGAAGGCGCCGAGGAGCGCGGTTCCGGCGACGAGGGAGGTCAGGACGGTGGGGCTGGTCCAGCCGTCGGCGTTCGCGTTGACGAGCCCGTAGACGAGGCCGAAGAGACCGCCGCTGACGAGGAGCGTGCCGGGGACGTCGAGCCGGGCGCCCGGGGCGTACGACTCCGCGAGGCGGAAGCGGGCGAGCGGCAGCAGGAGCAGGCCGATCGGGACGTTGAGCCAGAAGATCCACTGCCAGGAGATGTGCTCGGTGAGGCTGCCGCCGATCAGGGGTCCGCTGGCCACGGCGAGGCCGGTCGCGGCGCTGAAGATGCCGAGCGCCATGCCCCGGCGGGCGGGTTCCACGGCGGCCGTGAGCAGGGTGAGCGTGAGCGGCATCATGATCGCGGCGCCGACGCCCTGGACGGCGCGGAAGGCGATGAGTTCGCTGATGCCGGGCGAGAGGGCGGCGGCGGCGGACGCGCCGGTGAAGACGGTGAGGCCGGTGAGGAAGAGCCGGCGGCGGCCGAAGCGGTCACCGAGGGCGGCGCCGAACATCAGCAGGACGGCGAAGGTGAGCGTGTAGGCGTTCACCGTCCACTCCAGCTCCTCCATGTCTCCGCCGAGGCTTTCGCGGATGGACGGCAGGGCGGTGGTGACGACGAGGTTGTCGAGTGCCGCCATGAAGCCGGCGACGCTGGTGATGACGAGGGCCCAGGCCGCTCCCGCGCGGCCTTTCGATTGCTGGTTCACTGCTCCCCCTGAGGGTTAGTTATTGATTACTAACTTTTCCGGGCAGAAAACCGGGCGGAACCCGGGGTCGGACGCGATCAGGAGACCGGCTGGGCGGAGGCGTAGAAACCGGACCAGATCCGGTGTCCGGCCGGAAAGCCGAGCGAGGTCAGCGTGTTGGCGAGCATGCCGTACGCGAGGAACGTGGTGGTGTCGTTCACCTCGGCGCCGAGCGCCAGATGGACGGAGTCGAAGAGCTCCAGCCAGCCGGCCCGCACCGATTCGCCGAACGCGTGGTCGCCGGCGGCTTCCGCGGCGGCCACGGCGGCGTAGGTCTGCATCTGCATCAGCAGCTTGTCGGGGTCGTCGGCGACCAGCAGCTGGTAGGCCCTGGCCATGGCGTGCAGCGCCTCTTCGCCCTCCAGCCCTTCGGCCGCCCCCGCGAAGACCTGCCGGGTCTCCGCGAAGCAGCGCTCGGAGGCCGCGAGGAACATCGCCTGCTTGTTGGGGAAGAGGCGGAAGAGGTACGGCTGCGAAACGCCGACCCGCTTGGCGATCGCCTCCGTGGAGGTCGCGCTGTACCCGCCGCGGGCGAACTCGGTGATCGCCGCGCGGATGACGCTCTCGCGCCGCTCATCTGCACTCATCCTTGCCATGGCAGTAAGTTAGTACTCAATCACTAACTTGGTCAAGCGGTGCGTGGGGCGGAGTCGCGGGCGGGGGTACGCGTAAGGGGCACGGCCCCATGGACCGTGCCCCTTACCTCGCGCCGCGTCGCCCCCGGACAGGCCCTAGGCGAGCTGCACCACGGCCCGGGACATGCCCAGGACCTTCTTGCCGTCGCTCATGACCGTCAGGTCCACCCGCACCCGCCGGTCGTCCAGCAGCGCGCCCACCTTGCCGCTGACCTCGATCCGCGCGCCCTTGTCGTCGTCCGGGACCACGACGGGCTTGGTGAAGCGCACCCCATACTCGACCACCGCGCCCGGGTCGCCCGTCCAGTCGGTGACCACGCGGATCGCCTCGGCCATGGTGAACATGCCGTGCGCGATCACATCGGGGAGCCCGACCTCGCGCGCGAAGCGCTCGTTCCAGTGGATCGGATTGAAGTCGCCCGAGGCGCCCGCGTACCGCACGAGCGTCGCCCGGGTGACGGGGAAGGACCGCGCCGGCAGCTCCGTACCGACCTCGACCGACTCGTAACTCACCTTCGCCGTCATCACGCCTCCTCGGCGGCGCGCGCCACCAGCTTCGTCCAGGCGGTCACGACCAGCTCACCGGACTCGTCGTGCACGTCACCGCGGACGTCCAGGATGTCGTTGCCCGCCATCGACTTCACGGCCTCGATGGTCGAGACGACCGACAGCCGGTCACCGGCGCGCACGGGGCGGACGTAGACGAACTTCTGGTCGCCGTGCACCACCCGGCTGTAGTCCAGACCGAGCTGGGGGTCCTCGATGACCTGGCCGGCGGCCTTGAAGGTGATCGAGAACACGAAGGTGGGCGGTGCGATCACATCGGCGTGGCCGAGCGCCGCGGCGGCCTCGGGGTCGGTGTACGCGGGATGGGCGTCGCCCACGGCCTCGGCGAACTCGCGGATCTTCTCCCGTCCGACCTCGTACGGCGCGGTGGGCGGATAGGTCCGTCCCACGAAGGACTGGTCGAGCGCCATGAACTCGCAACCTCCTGATGAAAGAACGTCTGGGCCGGCCTGTGGCGGCGTCCGGCACCATTCAACGCCACACCCGCCGCACAACGACACGAGGCCGCCCCCCGAAGGGGACGGCCTCGTGTACGAGCCTGATTCAGCGCGTTTCGCGGTGCGCGGTGTGCGAGTTGCAGCGCGGGCAGTGCTTCTTCATCTCAAGACGGTCCGGGTTGTTACGCCGGTTCTTCTTGGTGATGTAGTTCCGCTCCTTGCACTCCACGCAGGCCAGCGTGATCTTCGGGCGGACGTCGGTGGCAGCCACGTGAGTGCTCCTTGGACGGACGATGGACGGATGAACGCAGAAAAGAGTAGCCGATCGAAGGACCGACCCCACAATCGGCTACTTTTAGTAGCGGTGACCGGACTTGAACCGGTGACACAGCGATTATGAGCCGCTTGCTCTACCGACTGAGCTACACCGCTTTGATGACTGGGCCCCCCGCCGAAGCGGGGTTTCCGATCACCAGAGCCCCAATGCGGAATCGAACCGCAGACCTTCTCCTTACCATGGAGACGCTCTACCGACTGAGCTATTGGGGCGAGCGATGAAGACATTACACGCTCGGTCGCCGATCGCCCAAATCCGTTTCCCGGCGCCCGGCCAACCCGGGCCCGTACCCCGCTTCGGGCGTCCTCACACCGCTGATCAGCAAGGCCGCACCGGTACGACTATTGCGCTCCTCCTCCGGCCGGGCCCCGCCCGCCCCTAGGCTCTACTCACTCTGCGTGATCTTGACCCCTTCCCAGGAGCGCGATGCCCGACAGCCAGCCGCGGCAGCCCGACGACCACGCGGCCGACGCCACCGGCGGCCCGGAGACCTCCGCCCTGACGCTCTGCGGCGCCCGCCTCACCGACGGCCGCGTCGTGGACGTACGCGTCTGCGGCGACCGCATCGAGGCCGTCGGCACCGCGGGCAGCCTGACCGCCCCCGGCGCCCGCCTCGACCTGCGCGGCCACCTCCTGCTCCCCGCGCCCGCCGAGCCGCACGCCCACAGCGACACCGCCCTCACCGCGGACGGCGCCGGACCCGCCTCCGAGCGGCCCGAGGACATCCGGCGGCGCGCCACGGAGGCCGCGCTGCTCCAGCTCGGCCACGGGGCGACCGCCCTGCGCTCGCACGTACGGATCGGCGACCCCCAGGGCCTGGCGGCGCTCGAAGCCGTACTCCGGGCCGGGCGCTCGCTGCGCGGCCTGGCCGACCTGACCCCGGTCGCCGTCCCCCGGCTGCTCACCGGCGTCGCCGGGGCGGACAACCTGGCGATGCTCCGCGACGCGGTGAAGATGGGCGCCGGCGCGGTCGGCGGCCGGCCCGACCTGGACCCGGACCCGTCCGGATACGTCGAGGCCGTCCTGGCGGTCGCCGCCGAGCACGGCTGCCCCGTGGACCTGCACACGGACGGCGACGACCCCGCCCGGCTGGCCCGGTTCGCCGCGCTGGCGGGCGGGATGCGCCAGGAGGTCACCATCGGCCCGTGCGCCGGTCTCGCCCGCCTCCCCGTCGACGTCGCCGCCCGGACGGCCGGGCGGCTGGCGAACGCCGGGGTGAGCGTCATCTGCCTCCCCCAGGGCGGCTGCTGCGGTACGGAACACCGGGGCGCCGCCCCCGTACGGCTGCTGCGCGACGCCGGCGTCCGGGTCGCGGCGGGCGGCGGGGCGCTGCGCGATCCGGCCAACCCGGTGGGGCGCGGCGACCCGCTGGAGGCGGCGTTCCTGCTGTCCTCGCAGGGCGGCCTGAGCCCCGAGCACGCCTACGCGGCGGTGTCCGCCGAGGCCCGGCACGTCATGGGGCTCCCCGAGCTCCGCGTCGAAGCGGGCTTCCCGGCCGAGCTGCTCGCCGTACGCGGGGAGGGACTGGCCGGGGCGCTGTCGCTGGCGTACAGCCGGATCGTGGTGCACCGGGGGCGGGTGGTGGCCCGGACCAGCGCGGTGCGCGAGTACGGCGACCCGCAGGCCGGCGGCGGGCCGGGCCTTCCCCGCCAGGGACGGCCGGAATCCACCGGCGGGCCGTGAGCGGCGTGGCGCGCTCCGGCGTACCGTCGGTCGTATGCGCATTGTCATCGCAGGTGGACATGGTCAGATCGCGCTGCGGCTGGAGCGGTTGCTCGCCGCGCGCGGGGATGAGGCGGCCGGCGTCATCCGCAACCCGGGGCAGAGCGACGACCTCAGGGCGGTGGGCGCCGAGCCCGTGGTGCTGGACCTGGAATCGGCCACGGTCGACGAGGTCGCCGAGGTGCTGCGCGGCGCCGACGCGGCGGTCTTCGCGGCCGGCGCGGGCCCCGACAGCGGCACGGCCCGCAAGGACACCGTGGACCGCGGCGCGGCCGTGCTCTTCGCGGACGCGGCGGAACGGGCCGGGGTGCGGCGCTACCTCGTGGTCTCGTCCATGGGCGCCGACCCGGACCACGCCGGGGACGAGGTGTTCGACGTCTACCTGCGGGCCAAGGGCGCGGCGGACGCGGACGTACGCTCCCGCTCCGCCCTGGACTGGACGATCCTGCGCCCCGGGATGCTCACCAACGACGCCGGCACCGGCCAGGTCCTCCTCGCCGCGTCCACGGGCCGGGGCCCGGTCCCCCGCGACGACGTGGCGGCGACCCTGGTCGAACTCCTGGACACCCCGGCCACGGCGGGCCTGACCCTTGAGCTGATCTCGGGCAACGTGCCGTTGACGGTCGCGGTGAAGGACATCGCGGGCAACTGACCGGCACGCACGAAGAAGGCCCCCGTTCGAAGAACGGGGGCCTTACTTGTGGCGGCGCCAGGGTTCGAACCTGGGTAGGCTGAGCCGGCAGATTTACAGTCTGCTCCCTTTGGCCACTCGGGCACACCGCCAAGGGATGCCGCCGTCGAGTCCCGGTTTCCCGCGGTGCTCTCTGGCAACGACGTAAACAATACCTGATGACCGGGGGTGCTACGCCACCGGATTGTTCGGAGGCCCGTACGGCCCGGGGTGGCTAGGCTTTACGCGGCCGCTGCGCCAGGTACGCACTTTCCAGCACCCCCGATCCAAGGAGCCACACGTCATGGCCGACTCCAGTTTCGACATCGTCTCGAAGGTCGAGCGGCAGGAGGTCGACAACGCCCTCAACCAGGCCGCCAAGGAGATCTCCACCCGTTACGACTTCAAGGGCACGGACGCGTCGATCGCGTGGTCCGGCGAGAAGATCCTGATGCAGGCGAACGGCGAGGAGCGGGTCAAGGCCATCCTCGACATCTTCCAGTCCAAGCTGATCAAGCGCGGGATCTCGCTGAAGTCGCTGGACGCCGGTGAGCCGCAGCTGTCCGGCAAGGAGTACAAGCTGTTCGCCTCGATCCAGGAGGGCATCTCCCAGGAGAACGCCAAGAAGGTCGCGAAGATCATTCGCGACGAGGGGCCCAAGGGCGTCAAGGCCCAGGTCCAGGGCGAGGAGCTGCGGGTCACCTCGAAGAGCCGGGACGACCTCCAGGCCGTGCAGGCGCTGCTGAAGGCCCAGGACTTCGACTTCGACGTGCAGTTCGCGAACTACCGCTAGAGCCTCGTGGTCCGGGCGCGGAACGAGAAGTCCCGCGCCCGGACTGCATGTCCGAATACCGCCGGTTCCGACGGTTCGGGCGCAGCAGACTGGTCTGTGACGGACGGCGTTCCGGCCGGTCGTACGGACGAGGAGAGGGACCGGCCATGACCATGTACGCGACGGTCGACAGCCCGCTGGGTGAACTGCTGCTGGTCGGGGAAGAGGCCCCGGGAGCGGCTCCCCGAGCGGCGGGTACCGCGCTCGTCTCGCTCTCCGTGCCGGGCCAGAAGGGCGGCACCGTCGTCCAGGACGGCTGGGTGCGCGCACCGGAGGCGTTCGCGGGTGTCGCCGCCCAGCTGGACGAGTACTTCGAGGGGCGCAGGACGCGCTTCGACCTGGTGTACGCGGAGGGGCGGGGCACCGAGTTCCAGCGGCGGGTCTGGGCGGCGCTGGACGCCGTTCCGTACGGCGAGACCGTCTCGTACGGGCAGATCGCCGCGCGCGTCGGCGCCAGTGGCGCCGGGGTGCGGGCGGTGGGGACGGCGATCGGGCGCAATCCGCTGCTGGTCGTGCGGCCGTGCCACCGGGTGATCGGCGCGGACGGGGCGCTGCGCGGGTACGCGGGCGGGCTGGAGCGCAAGGAGCGGCTGCTGGGGCTCGAAGGGGCCCTGGCGGGGCGTTGAACGGGGCGTTGAAGGACCACCGCTGATGGACGGGCTCTTCCCGAGGTCGCGTGCCGTCGTCGCGCCGGGGGCCGTGCACGTGCCCGACTGGCTGTCACCCGCGCGGCAGCGCGAGTTGGTGGTGGCGTGCCGGGAGTGGGCGCGGGGGCCCGTGCCCTTGCGGCACACGGCGTTGCCGGGCGGCGGGGTGATGTCGGTGCGGACGGTGTGCCTCGGGTGGCACTGGCAGCCGTACCGGTACACGCGAACGGCGGACGATGTGAACGGTGCTCCGGTGGCCCCGTTCCCCGCCTGGCTCGCGGAGTTGGGCCGGGCGGCGGTGGCGGAGGCGTACGGGCCGGGAGGCGGCTCGGAGGCGTACGCGCCGGATGCCGCGCTGGTCAACTTCTACGACGGTACGGCCCGGATGGGCATGCACCGGGACGCCGAGGAGCGGTCGGACGCGCCCGTGGTGTCGCTCAGCATCGGGGACACCTGTGTCTTCCGGTTCGGCAACACGGAGGGCCGGGGCAGGCCGTGGACCGACGTGGAGCTGGCGTCCGGCGACCTGTTCGTCTTCGGCGGCCCGGCGCGCCGGGCGTTCCACGGGGTACCGGTGGTCCGGCCCGGCACCGCCCCTCCGGGCACGGGGATGAGCGGTGGCCGACTCAATGTGACGCTGCGTGAGACCGGGTTGAACGGCTGACGTCAGCGGCGTTCGCGGGAGTTGCCGAAGAGCAGTCGGTAAGCGATCAGCAGGACCAGTGAGCCGCCGATGGCCGCGACCCAGGTCGCCGGGTCGAAGAAGTCCTTGGTGATCTCGCGGTCCAGGAAGCGCGACGATATCCAGCCACCGAGGAACGCGCCGACGATCCCTATGAGCGTCGTGCCCACCAGGCCGCCGGGGTCGCGCCCCGGCAGCAGGATCTTGGCGATGACGCCCGCGACGAGCCCGAGAATGATCCAGCCGATAATGGTCATGCGTGCGAACCTACCCGTCCGTCCGTCCTGGAAGCCAAGACGCCGGGGACGGGCGGGCGGTTGCGCGCGACGGCCTGCGGGCCGGTGGTCTACCAGCCGGCGAACTGCTCGTCGGTGCGCACGATCTCCTTGCCGAAGGGCATGAGGGAGACCGGGATGAGCTTGAAGTTGGCGATGCCCAGGGGAATCCCGATGATCGTGACGCACAGGACGATGCCCGTGGTGATGTGCCCGAGCGCCAGCCACCAGCCGGCGAGGATCAGCCAGAGCACGTTGCCCACACAGGACGGCCCGCCCGCGTCCCGGCGGTCGACCACCCGGTACCCGAAGGGCCACAGGGCGTAGACGCCGATCCGGAAGGCGGCCAGGCCGAAGGGGATGCCGATGATCGTGATGCAGAGCAGGAGTCCCGCGAGCAGGTAGCCGAGGAACATCCAGAATCCGCAGAGGACCAGCCAGATGACGTTCAGAATGGTTTTCACGGGCGAGGACCTGCCATCCGTTCGAGTCGGGCGATGCGCTCCGCCATCGGCGGGTGGGTCGAGAACATCTTGGACATTCCCTGCCCCGCGCGGAAGGGGTTGGCGATCATCATGTGGCTCGCGGTCTCGATCCTGGGCTCCGGGGGGAGCGGGAGCTGCTGCGTCCCGGCCTCCAGCTTCCGCAGGGCGCCGGCGAGGGCCAGGGGGTCGCCGGTGAGCCGGGCGCCCGAGGCGTCCGCCTCGTACTCCCGGGAACGGCTGACGGCCAGCTGGATGACGGAGGCGGCGAGCGGACCCAGGATCATGATCAGCAGCATGCCGAGGAGGCCCGGGCCCTCGTCGTCGTTGGAGCGGCCGACCGGGATCAGCCAGGCGAAGTTGACGAGGAACATCACGACGGAGGCCAGTGCTCCGGCGACGGACGAGATGAGGATGTCCCGGTTGTAGACGTGGCTCAGCTCGTGGCCGAGGACGCCGCGCAGCTCGCGCTCGTCCAGGAGGCTCAGGATGCCCTCGGTGCAGCAGACGGCCGCGTTGCGCGGGTTGCGGCCGGTCGCGAAGGCGTTGGGCGCCTGGGTCGGGGAGATGTAGAGCCGGGGCATGGGCTGACGCGCCGACGTGGAGAGCTCGCGGACCATGCGGTAGAGCTGGGGCGCCTCGAACTCGCTCACGGGGCGGGCGCGCATGGCCCGCAGCGCCAGCTTGTCGCTGTTCCAGTACGCGTACGCGTTGGTGGCGATCGCCACCAGGAGGGCGACGATCAGGCCCGTACGCCCGAAGAAGCTGCCGATGACGAGGATGAGTGCGGACAGGCCCCCGAGGAGTACGGCGGTTTTCAGCCCGTTGTGCCGGCGGTGCACGGTACGCCCTCCAAATCGTGCAGCAGGGGAGCCCTTGGCGGGTGGGCTCCACCGCTCAGTGGAGCCTCCCGTACTGGTCAACGCCAGGCGGCGGGAGCGAGTTCCCCGGTGCGGACGGCCCGACGGCCCAGGCAGGCCCCGCTGTACGCGTGGGACCGTGCTCTGGGCCGTCCGGGTGGAGGTGCGGGGTGCGCTCAGCGCTGGGCGGGGAGCTTGGCGAGCTCCAGCGCCTCGGGGTCGGGCTCGACCTCGCTGGTGCAGTGGGCGCAGCGGGAGGCGATGGCCGGGATCTGCGTGTAGCAGCGGGGGCAGTCGCGCAGGGCGGCCTTGATGTCGACCGGCTCGTCGGCCTTCTTGGCGGTGAAGCGGTCCTGGACCTTGGCCATCGGCATGACGACGGCGAAGTAGAGGACCGACGCGGTGATGAGGAAGGCGATCGCGGCGGCGATGAAGAGGCCGTACGGGAAGTCCACCCCGTCGACCACGAAGTGCGCCTTGCTGAAGTCGCCGGTGCCGCGCGTGATGACGCCGATGAGCGGCACGATGAAGGCGTTGCTGAACCCGGTGACGACCGCGGTGAACGCGGCTCCTACGGCGAGACCGACCGCCATGGAGATGACGTTCCCGCGCAGGATGAAGTCCTTGAACCCGCTCAGCACTGCTCTGGCTCCTTGTGGTGAGGTGAACGTCGTACGCGTTCCAAGGCACCGACCTTGCCCTGTGCGGGCGGCCGGGGGCAAACCGATCTTGTCACCTTTCGAACAGGTGACCGAGATCAGAAGAGACTGACGGCGGCGAATCTCAGGACGGTCTGCGGGGCGCCCGACAGGACGACTCCGGCGGCGGCGGTGAGGACGATCGCGGCGGTCAGGGACGCCGGGACGCGGTGCCGTACGGCGGGCGCGGCCTCTTCCCCGTCCGCGGGCGCGCGGAACAGGGCGGCCGTCCACCGGAGGTAGTAGTACAGCGCGACGACGACGTTGACGGCCATCACCACGGCGAGCCAGCCCAGGCCCGCGTCCACGGCGGCGGAGAACACCGTGACCTTGGCGAAGAGCCCGATGATGCCCGGCGGCAGCCCGGCCAGGCAGAGCAGGAAGAACGCCAGCGCGAGGGCGGCCAGGGGCCGGGTGGCGTACAGGCCGCGGTAGTCGTCGAGACGGTTGCCGGGGCGGGTACGGGCGACCAGGGCGGCCACCGCGAACGCGCCGAGGTTCACGACGGCGTACATCAGGGCGTACGCGACGGTGGAGCCGATCCTGCGCTCCCCGGCGTACGCGGCGGCGGCTACGGGGACGAGCAGGTACCCCGCCTGGGCGACGGAGGACCAGGCGAGCAGGCGTACGGCGCCGCGGGCGCGGGAAGCGCTCTGGCGCAGCGCGGCGACGTTGCCGACGGTCATCGTGAGCGCGGCGAGGACCGCGAGGGCGGGGCCCCAGACGTCCGCGTACGCCGGGAAGGCGATCACGGTGACGAGGATGAGGCCGGTGAAGCCGACCGCCTTGCCGACGACCGAGAGGTAGGCGGCGATCGGCAGGGGGGCGCCGACGTACGTGTCGGGCACCCAGAAGTGGAAGGGCGCGGCGGCCGTCTTGAAGGCGAAGCCGACCAGGGTCAGCGCGACGCCCGCCCCGGCGAGGGTGGCGAGCTCCGGGTCGACGTGGCCGAGGCGGCCGGCCAGGTCGGTGAGGTGGAGCGTGCCGGTGGCCGCGTACACGAAGCTGACGCCGAGGAGCATCACGGCGGTGGCGGTCACGGAGGACAGGAAGAACTTCAGCGCGGCCTCGGAGGAGCGCCGGTCGCCGCGCTTGATGCCGACGAGCGCGAACGCGGGCAGCGAGGCGACTTCGAGGGCGATGACCAGCGTGGCGAGGTCCCGGGACGCGGGCAGGAGCGCGGCGCCGGCGGCGGACGAGAGCAGCAGGAACCAGAACTCGCCGGCCGGGAGCTTGCGGGTGTCGCCGAGCGAGAGCAGCGCGGTGAGCAGCGCGCCGCCGAGCACGAGGGCCTGGATGACCAGGGTGAAGTGGTCGGCGGTGTAGCTGCAGGCGTGGCTGCCCGTGGTGAGGCAGAAGGTGGAGCGGTCGCCGTCGTGGAGCGGGATGATCAGGGCGAGCGCGGCGACGAGTCCGGCGACGGCCCCGTGGCCGAGGAGCGGTTTGCGGGCCTCGGTGACGAAGAGGTCGGCGACCAGGACGACGAGGGCGACGGCCGCGGCGGTGAGCGGGGGCGCGATGGCGAGCCAGTCGACGGACTGGACGAGGCTGGTGGCGCTCTCGGCCGCTGTGGTCACGACTTGCCTCCTGCGAGGAGCTTCTGCACGGCCGGGTCGGTGAGGCCGAGGAGGACGGCGGGCCACAGGCCGGCGAGGACGGTGAGGGCCGCGAGGGGGGTCCAGGCGGCGAATTCATAGCTCTGGACGTCGGCGATCGCCTGCGGTTCGTCGCGGTTCGCGCCCATGCAGACGCGGCGGACCACGATCAGGAGGTACGCGGCGGTGAGCAGGGTGCCGAACGCGGCGACGGACATGAACGTCAGGAAGGCGGGCCGGCTCAGCCCCTCGGCCGGGTCGAACGCGCCGAACAGGGCGAGCATCTCGCCCCAGAACCCGGCCAGCCCCGGCAGCCCGAGGGAGGCGACCGCGGCGAACGCGAGGAGGCCGCCGAGGCGGGGCGCGCGGCCGTAGAGGGCGGCTCCGGTGGCCCCGGCGAGGGTGTCCAGGTCGGCGGTGCCGTACCGGTCCTTGACGGCGCCGACCAGGAAGAACAGCAGGCCGGTGATGAGCCCGTGGGCGATGTTCGCGAAGAGCGCGCCGTTGACGCCGGTGGGGGTCATGCTCGCGATGCCGAGGAGCACGAAGCCCATGTGGCCGACGGAGGAGTACGCGATGAGCCGCTTCAGGTCGCCCTTGGCGCCGGGCCGGGCGAGGGCCAGGCAGGCGAGCGATCCGTAAACGATCCCGGCGACGGCGAAGGCCGCGAGGTACGGGGCGAAGGTGTGCATCCCGTCCGGGGCGACCGGGAGCAGGATGCGGACGAACCCGTACGTGCCCATCTTCAGCAGGACGCCCGCGAGGAGCACGGAGCCGACGGTCGGGGCGGCGGTGTGGGCGTCGGGCAGCCAGCTGTGCAGCGGCCACATCGGGGTCTTCACGGCGAGCCCGATCCCGATCGCCAGAACGGCGGTGACCTGCACGGACGAGGTGAGCCCGCGGCCGTTGTCAGTGGCGAGTGCCACCATGTCGAAGGTGCCGCTGTTCAGTCCGATGAGGAGCAGGCCCAGCAGCATGACGACCGAGCCGAGCAGTGTGTAAAGGATGAATTTCCAGGCCGCCGCCTGCCTCCCGGCACCGCCCCATCGGGCGATCAGGAAGTACATCGGGATGAGCACCATCTCGAACGCCAGGAAGAACAGGAGCAGGTCGAGGACGGCGAAGGTGGCGAGGGTGCCGGATTCCAGGAGGAGGACCAGCGCGACGAACGCCTTCGGCGAGGGGCCTTCGGGCAGCTTGAAGTAGCTGTAGAGCGCGCAGAGGAAGGTCAGCAGCGCGGTCAGTACGAGCAGGGGGAGCGAGATGCCGTCGATGCCGAGGTGGATGCGCACGTCGAGCGCCGGAATCCAGCTGATGTCGGTGGTGGCCTGCATCTTCGACGGGTGGTCGTGGTCGAAGCCGGCGGCCAGCACCAGGGTCGCCAGGAGGATGACCCCGGTGACGGTCACGCCGTGGCGGAGCACGGCCTGGTCGGGGCTGCGGCCCTTCAGCCCGGGCGGGGCCGGGAGCAGGGCGGCGACGGCGCCGATGAGCGGGCCGACGACGACGAACGCCAGAAGGAACTGCATCACGGATGCGCTGATATCGATCACGGCTCAGGACCCCGCGTTGACGTTGGCGTAGACGACGGCGGCGACCGCCAGGACCAGGGAACCGGCCAGCAGTGCGCTGAGGTAGGTCTGCACGTTGCCGGTCTGGGCGCGGCGGACGGCGGTGCCGAGCCAGCGTGCGCCGGTGGCGGAGCCGCGTACGTAGGTCTCGACGACCTCGCGGTCCAGGAAGCGGACGAGGCGGGCCGCGGCCTGGACGGGGCGGACGAACAGCGCCGCGTACAGGGCGTCGAGGTGGAAGCCGGTGGCCGCGTGGCGGTGGAGCGGGCCGAGCAGCAGGCGTCCGGGGTCGGCGGGGTCCGGGGCGTCCCCGGCCGGCCCGTAGGCGGCGGTGCGGGCCTCGATGGCCTCGATCTCCACGAGGGCCGGTTCCGCGTCCGGGTGGGCCACGACCGAGCCCATGGGGACGCGGGCGGCGAGTGCGGTGGTGTGGCGCCAGGCCCCGTAGGTGACCAGTCCGCCGACGAGGCCGACGCCGGTGGACAGGACGGCGGTGGTCAGCGAGGGGACGAGGCGGTGGCCGTCGAACCAGTCGCCGATGACGCCGACGCTCAGCCCGAGGGCGATGGTCGGGACGGCCAGCACCCAGAGGACGGCCGTCATGGCGGCGGGCTGCCCGCCGTGGTCGGGGGCCTCGGCGCCCCGGCCCCGGAAGGCGAGGAGCCAGAGCCGGGTGGCGTAGGCGGCGGTGAGCACGGCGGCCAGCAGCCCGGCGACGAGGACCGTCCAGCCGGCGGCGGCCGGGGCGACGTGCCGGTCGCCGAGCGCGGTGTGCTCGGCGGCGACGAGGACGGCTTCCTTGGAGAAGAAGCCGGCGAACGGGGGGATGGCGGCGAGCGCGAGCAGCGCGACGGTCATCGTCCAGTAGGCGTCCGGGATGCGGCGGGCGAGGCCGCTCATCCGGGACATGGCGGCCAGTGAGTTGGTGCCGGCGGCGTGGATGACGACGCCGGCCGCGAGGAAGAGGACCGCTTTGAAGGCGCCGTGCGAGACGAGGTGGAAGACGGCGGCTCCCCGGTCGCCGACGGCCAGGGCGCCCGACATGTAGCCGAGCTGCCCGATGGTCGAGTAGGCGAGGACGCGCTTGATGTCGTCCTGGGCGAGCGCGGCGAGCCCGGACCCGATCATCGTGACGGCCGCCATCACCGCGAGCACGACGAGGGCCGCGCCGGACGCGGCGAAGACGGGGAGGAGGCGGGCGACGAAGTAGACACCGGCGGCGACCATCGTGGCCGCGTGGATCAGCGCCGAGACGGGGGTGGGGCCGGCCATGGCGTCGGGCAGCCAGGTGTGCAGGGGGAACTGCGCGGACTTGCCCGCGACCCCGGCCAGGAGGAGGAGCGCGATGAGCGTCGGGTGGTCGAGGCCGCCGTGGGCGACGGCGCCCAGGATGCGGGTGATGCGGAAGGAGCCGGTGTCGGCGGCGAGCGCGAACAGGCCGATGAGGAAGGGGACGTCGCCCAGCTTGGTGACCAGGAACGCCTTCAGGGACGCGGCGCGCGCCTCGGGCGTCTCCCAGTAGTGGCCGACCAGGAAGTACGAGCAGATGCCCATGACCTCCCAGCCGACCAGCAGCACCATCAGGTCGCCGGAGTAGACGACGAGCAGCATCGCGGAGGTGAAGAGGGAGACCAGCGCCGCGTACGAGGGGTAGCGGGGGTCGTCGCGGAGGTACGCGATCGAGTAGATCTGCACGCAGCTCGCGACGAGGGCGACCAGCACGGCGACGAGGACGGCGAAGCCGTCGAGGTGCAGCGCGAGGTCGATGGGGACGGAGCCGGTGGGAGTGAGCCGGGTCGCCGCGTCGACGGCCCGGCCGCCGCCCTGGCGCGAGGCGACCACGGCCGCGAGAACGAGCGAGACGAGCGTGGGCAGGACCGCGAGCGGGCGCACGTACGCGGGCGCGGTGCGGCCGATGAGCAGACCGGCCGCCGCGCCCAGGAACGGGAGGAGGGGGACGAGGACGGCGAGGGTCGTGGTGGTCACGGGGTGGCCTCCGCCTTCTTTGCCTTCCCTGCCGCAGCAGTGGCCTGGTCTTCGGGGTCGGTGAGGGCGTCGGCCGGGGCGTCGTCCTCGTCGTCGCCGGCCGGCACGGTCTCGGCCTCGTCGGTCTCGGCGGTGTCGCGGAGGCGGTCGACGTCGGAGCTGCCCCGGTTGCGGTACACGGCGAGGACGATCGCCAGGCCGATGCCGATCTCCGCCGCCGCGATGGCGATGGTGAACAGGGTGAGGGCCTGGCCGGAGTGGAGGCGGTCGCGGAGCCAGACGTCGAACGCGACCAGGTTGAGGTTGACGGCGTTGAGCATCAGCTCGACGGACATCAGGACGAGGATCGCGTTGCGGCGGGCGAGGACCCCGTACAGCCCGGTGCAGAAGAGGAGGGCGGCGAGCACCGCGGGATAGGCGAGGTGCATCAGCGCGCGTCCTCTCGGGGCGGGGTGGTGCCGGCCCGGTCCGCTGCCGTGCCGCCCTTGCGGGAGAGGACGATCGCGCCGACCAGGGCGGCGAGCAGCAGGACGGAGAGCGCTTCGAAGGGGAGCACCCAGTTGCGGAAGAGGAAGGCGCCGGTGGCCTTCGTGGAGCCCTGGGCGGGCCCGTCCAGCTCGATCCACGTCGTACGGAAGGCGTCCACCACGACCCAGACCAGGGTGCCGGCGGAGGCGACGGCCACCGTGAGGGCGGCCCAGCGGTTCTCCGAGTCGGCGTCCGGGGAGCGGCCGATGGGGGCCCTGGTGAGCATCAGGCCGAACAGGAGGAGGACGACGACGGAACCCACGTAGATCAGTACCTGCACCCAGGCGATGAACTCCGCCGTGAGCAGGAGGTACTCGACGGCGAGGCCGCCGAGCGCCACGATCAGCCAGAGGGCGGCGTGCACCAGCTGTCTGGTCGTCACGGTCACCAGGGCGGCGCCGAGGGTGGCGATGCCGACGAGGACGAAGGCGATCTCCACGCCGGTCGGGGAGAGGAAGCCGGGGGCCGCCGAGGCGGCCGCGAGAGCGGTGCTCATGCCTCGCCCTCCTCTGCGCCGGCATCCCGCGCCTGCTGGGCCTGCTCGGTCTGCTCGATCTGCTGTTCCTGCTGGGCCTGCTGGGCGCGGAGCTTGTCGGCCGTCTTGCGGGCCGCGGCGAGCTCCTTCGGTTCCTCGGCGCGCGGGTCGAGCGCGGGCGGTTCCGGGACCGTCCACATCCAGTCGCGCAGCTTGTCGCGCTCATGGGTGAGGTCCAGGATGTCCGTCTCCGCGTACTCGAATTCCGGCGACCAGAACAGTGCGTCGAACGGGCACACCTCGATGCAGATGCCGCAGTACATGCAGAGCGAGAAGTCGATCGCGAAGCGGTCCAGCACGTTGCGGCTGCGTTCGCGGCCGCCCGGGGCGGCGGCCGGCACCGTCTCCTTGTGGGAGTCGATGTAGATGCACCAGTCGGGGCACTCGCGGGCGCACAGCATGCAGACCGTGCAGTTCTCCTCGAACAGCGCGATCACGCCGCGCGAGCGGGGCGGCAGTTCGGGCTGCACGTCCGGGTACTGGGCGGTGACGGTCTTCTTCGTCATCGTCCGCAGGGTGACGGCGAGGCCCTTGGCCAGACCTGAGCCGGGGATCGGGGGCACTAGTCGATCGCCACCTTCACGATGCCGGTGAGCGCGATCTGCGCGAGAGCGAGCGGGATGAGGGTCGTCCAGGCGAGCTTCTGCAGCTGGTCCTCGCGCAGCCGCGGGTAGCTCACGCGCAGCCAGATCACGACGAACGCGAGGATGCCGGTCTTCAGCAGGGTCCAGACCCAGCCGAGTCCGTCGGCGCCCAGCGGGCCGTGCCAGCCGCCGAGGAACAGGACCGTGGTCAGCCCGCACAGCACGACGATGCCGGCGTACTCGGCGAGCAGGAAGAGCGCGAAGCGGAGGCCGGTGTACTCGGTGTACGCGCCGAAGATGATCTCCGAGTCGGCGACCGGCATGTCGAACGGGGGCCGCTGGAGTTCGGCGAGTCCGGCCACGAAGAAGACCAGGGCGCCGGTGATCTGCCAGGGCAGCCACCACCACTCGAACGCGTCGAGGATGCCGGGCAGCGAGACCGTGCCCGCCGCCATCGCCACCGAGGCGGCGGCGAGCAGCATCGGCAGCTCGTAGGCGAGGAGTTGCGCGGCGGTGCGGAGGCCGCCGAGCAGGGAGAACTTGTTGGCCGACGCCCAGCCGGCCATGAGCGAGCCGAGCACGCCCACGCCCATGACGGCGAGCACGAAGAAGAGGCCCGCGTCGACGGCCTGTCCGACCGCGCCCTCTCCGGGGCCGATCGGGATCGCGACCAGCACGAGCAGGTACGGGAGGAGGGCCACGGCCGGCGCCAGGCGGAAGACCTTGCGGTCGGCGCCGGCGGGGACGATGTCCTCCTTCTGCGCGAACTTCACGCCGTCGGCGACGAGCTGCGCCCAGCCGTGGAAGCCGCCCGCGTACATGGGGCCGAGGCGTCCCTGCATGTGGGCCATGACCTTGTGTTCGGTCTGGCCGACGACGAGCGGGAGGACCATGAAGACGGCGAAGACGATGACGATGCGGAGGGCGACGTCGAGGGCGTCGTTCACTCGGGATCGCCTCCGTTCTCGGGGGTGTCGGTGTCGGTGTCGGGTCGGGCCGGGGGCCGGGCCTCCGGCGCGTTGCGCCACGGAGCGTCCGCCGCCGGGGGCGGCCCCGGCTCACGCTGGCTCGCCGAGCCCTGGGACGCGGTGCGGCTGCGGCGCGGGCGGGGGGCCGGGGCCTCCGACGGGGTGCCGGGCGTCGCCTCGCCCGCCGTGCGGGTGCGCCTCGCCGGACGGGACGGGGCCGGCGGGAGCTGGCCCTTCAGCGGGCCCCACTCGTTCGGGTCCGGGACGCCCGGCGGAAGCATCGTGCGGCGCTTCGGGCCGCCGTGGTCCGACTCGCCCGGTTCCTTCGCGCCCGGCCACGCCTTCGCCACGCGGGCGGCCAGGACGAAGTCCTTGCGGAGGGGGTGGCCCTCGAAGTTCTCGGGGAGGAGGAGGGGGACCAGATGGGGGTGGTCCTCGAAGACGACGCCGAACATCTCGTGCGTCTCGCGTTCGTGCCAGGCGGCCCCCGCGTACACACCGATCGCCGTCGGCAGGGCCGGGGTCTCGTGCGGCACCGTCGTCCGCAGCAGGAGGCGGCGGACGCCGGTCCCTGCGGCGGACGGCAGCGCCGCCACATGCGCGCACACCCGGAAGCCCGTGCCCGGTTCGTCCACCGCGCTCAGCCAGTCGAAGTACGTGCAGCCGAGGGTGGAGCGGGCGGTTTCGAGTGCGGTGATCCACGCGGTGGGCGGGACGTCGACCGTCAGCAGGTCGTACGCCTGTGCGGCGGTGGCGTCCTCGCCGAAGACCTCGGTCACCGCGTCCGGGAGCCGGTCGAAGGGGGTCACTGCCCGGCCCCCTTCACCAGACCGCTGCGCAGCGCCTCCGTCGACGGGCGCCCGCCCGCCGCCTCGGCGTAGCGCGCGCCCAGCGACTCGCGGGCGATCTTCTCCTGGAGCTTCAGGATGCCCTGGAGCAGCGCCTCGGGCCGGGGCGGGCAGCCGGGGACGTAGACGTCGACGGGGATGATCTGGTCGACGCCCTTGGTGACGGAGTACGAGTCCCAGTACGGGCCGCCGCAGTTGGAGCAGGCGCCGAAGGAGATGACGTACTTGGGTTCGGGCATCTGCTCGTACAGGCGCTTGACCGCCGGGGCCATCTTGTCCGTCACCGTGCCGGAGACGATCATGAGGTCGGCCTGGCGCGGGCCCGGTGCGAAGGGGATCACACCGAGCCGGATGAAGTCGTGACGCGCCATGGAGGCGGCGATGAATTCGATGGCGCAGCAGGCGAGCCCGAAGTTGAAGACCCAGAGGCTGTAGCGGCGGCCCCAGTTGAGGACCACCTTCATCGGTTCCGGCGCGAGTCTGGACAGGAGGCCCAGGCGCTTCGGTTCCGGGAGGAACGTGGGTACGGCGGCGGGTTCGTCCCCCGCCCCGGCCGACTGCGGGCTCGTCACGTCCATTCGAGGACGCCCTTCTTCCATGCATAGAGCAGTCCCACGGCCAGGAAACCGAGGAAGATGAACATTTCCACCAGCGTGGTCGCGCCGTAGCCCGGCGCCGCGAAGACCGTCGCCCAGGGGAAGAGGAAGATCGAGTCGACGGCGAAGATCACGTACAGGAAGGCGTACACGTAGTAGCGGACCTGGGTGTGCGCCCAGCCCTCCCCCACCGGGTCCACACCGCACTCGTACGCGAGCAGCTTCTCCGGCGTCGGCACCACGGGCCGCAGCAGCCGGCCCGCGCCGAACGCGACGGCGACGAACAGGACGCCGACCAGGGCGAGCAGTCCGACCACCGAGTAGCTGTGGAAGTAGTCCGACGACGCGAGCACCGTCCGCGCCGGTGTCGATGCCGCACCGGGAAGGCCCGTCACGTCCGCCCCTCGCTCCCTCGCCCCGTCCCACGATCTGTACGCACGGGAGTCTAGGCCCTGTAAAGGACGGGTAAGCAGTTGCGTCGGGCAACGGACGGGGAACGGGAGCGGCACGGGTGGGGCGCACGGGTAGGGATATCCCTACTTCACCTCACCCACGAGCCCCATGGCATCCGCCTCGCGTGCCCGGCAGGCTGGTCGCATGACCATGAGCCCCCAGGTGCCCGCCCACGACGGGCCGCCTCCCGTCCACTTCGCCTTCGGCCGGTGGACATGGAAGGAGGTCGCGCACCTCCTCGCCAACCTGCCGATGGCGATCATCGGATTTGTTTACACAGTGTTGATGATCTCGATCGGCGTGGGCCTCGCGGTCACCGTGGTCGGTCTGCCGCTGCTGGCCGCCGGGCTCCAGGGTTCCCGGCTGATCGGGCGCGCCGAGCGCGCCCGCGCCCGGAAGCTCCTGGGGGTGCGCGTCGAGGAGCCGAGCCCGCCGGCCCGGGGCCGCGAGGACGACGGGTTCTTCGCGTGGCTGTGGACGGCCCTGCGCGACCCGGTCGCCTGGCGGGCGGCGCTGTACTCGTTCGTCCGGCTCCCGTGGGGCATCCTCACCTTCGCCGTGACGCTCGTCTGCCTCGTCGTGTGGCCGGCGCTCCCCTATACGGCGCGGCTGATGGGCAACGCGGACCGGGCCATGGTGCGCGGGCTGCTCTCCCCCTCCGGCGACCTGGAGCGCCGCATCGCGGAGCTGGAGTCGGACCGGGGTGTGGTGGTGGACACGGCAGCGGCGGACCTGCGCCGCATCGAGCGCGATCTGCACGACGGGGCCCAGGCCCGGCTCGTCGCCCTCGCCATGGACCTGGGCCTCGCCAAGGAGAAGCTGACCGACGACCCCGAGGCCGCCGCCCGCATGGTCGACGAGGCCCACGGCGAAGTGAAGGTCGCCCTCCAGGAACTGCGCGACCTCGCCCGGGGCATCCACCCCGCCGTCCTCACCGACCGCGGCCTGGACGCCGCCCTCTCCGCGATCGCCTCGCGCTGCACCGTGCCCGTCACCGTACGGGTGGATCTCCCGGGGCGTCCGGCGCAGGCCATCGAGGGCATCGCGTACTTCACCGTCTCCGAACTCCTCCAGAACGTCAGCAAGCACAGCGGGGCCCGTACCGCGTCCGTCGACGTGTGGCGCTCCGGCGACCGGCTGCTCATCCAGGTCGGCGACGACGGGCGGGGCGGGGCCTCGATGGACGCCGGTACGGGCATGGCGGGGCTCGCCGAGCGCCTGGACGCCGTGGACGGGGTCTTCGTACTCGAATCGCCCGCCGGGGGCCCGACGACCGTCACGGCCGAGCTGCCGTGGCGCGACCGGGGCGCCGAGAAGAGCGCGCAGCGCGTGAAGGGGTAGGGAAAACCCCCGGTCCGAGACGGCGACCGTCCTCATGGTGCGGCGGCCCGCCGCCCAGCACCCTTGAAGTACAGAGCACACGCGCATTCACCCACACGGCAGAAGAAACGGACGGACCCCCATGGCCACGGCATACGGACCGGACACACGGGAGCCTCAGCGGTCGGGCAGCGGCCTCGGGAACCGTCCCCCGCGGCGGCACGCCCTGCCGGCCGCGCTGCGGGCGCCCCTGGAGGGCAGGACCTGGCGCGAGTTCTGCTACCTGCTGCTGAGCCTGCCGATCAGCATCGTGCTGTTCACCTTCGCGATCACCATGGTCTCGCTGGGCGCGGGCCTGCTCGTCACCTTCCTGGGCATTCCGGTGCTGGCGGCGGGCCTGGCCATGTGCCGGGGCTTCGGGATGCTGGAACGGACCCGGGCGCGGGCGCTGCTGCGGCTGGACGTGGCCGATCCGGCGCCGGTGCGCGGCCGGAAGGGCGGGCTGATGTCCTGGGTCGGCGCGGTCCTGAAGAGCGGGGTGTCCTGGCGCCACCTGCTGTACGCGCTGCTGCACTTCCCGTGGGCGGTCTTCGCGTTCTGCCTGGCGCTGACGCTCCAGGCGTGGGGCTGGGCGGCGCTCACCTACCCGCTGTGGCACTGGTTCGTGCCCTCCCACACGGGCGTCTCGGGCATCCAGCTCTACGGGGACGCCCAGCACGAGGTCTACCTCGACTCGGGCGTCGATCTCGCGCTGACCGCCGGCCTGGGCCTGGGCATCGTCATCCTCACCCCCTGGGTGATCCGGGGTCTGGCGACCGTGGACCGGCTGATGGTGGCGGGGCTGCTGAGCCCGTCCCGGCTGGCGGAGCGCGTCACGGAGCTGGAGTCGGACCGGGGCGTGGTGGTGGACACGGCCGCGGCGGACCTGCGCCGTATCGAGCGCGATCTGCACGACGGGGCCCAGGCCCGGCTCGTCGCCCTCGCCATGGACCTGGGCCTCGCCAAGGAGAAGCTGACCGACGACCCCGAGGCCGCCGCCCGCATGGTGGACGAGGCCCACGGCGAAGTGAAGGTCGCCCTCCAGGAACTGCGCGACCTCGCCCGGGGCATCCACCCCGCCGTCCTCACCGACCGCGGCCTGGACGCCGCCCTCTCCGCCGTCGCCTCGCGCTGCACCGTGCCGGTCACCGTGGAGGTGGACCTGCCGTCCCGGCCCGCGCAGGCCATCGAGGGCATCGCGTACTTCACCGTCTCCGAACTCCTCCAGAACGTCAGCAAGCACGCCGGCGCCACCCGCGCCTCGGTCGACGTGTGGCGCACCGAGGACCGCCTGCTGCTCCAGGTCACCGACGACGGGCGCGGCGGCGCCGACCCGGCGTCCGGCAGCGGGCTCGCCGGTCTGACCGAGCGGCTGGACGCCGTCGACGGGGTCCTGGTCGTCGACTCGCCGGTGGGCGGCCCGACGAAGGTCACCGCGGAGCTGCCCTGGCGCGGCTGACGGCGGTCGCCCACGGCACGGCACTCGGAGGTCAACCCCGCGCACGCTCGCGACGTCACTGCCATTGCTGGGATGCTGGACGGCACAAGGGTCGTACCGGCGAGCGAGCAGCGGGGGAAACAGCGTCGTGGTGGAGGACAGGGTGCGCGTGGTCATCGCCGAGGATTCGGTACTGCTCCGGGAGGGACTGACCCGGTTGCTGACCGATCTCGGGCATGACGTCGTCGCGGGCGTCGGGGACGCGGAGGCGCTGATCAAGACGATCGGGGACCTCGCCGGGCAGGGCGCGCTGCCGGACGTGGTGGTCGCGGACGTGCGGATGCCGCCGACCCACACCGACGAGGGCGTCCGGGCGGCGGTGCGGCTGCGCCGGGAGCACCCGGGGATCGGGGTGCTGGTCCTGTCGCAGTACGTGGAGGAGCAGTACGCCACCGAGCTGCTGGCCGGGTCCAGCCGGGGCGTCGGGTACCTGCTGAAGGACCGGGTCGCCGAGGTCCGGGAGTTCGTGGACGCGGTGGTCCGGGTGGCGCAGGGCGGTACGGCGCTGGACCCGGAGGTGGTGGCGCAGCTGCTGGGCCGCAGCCGGAAGCAGGACGTGCTGGCCGGGCTGACGCCGCGTGAGCGCGAGGTGCTGGGCCTGATGGCGGAGGGGCGTACGAACTCCGCGGTGGCCAAGCAGCTGGTGGTGAGCGACGGGGCGGTCGAGAAGCACGTCAGCAACATCTTCCAGAAGCTGGGCCTGGCCCCGAGCGAGGGCGACCACCGCCGGGTGCTGGCGGTGCTGACGTATCTGAACTCCTGACGCGGCGCGACCGGCCCGGGCGCGCGGGTCCGACGGGGAGCGGGGCGGCTGGTGGATCATGACCGGCAGCATCGGGAACCGTCACGGCATCCGGATGCGCGACGCCATATCGCAACGTGCCGAATCGCGTCTCAAATTGCCGTCCATCATGTGATCTGCCGGAGGAAGGCGACCCTTACGGACGTAGGGTGGGCGGGGGACCTCCGGCGGGCCGGACGGTTCCGAGCCGCCGTGCCGAGGGAGGTCCAGTAAGTGACCAGCCAGGTCAGTAGCCCAGCCGAGCAGGCCGACGAGGCCAGCGAAGCGCTCGTAGGGGGACAGCGTGCCCCCCAGTCCGCAGCCGCGGGAAGCGGTGAGAAGGAAATCCGCCGTCTCGACCGGGTGATCATCCGCTTCGCGGGTGACTCGGGTGACGGCATGCAGCTCACAGGTGACCGGTTCACCTCGGAGACGGCGTCCTTCGGGAACGACCTGTCCACGCTGCCGAACTTCCCCGCCGAGATCCGCGCCCCCGCGGGCACCCTGCCGGGGGTCTCGTCGTTCCAGCTGCACTTCGCCGACCACGACATCCTGACCCCGGGTGACGCGCCGAACGTGCTGGTCGCGATGAACCCGGCGGCGCTGAAGGCGAACATCGCCGATGTGCCGCGCGGGGCCGAAATCATCGTGAACACCGATGAGTTCACGAAACGGCCGATGGCGAAGGTCGGATACGAGACCAACCCGCTGGAGGACGGCTCGCTGGAGGCGTACAACGTCCATCCGGTGCCGCTGACCACGCTCACGATCGAGGCGCTGAAGGAGTTCGGGCTCTCCCGCAAGGAGGCCGAACGCTCGAAGAACATGTTCGCGCTCGGGCTGCTGTCCTGGATGTACCACCGGCCGACCGAGGGCACCGAGGCGTTCCTGCGGGCGAAGTTCGCCAAGAAGCCGCAGATCGCCGAGGCGAACGTGGCCGCGTACCGGGCCGGGTGGAACTTCGGCGAGACGACGGAGGACTTCGCCGTCAGTTACGAGGTGGCGCCGGCCTCGCAGGCGTTCCCCGCCGGCACGTACCGGAACATCTCGGGGAACCTCGCCCTGGCCTACGGGCTGATCGCCGCGGGCCGTCAGGCCGATCTGCCGGTCTACCTCGGCTCGTACCCGATCACGCCGGCCTCGGACATCCTGCACGAGCTGAGCAAGCACAAGAACTTCGGCGTGCGCACCTTCCAGGCCGAGGACGAGATCGCGGGCATCGGTGCCGCGCTGGGCGCCGCGTTCGGCGGTTCGCTCGCCGTGACGACGACGTCCGGGCCCGGTGTGGCGCTGAAGTCGGAGACCATCGGGCTGGCGGTCTCGCTCGAACTGCCGCTGCTCATCGTGGACATCCAGCGCGGCGGCCCGTCGACCGGGCTGCCCACCAAGACCGAGCAGGCGGACCTGCTCCAGGCGATGTACGGGCGCAACGGCGAGGCGCCGGTGCCGATCGTGGCCCCGCGCACCCCGGCCGACTGCTTCGACGCGGCGCTGGACGCGGCCCGGATCGCCCTGGCCTACCGCACCCCGGTCTTCCTGCTCTCCGACGGCTACCTGGCCAACGGCTCCGAGCCCTGGCGCATCCCGGAGCTCGACCAGCTCCCGGACCTGCGCGTCCAGTTCGCCGGCGGCCCGAACCACGAACTGGCCGACGGCACCGAGGTGTTCTGGCCGTACAAGCGCGACCCGCAGACGCTGGCCCGCCCGTGGGCGGTCCCGGGCACGCCCGGCCTCGAACACCGCATCGGGGGCATCGAGAAGCAGGACGGCACCGGCAACATCTCGTACGACCCCGCCAACCACGACTTCATGGTCCGCACCCGGCAGGCCAAGGTGGACGGCATCGAGGTGCCGGACGTGGAGGTGGACGACCCCGCGGAGGCCCGGACCCTCGTGCTCGGCTGGGGCTCGACGTACGGCCCGATCACCGCCGCCGTGCGCCGGCTGCGCGCCTCGGGACGCTCCATCGCCCAGGCCCATCTGCGTCACATCAACCCGTTCCCGCGGAATCTGGGCGAGGTCCTGAAGCGTTACGACAAGGTGGTCGTCCCCGAGATGAACCTCGGTCAGCTGGCCACGCTCATCCGCGCCAAGTACCTGGTCGACGCGCACAGTTACAACCAGGTCAACGGCATGCCGTTCAAGGCCGAGCAGCTCGCGGCAGCTCTTGAGGAGGCCATCGATGCCTGAGACGAACGAACTGCTCCAGCTCGTGCCCAAGGCCGAGGCGAAGCAGTCCATGAAGGACTTCAAGTCGGACCAGGAGGTGCGCTGGTGCCCCGGCTGCGGTGACTACGCGGTCCTGGCGGCCGTGCAGGGCTTCATGCCCGACCTCGGTCTGGCCAAGGAGAACATCGTCTTCATCTCCGGCATCGGCTGCTCCTCGCGCTTCCCGTACTACATGAACACGTACGGGATGCACTCGATCCACGGCCGCGCCCCGTCGATCGCGACCGGCCTGGCCACCTCGCGGCGGGACCTGTCGGTGTGGGTCGTCACCGGTGACGGAGACGCGCTGTCCATCGGCGGCAACCACCTGATCCACGCGCTGCGCCGCAATGTGAACCTCAAGATCCTGCTGTTCAACAACCGGATCTACGGGCTGACCAAGGGGCAGTACTCCCCCACCTCCGAGCTGGGCAAGATCACCAAGTCGACGCCGATGGGCTCGCTGGACGCCCCGTTCAACCCGGTGTCGCTGGCGATCGGCGCCGAGGCGTCGTTCGTGGCCCGGACCGTCGACTCGGACCGCAAGCACCTCACGAGCGTGCTGCGCGCCGCCGCCGACCACCCGGGCACGGCTCTGGTGGAGATCTACCAGAACTGCAACATCTTCAACGACGGCGCGTTCGAGGTCCTGAAGGACAAGGACCAGGCGCAGGAGGCGGTGATCCGCCTGGAGCACGGGCAGCCGATCGTCTTCGGCGCGGAAGGCTCCAAGGGCGTCGTGCGGGACTCGCTGACCGGTGACCTCGAGGTCGTCGCGGTCACCGAGGAGAACAAGTCGCAGATCCTGGTCCACGACGCGCACGCCCCGAGTCCGACGACGGCGTTCGCGCTGTCCCGGCTCGCCGACGCGGACACGCTGCACCACACCCCGATCGGGGTGCTGCGCAGCGTGGAGCGGCCGGTGTACGACACGAAGATGGCCGAGCAGCTGGACACGGCGGTGGAGCGGCACGGCAAGGGCGACCTGGCCGCCCTGCTCGCCGGGAACGACAACTGGACGGTGGTCGGCTGACGCCGGTCCCCCGATACGCGAGAGCGCGCCGGACCTGCCCCTCGCGGGCGGGACCGGCGCGCTCTCGCGTGTCCGGGACAAGGGTCACTCCCGGACCGCTTTCTTTTAGTTAGCGCGTTCCGTAGGGTGGTGTAAGAACGAAGCGAACGAACGAGGAGAACCCCATGAGCATCGTCGTCACCGGAGCCACCGGAGCACTCGGCCGGCTCGTCGTGGACCACCTGCTGACCGCCGTCCCCGCCGCCGAGGTCGTCGCCGTGGTCCGCGACAAGGAGAAGGCCGCCGGTCTGGCCGCCCGGGGCGTCGAGCTGCGCATCGCCGACTACAGCCGCCCCGAGACCCTGGCGGACGCCTTTCGCCCCGGCGACCGGGTCCTCCTCATCTCCGGCAACGAGATCGGCAGCCGCATCCCCCAGCACGCCGCGGTCATCGACGCGGCCAAGGCGGCGGGCGTCGCCCAGCTCGCGTACACCGGGGCACTCGGCGGGCCCGACGCGGACTTCACGCTGGCCGACGAGCACCGGGCGACCGAGCAGCTGATCCTGGACTCCGGCCTGCCGTACACCTTCCTGCGCAACGGCTGGTACACGGAGAACCTCACCGAGAACCTGGCCCCGGTCCTGGCGCACGGCGCGGTCGTCGCCAGCGCGGGCGACGGCCGCATCGCCTACGCCTCCCGCGACGACTACGCGGCGGCCGCCGCCGCCGTCCTGACCGGCGAGGGCCACCTGAACCGCGCGTACGAGCTGAGCGGGGACACCGCCTGGTCCTACGCCGCATACGCGGCGGAGGTCGCGAAGGCCACCGGCAAGGAGATCGTCCACAACGACGTCCCGGCCGCCGTCCACCAGGAGATCCTGACCGGCGCCGGAGTGCCCGAGGGTTTCGCGGCGATCCTGGTCGATGTCGACCAGGCCGTCCGGCACGGGCGTCTCGCCGGCACCAGCGGCGACCTGGCCCGCCTGATCGGCCGCCCGACGACCCCGGTGCCCGACACCGTCGCCGCCGCGGTCGCCGCGCTCTGATCCGCACCCCGTCCGGTGTCATGACCGTCTGACGATACGGGTATGACACCGGACCCCGGCGGCGCTACCTTCATGTGGTTGACGGTCGTACGACAGCCACCCACCAGGAGGGGCCCGTGCAGGGGACGAATGACCAGCGGGCCGGACTCCTCTCCGGGTTCGCCGCGTACGGGATGTGGGGCCTCGTCCCGCTGTACTGGCCGCTGCTGAAGCCCGCCGGGGCGGTCGAGATCCTGGCCCACCGCATGGTGTGGTCGCTCGGCGTGGTGGCGGTCCTGCTGCTCGTCCTGCGCCGATGGTCCTGGATCGGCCCGCTGCTGCGGCAGCCGCGCAGACTGGGGCTGCTCGGCATCGCGGCGACCACGATCACCGTCAACTGGGGCCTGTACATCTGGGCCGTCAACAGCGGCCATGTCGTCGAGGCGTCCCTCGGCTACTTCATCAATCCGCTGGTCACCATCGCCATGGGCGTCCTGCTCCTGGGCGAGCGGCTGCGCCCGGCGCAGTGGGCGGCGGTCGCCACCGGCGTCGTGGCGGTGCTCGTGCTGGCCGTCGGCTACGGGAAGCCGCCGTGGATCTCGCTGATCCTGGCGTTCTCCTTCGCGACGTACGGCCTGGTCAAGAAGAAGGTCGACATGGGCGGCCTGGAATCGCTCACCGTCGAGACCGCCGTGCTCTTCCTGCCCGCGCTCGGCTATCTGATCTGGCTGGGCGCGCAGGGCACCTCGACCCTGACCTCCGAGGGCGCCGGGCACACCGCGCTCCTCGCCTCGACCGGTGTCGTCACGGCGGTGCCGCTGATCCTGTTCGGGGCCGCCGCGATCCGCATCCCGCTCTCGACCATCGGGCTGCTCCAGTACATGACCCCGATCGCCCAGTTCCTGCTGGGTGTCGCCTACTTCCACGAGGAGATGCCGCCGGAGCGGTGGGCCGGGTTCGGTCTGGTGTGGGTGGCGCTGATCGTCCTCACCTGGGATGCGCTGCGGACCGCGCGCCGCAACCGGGTCCGGGCGCAGGCGGCCCGCTCGGCCGCGACGGCGACGGGCGCGGGAGCGGAAGCGGACCGGATCGAGGTCTCACCCGGCAAAAGCCCCGGCGCCGGGACAGAATGCCGGTCATGACCCTTGAGTGGAAAGTCGTCATCGACGCCGCCGACCCGCACGCCCAGGCCGGCTTCTGGGCCCAGGCCCTCGGCTACGAGATCGAGGACAACAGCCCCCTGATCGAACGCCTGCTGGGCGTCGGGGCCGTACCGGAAGCCCTCACCACCACCGCGCACGGCCGACGCGCCTGGCTCGACCTGGCGGCGGTGCGGCACCCCGACGACCCGTACGACGAGGACAGCGGCGCCGGACACGGCCGCCGGCTGCTCTTCCAGCGCGTCCCGGAGCCGAAGACCGGGAAGAACCGCCTCCACCTCGACCTGCATGCGGGCCCGGAGCGCCGCGAGGCGGAGGTGGCGCGGGTGGTCGCGCTGGGTGCGAAGGTCGTGCGCGAGGCCGAGGAACCGGGCGGCCGGTGGACCGTGCTCACGGACCCGGAGGGCAACGAGTTCTGCGTCCAGTAGACGCGGGACGGGAGTCTGAGGGCGCCACCCGACTCGCCTGCTCGGGCCCGGTGTGTGCACACACCGCGCCCCCTCCGCAGCCCGTTACGCCCGCTCCGGCAAGTCCATCCGCGCCAGTTCCGCCGGGTCCACCCGCGCCGTGATCTCCGTGATGCGGTCGTCGGTGACCGTGAAGACGAGCAGCGAGAGCGGGGTGCCCTCCGGGGTCCAGGCGAGAATCGCCGGGAGGCCGTTGGCGGTGGCCGGGAGGCCGTGCGCTGCGGCGGCGCCCACACGGGCCCGGGTGGCGACCTCCGTGGCGCCGAGGGTGACGAACGTGCCGTCCGGGGTGTGCGCGGTCAGCTTCACCTCGGGGTGCAGGACCTCCAGCAGCCGCTCGAAGTGGCCGTCCCGGGCCGCCGCCAGGAACGCCTGGACCACCTCGCGCTGCCGCCGGTCCGCGCTCGCCGGCCGCTGCGCCCCCTGGACCTTCCGCCGCGCCCGGCTCGCCAGCATCTTCGTCGCGTCCGCCGACTTGCCCAGGATCGGGCCCACCTCCGCGAACGGCACCGCGAACACGTCGTGCAGCACGAAGGCGAGGCGTTCGTCCGGCCGCAGCGAGTCCAGCACCGTCAGCAGCGCGAGGCCCACGGAGTCGCCGATCGTCGCCAGCTCCTCCGGCGCGGGGGCGTCGTCCAGTGTCACGGTGTACTCCGGCCCGTCGTCGTACGACACCTCCGGCCGCGTCCGGCCCGACCGCAGCACGTCGAGGCTGATCCGGCCCACCACCGTGGTCAGCCAGCCGCCCAGGTTCTCGATCGTGCCGGGCTCCTGGCGCGACAGCCGCAGCCATGCCTCCTGGACCGCGTCCTCCGCGTCCGCGTGCGACCCGAGCATCCGGTACGCGACCGCCCTCAGCCGGTCGCGGTGGGACTCGAAAGCATCGGCGAGCGTCATCTTGTTACCTCCGTGGCAGCGGCTCCGTCATAGGGGTGACGCACACCAGCGCCGCAAGGTAACCCCACGAAGGAGCTTTCCCCCATCATGGAAAACCGCCTGAAGGACAAGAACGCCGCCAACCCCGACCTGTGGACCGCCGTCCGGCACCTCCACCAGGCCATCGCCGCCGGCGGCGTCGACCCTCGGCTGCTCGCCCTCGTCCATCTGCGCGTCAGCCAGATCAACGGCTGCTCGGCCTGCGTCTACGCCGCCGTGACCGCCGGGAAGAAGGCCGGCGACACCGACGAGCGACTCCACAACGTCGCGGCCTGGCGCGAGGCCCCCTTCTTCACCGACGCCGAGCGCGCCGCCCTCGCCCTCGCCGAGGGCGCCACCCGGCTCCAGGACGGTGCGCCCGGCGTCACCGACGAGATCTGGGACGAGGCCAACGCCCACTTCACCGAGGGGGAGATCGGAGCCCTCAACCTGGAGATCGCCATGACCAACTTCTTCAACCGCATCAACCGCACGATCAAGGAGCCCGCCGGGAAGACGTGGGGCTGACGCCCGCGTGCGCCGCCTCCACGTGCCGCCTGCGCAGCACCCGGGCGTCCGTCTCCCGGCTCCCGTCCCGCTCGCTCCGGGCGACGGCCTCTTCGAGGTCGAACTCCTGGCACGTGCGGCACGGTTCGGGCTCCTCCGGGGCGCTCACGCGACCTCGCCCCGGCTGCGGGCGTTCTCCCGGGCGGTGCGCGCCGCGAGCCGTTCGGCGGGGGTCGCCTCCCGGGTGTGCTCGGGCCGCACCTCCCACTCCGTACCGCCCTTCGGTGACCGGAGCGTCCAGTAAGGGCCGGCAACCCCTCGGAACTCCCCGACCAGCGGCTGATCCCACCGACCGACGTCCACGATGATCGCCCCGACGGCGGGAGTCTGTTCGTCCACAGACATAGCTCGTACCTCTCCGTAGTCGTTCCACTACCAAGCGGGCTCAGCGTGGCCTACAGTGCAGAGGTCTTCAACTTGCACGATTTGTACGGAGAGTTGGGCGGTGAGCCGTGAACCGCAAGGAGCTGAACCCCGAGGATTCACTAGTCGCGGCCTTTGGCGAACGTCTTCGCAGGTTACGAGACGAGCGCGGCTGGACCCAGGACGAGCTGGGAGCGATCATGGGGTACTCGGGGACGCATATCTCGGCCGCTGAAACTGGTCGACGACCTCCAACTCCCCGCTTCGCGAACAGAGCTGACAGAGCCTTTGGAACCGGGGATCTGTTCGAGCGCCAGGCGCGGGCGGCACGGGACACGGCCTTACTGGAGGGCTTCCCCGAGTACGTGAGACACGAGAGCCGGGCCGCCGAGATCCGGCTCTACGAGGTCGGCGTCATTCCCGGCCTGCTTCAAACCCCGGAGTACGCGAGGGCACTGACTGAGAGCGCCGTCAAGCGGGGGGCGATCACGACCGACCAGGCGCTCCAGCGGGTGGAACTCGTCGCGGAGAGGCAGGCTTCGCTTCTGCGGCCGAACCCCCCGCTGGTCCTAGTGGTGCTGGACGAGAGCTGCGTTCGCCGCCCCATCGGCGAACCCGACGTCATGAACGCACAGTTTGACCGCCTGCTTGCATTTGCAGAGCTGCCTACCACGGTGCTCCAGATTGCCCCGTTCACGATGGGCGCGAGTCGCCCCTTCGACCTGCCTCTCTACATACTGACGATGCCCGATCGCTCGCTGATGTCCTACGCGGAGTCCGCCCAGATGGGCCACTTGGAACGTGAAAGCTCGTTCGTCCTGCCTCAGTTGACGGCCTACCATCAGCTACAAGCCGGGGCGCGCTCTCAGGCGTCGTCCGTGGCCATGATCGAGCAGTTACGAAAGGGCACTCCGTGACGACCGAATCCCCCCGCTGGTACACGTCCTCCTACAGCAACAACGGCGGCGCCTGCGTTCAGGTCGCCACCAACCTCGCCGCCACCACCAGCACCGTCCCCGTCCGCGACTCCAAGAACCCCACCGGCCCCGCCCTCGGCCTCCACGCCGACGTGTACGCCGCCTTCGTCACGGGCATCAAGGACGGCAGGTTCGACACCGCCTGATCCCCCCTACGAAGGGAAGCCCCGTGGCGACAGAGACCCCCCGCTGGTACACCTCCTCGTACAGCAACAACGGCGGCGACTGCGTCCAGGTCGCCACCAACCTCGTCGCCACCACCGGCACCGTGCCCGTCCGCGACTCCAAGGCCCCGGACGGGCCCACCCTCCCCCTCCACGCCGGAGCGTTCACCGCCTTCGTCGCGGGACTCAAGCGTGACGGGTTCAGCCCGGCACGGGACCTGTCCTGACCTGAGATCGCCCCCACCCCCTCCGTGGCGAGCCACGCACTCATTGCGTAAGGTTCACTCGACGCTATTACCTATTACAGCTCAGGGGGCGGGCGGCGATGCCGGACATAGGGATCAGCGAGCTTGTGCGGATGTGGATCGACGGCTGGATCGTGTCCCGGGGCGCCGCGGACCCGGTCGCGGAACCGTGGGGATGGACGATCGACGTCGGACAACCCCGACACGTCGCCCGGCACGTGCTGCCGGAGCCCACCGAGGCCGACGTGCGCAAGATCGTCGCCGGAACGAGCGCGCCCGGGACGTGGCTGAAGCTGTTCGCCGAGGACGAGGCGGTCCTGCCCTGGCTCGGGCCGGGCTGGAAAAGCGACGTTCCCGGCTTCCTGATGACCCGCCCGCTGGCGCCGGAGCCTCACGAGGCGCCGGCCGGTTACACGCTCACCAGCTGGGCCCGGGGCGGCGTCATCCGCGTGCTGGTCCGCACGCAGGCCGGGCACTTCGCCGCCCGTGGGCAGATCGCCCTGGTGGGCACCCATGCCGTGGCCGACCAGATCGAGACCGCCACCGACCACCGGCGCAAGGGGCTCGGCAGCCTGGTGATGCGCACGCTGCAGAGCACCGCGTACGAAGCCGGCGCGAGGACCGGCCTCCTGGTCGGCACGCCCGAGGGCCGGGCGCTCTACTCCTCGCTGGGCTGGGCCACGCGCTCCCCGATGGCCAGCCTCTGGTACGAGCCGTCGGAGGCCGCCCGCTGACCTACGCGGCGCCGTTCCGTTCCCCGTGCCGCGAGATCAGAGCGGCGCCTGGTCGAGTCCGCTGATCCGGCGCAGCATGTCCAGGAACCGGGCCCGCTCGTCCGGGTTCAGCGGGGCCAGCAGTTCCGCGTTGGCCCGGTCGCCCGCTGCCGTGCACTCCTCCAGGCGGCGGCGCCCCGCCGCCGTCAGGCTTACCGCGTTCTTGCGGCGGTCCTTCGGGTCCGGGGCGCGGACGATCAGGGACTCCTGCTGAAGGTCGTTCAGGATGCCGACCAGGTCCTTCGGGTCGAGCGCGACCGCGCGGCCCAGGTCGGCCTGGGCCACCGGTTCCAGGTCCTCGGCCGCCGCGAGCACCACGTGGTGCCACATCTTCATGCCGTGCCCGGCCAGCGCATCCGCCACCAAGGACCGGCCGCGGGCCGCCGCCCGGCCCAGGAGCCAGCTCGGGAGCGGGTGGATGCGGCTCGGAGCCGTCGTGGCTGCTGCCTTGTCTGCCATGCCTCGCATCGTATCCAGGAATCGTTGGACTTCCCCACGACTTTGAGCTTACCGTTGGGATTCCCAACGAAGCCGGTCGGTCGGAGGTCATCGCCATGCGGCGCATGCGGTATGAACACAGCGGCGGGCCCGAGGTGTTGTTCGAGGAGGACGCGCCCGTGCCCACGCCCGGACCCGGCGAACTCCTCGTCAAGGTCCAGGCGGTCGGCGTCACCCTGCCGGTCGTGCGAAAGGTCCGCGAGAGCCGGGAGCCCATCCCGCTCGGCGGCGAAATCGCCGGGGAGGTGGCGGCGCTGGGGGACGGCGCGAGCGCGCACACCGTGGGCGACCGCGTCACCGGCCTCTGCTTCGGGCACGCGTACGCCGAGTACGCCCTGCTGAACCAGACGATGGCGTCCGCCATCCCCGCCGGGGCCACCGCCCAGGACGCCGTCGCGCTCGTCCGCAGCGGCGCCATCGCGCTCGGGGTCCTGGAGGCCGCCCGGCCCGAGAAGGGCGAGTCGGTCCTCGTCACGGCCGCCGCGAGCGGGGTCGGGCACCTGGCTCTCCAGTTCGCCCGGCTCCGGGGCGCGTCCCGGGTCGTGGCGGCCGTGGGCGATCCGGCGAAGGCGGACTTCGTACGGTCGCTGGGGGCCGACGAGGTGGTGACGTACACCGACGAGAGCTGGGGCGAGCCCTGCGACATCGTCCTGGACGCGGTCGGCGGCGATCTCCTTCCCCGGGCCGTCCGCGCACTCGCCCCCGGTGGCCGGCTCGTCGCCTACAGCTCGGGCGGCGGCACGATCGAGGCGTACGACCTCCTCGTCGGCGGCACGTCGGTCATCGGCTTCCAGGTGGCGCACATCGCCAGGACCCGGCCCGCGCTCTACGCCCAATGGATCGCCGAACTGTGGGCGCTGCACGCCGAGGGCAGCCTGCGCCCCGCCGTCCACGCGGCCCACCCGCTCGCCGACGCGGCCCTCGCGCACGCCGCGATCGAGAACAGGACCAACCGGGGCAAGGTCGTCCTCACGGTCCCGTGAGATCTCGCCGCACGCCGGCCGGTCGGGAAATCCGTTGCGGCGGAACAGGCGGATGCGGCAATACTCCGCCATGAGCAGAGACGCCGAGGTCATCGTGCTCGCCCGCCGGGCGCACGAAGTGATGGAGCCCCTGACCAGGGACGATTCGGAACGAACGTGGCGGGGCCGCTTCGTTCCGATAGTGGGGCACTGGGACTACGGGATCGGGTGGGCCCTGGAACTGGACAAGGTACGTGCCCGCAAGGGCCTGCTCAGGCACCTGGAGTCGCTGCCGTGGCCGGATCCGCTGACGGTGCAGGTCCTTCTGCGCGACCAGGACGACGACTGCTTCGGGCTGTGGATGTTCCAGGAGGGCCGGCTCGTGGAGGTCGCCCTCCCGCGCACCGAGCGCTTCCACATGCCGGCACCGCCCGACGAGTACTTCGAACCCGACCCCGGCATGCTGCTGCGCACGGACGGGCACGAGTTCCTGCCCGAGCAGACCCCGGAGGCGCTCCGCGACACCCGCCCGCCCTGGTGAGCCGCGCGCGAGAAGGCCGGCTCGCCGCCAGAACGCCCCCTACTCCGCATGCTCCTTCAGGAACGCCCCCGCGTGGGCCGCCGCCTCCTCCTTCGTCGGGAACGCGCGCCCCGCGTCGTCCGTACCGTCGGCGCCCCGGCCCGACCAGCACCAGCCCCCCGGCACCTCGTCCCAGCTCAACTCGACCCTCCCGCCGAACAGTTCCAGCGTGCTCGCCTCGCGCCGCCTCCCCACCGCGTCCGGCCACTTCTTGCGGGCGCCCTGCCGCGTGATCCCCCAGGCCGCCCCCAGCCGCTCGTAGCTCGCCCCGTACGAGCCGGCCGTCCCGGCGGCTATCGCGGTCAGCCGCTTGACCTCCTCGTCCACGACCTTCCACGCGGCCAGGACGGACAGCGACACCTCCACCGGCTCCGCCGCCCACATGCGGTCCGGCGGCAGCCCTGTCGCCCGCGCCTGGAGCGACGCGGCCACCGGGTTCAGCGCCTCCAGCAGCGCCGCGTCCAGCGCCACCCGGTCCACGTCCTGACCCGTCACCGCGTTCTCGATCTCCCCAGAGTTCCCCATGTCTCGTAACTTTAGTTGTCGAGACGTGATTCGACAACCCTTGTTGTCAGATTCCTCGCCCTCTACCTCACGCGCCTGCCCCGCCACAACTCACGGCCGGGCGCCGGAATCCGGCGCCTACGCTTGCCACCATGCCCATCCCACCCGCATATGCCCTCGTCGCCACGGACCTCGACGGCACCCTCCTGCGCGGCGACGACACCGTCAGCCCCCGCACCCGCGCCTCGCTCGCCCTGGCCCGAGCGGCCGGCGCCCGCCACCTGGTCGTCACCGGGCGGCCCGTGCCCGGCGTGCGGGAGCTGCTGGACGGGCTCGGGTACGAAGGGCTGGCCGTCTGCGGGCAGGGCACGCAGGTGTACGACGCCGGGGCCCGGCGCACCGTGCGGGCGGTCACGCTCGACCGGGAGGCGGCCGGGACCGCGCTCGGGAAGATCGAGGCCCAGGTGGGCCAGGTCTTCGCCGCCGTCGACCAGGACGGGGCCGAGGGGCGCACGCTCATCGAGCCCGGCTACCGGCTGCCGCACGCCACGCTGCCCGCGCAGCGGACCCGGCACCGGGACGAGCTGTGGACCGAGCCGGTGATCAAGGTGCTCATCCGGCACCCCGAGCTGAGCGACGAGGCGCTGACCGCCGAGGCCCGGGCGGTCGTCGGGGACCTCGCCACGGTGACGCACTCCGGTCCCGGGACCGTCGAGCTCCAGCCGTACGGCATCGACAAGGGCGCCGGGATCGCGCTCGCCGCCGAGGAGTTGGGCGTGGACCCGCGCACGGCGATCGCGTTCGGCGACATGCCCAACGACCTGCCGATGTTCCGCAGCTGCGGCTACGGGGTCGCCATGGGCAACGCCCACCCGGAGCTGCGCGCGGCGGCCGACGAGGTGACGCTGTCCAACGAGGACGACGGCATAGCGGTCGTCCTCGAACGGCTCTTCGGCTGAGGTGCCGGTCCGCCCGACGCCGCCGGGGCAACCCTGTGGCCGCGTGCGCGGTCATACCGGCATGGCCTCCCCTCTGATCCTGCGCGGCCGTGGCATCACGGCCCACTTCGACGACCGGTCGGTTCTGCTGGAGAAGGACGGCGCCCTCCGGCGCGTTCCGGTGCGGGCGATCCGGGAGGTGCGAGCGGGAGGAGCGGGCGGCGACACGGTCGAGATCGAGCTGACCAGCGCCGGCGGCGATCCCGCCGTCTTCGTGGTGTCCCGGGCCTCACCGGCCGCCGTGGCGGCCTTCGTCACGGCGGTGACCGCCGCGCTGCCGGAGGAACGCGCCCCCCGCGACGGCATGGAGCTGGTGACCGAGGAGGCGCCCGAGGCCCCGGCCTGGCGTCTGCTCCTGGCCCGACGCACCGGAGCGGTCGTGGCGGCCGGGTGCGCGGTGGCCGTCTGGGCGGCCCTCGTGGTCCACGCCGCGGCGACGGGAGGGCCCGGCCGGTGGCTCATGCCGGTCTTCGGGGCGCCCCTGCTGCTGGCCGTGGGCCGCTTCGCGCAGCTGGGCGCCGGCATCGCGCGGGACCACCGGTCCACCCGGCGTCACGGCATCACGGTCGCGGCGGACTTCGCGGGCCGGAACAACGCGCACAAGGAGACCTGGCGGTTCACCGACGCGGAGGGCCGGGAGCGCCTCTACGTCGGGAGCGGAAGGGTGGTCAGCCGCGACCCGCGCAGGATCGAGGTGCGCTACGACCCGCGCCGCCCCGACGAGCCGTACGCCCCTCAGCCCACGATCCTGTACGTGGTCGTCGGACTCGTCGTGGGTCCCATGCTGGCGGGCGTCCTGACCCTGGGCCTGGGGCTCACCTTCTGGCCGCTCACCGAGGCGCTCACCGGCTAGTGCCGCACTAGACCGTCGCCCCCAGCGCCCGCAGCACGTGGTCCACCAGCTTCCCCACGTCCTCCGCGTCCTGCATCGGCTTTCGGAGCACATGGCGGTAGTACAGGGGGCCGTAGAGCATCTCCACCGCGAGGTCGAGGTCCGCGTCCGGGGGGATCTGGCCCCGGTCCTGGGCGCTGCGCAGCCGGCCGACCGCCTCCTGGAAGCGGGGGTCGATGAGCCGCGTGCGAACCGTTTCGGCCAGTTGGTCGTCGTGGTGGAGTTCCGAGAGGATGCCCGCGTAGGCGGGGCCGAACGGGGGTACGGCGAGGACGTTCACCGCGCCCGTGAGGTGGGTGCGCAGGTCCCTCGCGATGTCGCCGGTGTCCACGAACGGGGTCGCCGACACCAGCATCTCCGTGAAGGCTTCCAGCAGCACCGCGCTCTTCGACGGCCACCAGCGGTAGATCGTCTTCTTGCTCACGCCCGCCCGCGCCGCGATCGCCTCGACCGTGACCCGCCCGTAGCCCCTCTCCGTACAGAGGTCGAGGGCGGCTTGCAGGGTCGCCCTGCGTGAGCTCTCGCTCCGGCGCAGTGAACTCGGCGATGTGTTCATTCGGTGAGCATAGGTCTGTTTGAGCCAAACCTTATTGACAGCGCGTCGCCACAAGTCGAACAATGCTTTCGCGGAAACGGAACGTACCGTGTCGGCTCGTTCCTTCGGTTTCCGCGCCGTTCGTGCCGTTCGTGCCGCGACGAGCCGATCGGGGGACGGCTCGCCGGCCGACGGTACGGGCGCGGCTCCCGGTCAGGCGGTGATGTCCTTCGCCGTGAACCGGGCCCAGGCCGCAGAGCCGAACACCGCCGCGTACAGCGCCTGGAGCTCCAGGTTCTTGACCACCTCGGTCCAGTAGACGGGCTCGCGCAACAGGTCCGCGAAGGACAGCCAGTAGTGCGGGAAGAGGTAGGGGTGGACCCCGCTCAGCTGGGGGATGGTGTCCACGATCTGGACGGTGATCAGCACCCCGACCGTCGCCGCCATGGCCGCGATCCCGCTGTTCGTGAGGGTCGAGACGAACAGTCCGAGCGCCGCGAAGCCGGTCAGGGACGCCGCCACGAACACCGCGACGACCCCCGCCCGTACCAGGCCCTCGCCGAAGCCGATCGTCGTCCCCGAGATCGTCGTGACGTCCCCCACCGGGAACAGCAGCGCGCCCACGGCCAGTGCGGACGCCGCCACGACGAGCGTCGCGACCAGGCAGAAGGCGAGCGTGGCGGCGTACTTGGCGAGCAGCAGCCGGGTCCGGCCGGCCGGGGCGACCAGCAGATAGCGCAGGGTGCCCGCGTTGGCCTCGCCCGCGACCGCGTCGCCCGCGATCACGCCGACGGCCATGGGCAGGAAGACCGGGAGCGTCGCGGCGAGCGCGGCGAAGACCAGGAAGAGCCCGTTGTTGGTCACCTGCGACAGGAACGCGGGCCCGCCTTCCCCGCCGCCGGGCCCGGCCGGGGAGCCGTCCGCCGTCTCGATGCGCACGGCGATCCCGATCAGGACGGGAACGGCGGCCAGCACACCGAGCAGGGCGAGGGTGCGCCAGCGGCGCAGGGTGGTGAACAGCTCGGAGCGGAGGATGCCGAACGTCCACAGGGGGCTGCGGGCGGCGTCCGCGCGGACGGGCCCCTCGGCTCCCGGACGGACGGCCCCTGCGCGGGCGGCCTCCGCGGCCGGCTCCCCGGCGGCCCCGGCCGCCCCCTCAGCTCGCGACATCGAATCCCTCTCCCGTCAGGGCCACGAACGCGTCCTCCAGCGACGCCCGTTCCACGCCGAACGCGCGCACCCGGACGCCCGCCCGCACCAGCGCCGCGTTGAGGTCGGCCGGCTCCACCGTGCCCGGCGGGGCGTCGGCGCGGACCCGGTCCCCGTCCACCGTGACGCCCGTGACGCCGTGCTCCTTCAGCACCCGCGCCGCGTCCGCCGGGTCCGGTGTGGTGACGGCGAGCCGGCCGCCCGTGGCCAGGCCCGCGACCGGGCCCTGGGTGAGGAGGCGGCCCCGGGCCATCACCGCGGCGTGCGTGCAGACCTGCTCGATCTCGTCCAGGAGATGGGAGGACAGGAAGACCGTGGTGCCGTCCGCCGCCAGCTCCCGGACCAGGGCGCGGATCTCGCGCATGCCCTGCGGGTCCAGGCCGTTGGTCGGCTCGTCCAGGACGAGCAGCCGGCGCGGCCTGAGCAGCGCGGCGGCGAGGCCGAGGCGCTGCTTCATGCCCAGCGAGTAGGCCCGCGCCTTCTTCCCGGCCGCCGGGGCGAGCCCGACCCGCTCCAGCGCCTCGCCGACCCGGGCGGCGCGGGTGCGCGGATCGGCGGTGGGGTCGGCCCGGTCGAACCGCAGGAGGTTGTCCCGGCCGCTCAGGAACCCGTACAGCGCGGGTCCCTCGATCAGCGCGCCGACCTCGGGGAGGACGGTGCGCGAGGCGTCCGGCATGGGGCGGCCGAGGACGCTCGCGGTGCCGGAGGTCGGGGCGATGAGGCCCATCAGCATCCGGATGGTGGTGGTCTTGCCGGAGCCGTTGGGCCCGAGGAAGCCGAAGACGCTGCCGCCGGGGACGGTGAGGTCCAGGCCGTCCACGGCGAGCTGGCCGCCCCGGTAGCGCTTGGTCAGCCCGCGCGTCTCGATGACGGGCACTGCCATGGTGTGCTCCCCACTGGGTCGTACGCTCGCGCCCGCCCCGCCGCGAAGCACACGGCGGGGCGGGCGGGGCACCTGGGCGTCAGCCCGCGTTCGCGGCGGCGACCAGCGCGTCCTTCGTGACCGCGCCCACGTAGACGCGGCCGTCGTCCGTCATCAGCGCGTTGATCAGGCGGGTCTTGAAGACCGTGCCCGAGCCGAACTTCCCGCTGACCTTGTCACCGAGCGCGTCCAGGAACTGCCCGGCCTCCGCCGGGAGGTCCTTCGACGCCTCGGACGGCAGGGCCGCGCCGCCGGGGGTCTTGAAGGCGGCGATGCTGTTCCAGCCCTTGCCGATGATCTTCGGGGCGACGGCGCCCTCCGCGTCCCCGGACGTGACCAGGTCGCGCCGCGCCTTCTCGGCGGCCTCGCGGGCCTCCTTCCCGTGGCCCTTGGCCCCGGCGTCGTCGGCCTCGGTGACCTTCGCGCCCTTGGGCGGGGTGAAGGCGAACGAGGAAGCGGCGGGCTTCCCGAAGTCGACCGAGGTGAAACCGGCGTCCACGACCGCCTTGCCGCCGCTGCTGGGCTGCAGCATGAACTTCAGCGGCACGCCGTTCTCCGCGTCCACGGCGATGGTGACGGACCCGACCGTGGAGCCCTTCTGCTCGGGCTTCAGGACCAGGCGGTACGCGTCGCGCCCGGCGACCCGCGCGGTGCCGTCCACCGTGACGGACGTGGTGCCGTCGGCGGCCTTCAGCGCCTCCTCGGCGAGCTCCTTCGGCGTGGACGGGACGCCCTCGGGGGCGGCCCGGTCCTTGCCGTGGGGGGCCTCGCCCTCGCCCTCGGCGTGGTAGACCGCGTTGGAGCCGCTGTCGTACGCCCAGACGTCGTCGCCGTTGTGGACCAGGCTGTACTCGGACGCCTTGTCCAGGACGGACAGGCGCTGCTTGTCGGGGCCGTCGGCGGCCACCCGGAGGGTGTGCGTGCCGGAGGCGAGTTCGGTGAGCTTGGTCTGCGGGTCGGCGCTCGACGTGTCCTCGCCGCCGTCGCCGCCCCCGGCCGCGCCGGACAGGAACGAGCCGGCCAGGCCGCCCATGGACGGGATGCCGAGGTCCGTGCTGATCTTCACCGTGCCGGAGAACTGCTCGGTGTCCGAGGCGGCGATCTTCTCGATGAGTTCCTGAGCGGTGATCTTCGGCAGATCGGGGTCGCCCGAGCTGGCGAGCGCCGGGACGAGGCCGATCGTCGCCGCCGCCACCCCCGCCACCGCTACGGGGACGATGTAACGCGCGGCCTTGCGGCGGCCGGCGGGCCTCCGGGCGGCCGTGCCGCCGGTCTCCGCGCTGTCGTTCGGTGCCATGTGTGCCCTACCTCCGTGGTCGGCGGCTTCCGTCGGGATGCACTCGTCCACTCCGTGCCGCCATTCTCACCCGTTTTGGTCAGGAGTGGTTGTTCTCCATCTGACCAAATCGGGCGGCCCGAAGCGTCAGCCCCCGGGAGCAACCTCGCGTACCTCTTCGGTATGACTGCGGACGGCCGTTTCTCCGCCGTCCAGTAGGGGTTGGGCCGTCAGGGACCCGAGGCCCCGTCAGCCGGCGCGGTGGACCACCGCGTCGCACATCTCTTCCAGGGCGAGCTTCGCGTAACACTCGGGCAGCGGCTTCAGCACGGCCCGCGCCTCCTGGGCGTACCGGACGGTGTCGCGGCGGGCCTGGGCCAGCGCCGGGTGGGCGCGCAGCCGGCGGAGCGCCTCGGCGAGCCGGTCCGGGTCGGCGAGGTCGCCGTCGAGCAGTTCCACGAGGGCCAGGTCGTCCGGCTTGCCGTCCGCCGCGGCCTGGGCCCGGAGGTGGAGGACGGGGAGGGTCGGGATGCCCTCCAGGAGATCGGTGCCGGGGGTCTTGCCGGACTCGTGGGAGTCCGACGCGATGTCCAGGACGTCGTCGGCGAGCTGGAAGGCGACGCCGAGCCGTTCACCGTACTGGGTGAGGATGTCCACCGCGGACTCGTCGGCGCCGGCCATCAGCGCGCCGAACCGGCAGGCGACGGCGATCAGGGAGCCGGTCTTGCCGCGCATCACTTCGAGGTAGTGGTCGACCGGGTCGCGGCCGTCGCGCGGGCCCGCGGTCTCCAGGATCTGGCCGGTGACCAGGCGCTCGAACGCCTCCGCCTGGATGCGGACGGCCTCCGGGCCGAGGTCGGCCAGGATGTGCGAGGCGCGCGCGAAGAGGAAGTCGCCGGTGAGTACGGCGACCGAGTTGCCCCAGCGGGAATTGGCGCTGTCGACGCCGCGCCGCACATCGGCCTCGTCCATGACGTCGTCGTGGTACAGCGTCGCGAGGTGGGTCAGCTCGACCACGACGGCCGCGGGCACCACGCCCGGTGCGTCGGCGTCACCGAACTGGGCGGCGAGCATCGCGAGCAGCGGCCGGAACCGCTTGCCGCCCGCGCGCACCAGGTGCTGGGCGGCTTCCGTGATGAAGGGCACGTCGCTCTTGGTGGCATCGAGCAGGCCCGACTCGACAGCAGCCAAACCGGCCTGGACACCGGCTTCAAGAGCCTGGTCCCGCACGCTCAGTCCGAACGGCCCGACGACGGTCACGAGGGGATCTCCTGTCTGCTGACGATCACACGGAATGTCGATGTGTCGTTGTCACCACTCAAGTCAGCGTATCCGGTCCCCTTTGGATCACCGTGGGCGCCTTCCCGCCACCGCCGGTATGTTCGGGATCAGCTCATACGATCAGGAGTTGCCGCTTTGTCCCACGCCGCAGCAGACACCGAACCGGCGCAGCCGCCCCCGGCCGACGACCACGCCTTCTTCGGCCAGCCCCGGGGTCTGATGACCCTGTCCGGCCTGGAGGTCTGGGAGCGGTTCTCCTTCCTGGGCATGCAGGCGATCCTGGTCCTCTACTTCGCGGACACGGTCGCCCACGGCGGCATGGGCATGGAGGCCGGGACGGCCGCGTCCGTCTCGGCCGCGTACGGCACGCTCGTCTATCTGGTGTCGGTGGCGGGCGGCTGGCTGGCCGACCGCATCCTGGGCTCGTACCGGGCGGTGCTCTACGGGGGCGTCCTGATCGCCTGCGGGCATTACGCCATGGCGGTGCCCACCGACGCGATGACGTGGGTCGGCCTGGGTCTGATCAGTGCCGGTACGGGGCTGCTGAAGCCCAACGTGGCGACGATGGTCGGCAAGCTCTACCGCACGGACGACGAGCGGCGGGACGCGGGCTTCGCCCTCTATTACATGGGCATCAACATCGGCGCGTTCCTCGGTCCGCTGATCACCGGCTGGCTCGGTGACCACGCGAGCTGGCACTGGGGGTTCTCGGCCGCCGCCTTCGGCATGACGCTGGGCCTCATCCAGTACGTGGCGGGCCGCCGTCACCTGGCCGGGCGAAAGCACGCCGCCGAATTCGCCCTGGCCCCCGGGCCGATGCGGCGGGCGGTCCTGCTCATCGTCGTCGGGGCCGTGGTGGTGGCGGCCGTCGCCACTGCGCTGGCCCTGGCCGGGTGGCTGACCATGGACCGGTTCGTGGACGTGCTCACCCTGATCTCGGTGATCGCGCCCGTCGTCTACTTCGCGGTGATGTTCCGCAGCCCCCGGGTCACCGCCGACGAGCGCGGCAGGCTGCGCCCGTACGTGGTGCTGTTCCTGGCGTCCGTGGTGTTCAACTTCATCCTCTTCCAGGCGTACTCGACGATGATGCTGCTCGCGTCGACCAACGCCCGTACCGAGATCTTCGGCTTCCACTTCCCGGCGAGCTGGTACGCCTCCGCGCTCGGCGCCTTCGAGGTGCTGCTCGCCCCGGTGGTCGCGGCCGTCTGGGCGAGGATGGGGCCGCGTCAGCCGCACGCGTCCAACAAGATCGCGATCGGAGTGATCCTCGGCGGTCTCTCGTTCCTGCTGATGGTCCTGCCCACCTCCGGGCACACCGGCGACACCTACAAGATGGCCGCCTGGTGGATCGTCGGCTCCTATCTGCTGCTGGGTCTCGGCGACATCCTGCTGGAGACCTCCGGCATGTCGGCGACGACCAAGCTCGCCCCGCGGGCGTTCGCCAGCCAGACCATGGCCCTCTGGTTCCTCTCGCTGGCCCTCGCCAACGGCATCCAGGCCCAGATCGTGAAGCTGTACGGCGAGGTGTCCAACCCCGCCTACTTCGGTGTCAACGGCGCCGTGGCGGTGGTGGCCGGTGTGGCCGTCATCGCCGCCGCCCCCTGGCTCAGGCGCACGATGCACCCCGTCCACTGAGGTACGCCCATGCACATCCAGACCGCGTTCCCGTACGAGACGACCCGCGAGGACCTCTACATCCCGCTGTCGGACGGCACCCAGCTGTACGCCCGGATCTGGCGGCCGGTCACGGACGAACCCGTGCCCGCCCTGCTGGAGTACCTGCCGTACCGGCTGAGCGACTGGACCGCGCCGCGCGACTGGCAGCGCCACCCCTGGTACGCCGGACACGGCTACGCCTCCGTCCGGGTGGACGTGCGCGGGCACGGCAACAGCGAGGGCATGCCGGGCGACGAGTACGACGCGACGGAACTGGCGGACGGGGTCGCCGTCGTCCACTGGCTGGCGCAGCAGGAGTGGTGCTCCGGCCGGGTCGGCATGTTCGGCATCTCCTGGGGCGGCTTCAACTCCCTCCAGATCGCCGCGCTGGCCCCGGAGCCGCTGAAGGCGGTCGTCACCGTGTGCTCGGCGGACGACCGCTACGACAACGACGTCCACTACATGGGCGGCTCGGTCCTCGCGGTGGACATGCACGCCTGGGCGGCGACCATGCTCGCCTTCGTCTGCCGGCCGCCCGACCCGGCGGACGTCGGCGACGACTGGCGGCAGATGTGGCTGGACCGGCTCGAAGCCGTGGACCCCTTCATCCACACCTGGCTCTCCCACCAGACCCGGGACGACTACTGGAAGCACGGCAGCGTCTGCGAGGACTACTCCGCGATCAAGGCGAACGTCCTCGCGGTCGGCGGCTGGCACGACCCGTACCGCGACACCGTCCTCCGGCTGGTCGAGCACCTGGACCCGGCGAAGGTGCGCGGGATCATCGGCCCCTGGTCGCACCAGTACCCCGACCGGGGGCTGCCGCCCGGACCGGGCATCGGCTTCCTCCAGGAGACCCTGCGCTGGTGGGACCAGCACCTGAAGGACGAGGACACCGGGGTGATGGCGGAGCCGCTGCTGCGGTCCTGGATCAGCGAGTCGCACCGGCCCGCCACGGTGTACGAGACGCTGCCCGGCCGCTGGGTCGGCGAGACCAGCTGGCCGTCGGAGAACGTCACCCCGGTCGCGTACGCCCTCCAGGGCGGGCCGCAGATCGTCCACTCGCCGCAGCAGACCGGGCTGGACGCCGGGCGGTTCTTCCCCTTCGGCAACGACGCCGACCTGCCGCCGGACCAGCGCGACGAGGACGCCAAGTCGCTCTGCTTCGAATTCCCGGTCGCCGACGCGCCGATCGAGATCCTGGGCAGACCCCGGGTGAGCCTGCGCATCACGATGGACGTGCCGCGCGGCCAGGCCGTCGTCCGGCTCTGCGACGTCGCCCCCGACGGCTCCTCCACCCTCGTCACGCGCGGCGCCCTCAACCTCGCCGCCCGGGGCGGCCGCGACCGCACCGAGGACTGGACCCCCGGCGCCACCGAGGACGTGACCTTCGAGCTGAACGGCATCGGGCACACCTTCCCGCCCGGCCACCGCATCCGGCTCGCCGTCTCGTCCTCGTACTGGCCCTGGATCTGGCCGCAGGCGGGCTCGGCCGGCTTCACCCTGGAGGCGGACGGCAGCCTCCTCGAACTCCCGGTGCGGCGGCACACCGAGGACCCCGCCATCCGCTTCGAGGAGCCCGAGCAGTCCGAACCGCTGGGCGTGGTGTACCCGGAGACGCTGGACGCGCCGCGCCCCGAACGGCTCGTCGTCCGCGATGTCGCGAAGGGCGAGTGGCGGCTGGAGGTGGACCCGCGCTACGGCGGCACGCGCGTCTACCCGGACGGGCTGGAGTTCACCGAGGACGCGGTGGAGACGTACACGATCCAGGAGGGCGACCCGCTCTCCGCGCGGACCCGGTCCGACTGGACGATCCGGCTGCACCGGCCGGAGATGTCCTGGGACGTGCAGATCGACACCCGCTCGGAGATCACCGCCGACGCGGACGACTTCCACACCGTCAACGAGGTCGTCTGCACCGAGGGCGGCGAGGTCGTCTTCCACCGGACCTGGGAGAAGAGCATTCCGCGCACTTCCGGGTGACAGCACAAGTGAGGCGTACTTTCCGGGGCATTGGGGATGGTTGGGGCACTGCCCCGCGGCAGTCCTCCCGACGTAACGTTGTCCCCAAGCGACCCGGAAAGCGAGGCAGCGACCGATGCCCGAGCAGAGCAGTCCGCTCGATGTGGCCGAGGGCGACCCCTTCGGCCCGCACAACCTGCCGTACGGCGTGTTCTCCACCCCCGACCGCCCGGGCGAGCGGCGCGTCGGCGTCCGCATCGGCGACCACGTCCTGGACGCCGGGGCCGCCGCGCTCGCCCTCGGTTCGCCCTACGCCCGGCTGCTGGCCCAGCCGGACCTGATGGCCCTGCTCTCGGCCGGGCGCACCGCCTGGCGCGATGTGCGCCGGGCCCTGACCGCGTGGGTCACGGTCCCCGCACACCGCGCGGACATGGAGCCGCTGCTGCACCCGCTGCACGCGGTCACGCTGCACCTGCCCTACCAGGTCGCGGACTACGTCGACTTCTACGCGAGCGAGCACCACGCCACCAACGTGGGCCGGATCTTCCGGCCCGACGCGGACGCGCCGCTCACCCCCAACTGGAAGCACCTCCCGATCGGTTACCACGGCCGCGCCGGGACCGTCGTGGTCTCCGGCACCGATGTGGTCCGCCCGGCGGGCCAGCGCAAGGCACCGGCCGACCCGGCGCCCGTCTTCGGCCCGTCCGTGAAGCTCGACATCGAGGCGGAGGTCGGCTTCGTCGTCGGCACCCCGTCCGAACAGGGCAGGCCCGTCGCCCTCACGGACTTCCGCGAGCACGTCTTCGGGCTCTCGCTGCTCAACGACTGGTCGGCGCGCGACATCCAGGCGTGGGAGTACGTCCCGCTCGGCCCGTTCCTCGGCAAGTCCTTCGCGACCTCCGTCTCCGCCTGGGTCACCCCGCTGGAGGCCCTGGACGCCGCCCGCACCGCCCCGCCCGCCCGCGACCTCCCCGTCCTCCCCTATCTGGAGGACGCGGACGAGGACGAGCCCGGCGGCTACGACCTGCGGATCTCCGTCGCGGTCAACGGGCACGTCGTCGCGGAGCCGCCGTTCTCCACGATGTACTGGACGGCCGCCCAGCAGCTCGCCCAGATGACGGTCAACGGCGCCTCGCTGCGCACCGGCGACCTCTACGCCTCCGGCACGGTCAGCGGCCCCGAGCCGTCCCAGCGCGGCTGCCTCCTCGAGCTCACCTGGAACGGCCGCGATCCGCTGGACCTGCCCGGGGGCGAGCGGACCTTCCTGGAGGACGGCGACACGGTGACGATCACCGCCTGGGCCCCGGGGCCGGACGGCACCCGGGTGGGGCTGGGCGAGGTGTCGGGGCGGGTCGTGGCCGCGGGGTGAGCGGGGGGCGTGAGGGGGCGGTCAAGGGCGCGTGAGTCGCTCACACGTTCAGGGGAGCCGCTTCCGGTTCCCGGCGGATACGCTGGACGGACCCGCCAGACTCCGGCTCATGGGAGCACTGATGAGCGTCGAACCCGAGGCCCCCGAGCCGCGGTGGGCGGTTCCGCCCGTGGGCGGCTGGACCGCCGATGACCTGGACACACTCCCGAATCTGCCTCCGCATACGGAGCTGATCGACGGGAGCCTTGTTTTCGTGAGTCCGCAGACCGTGTTCCACGAGCGCGCGATCGACTACCTCAAGTGGCAGCTGCAGTCGGTCGCCCCTCCGGATCTGGAGATCTTCCGCGAGTTCACCATCGACGTCGACTTCCAGAACCGGCCCGAACCCGATGTGGTCGTCGTGCGCGCCGACGCCGTCGAGAGTCTGCGGCAGACCCGGTTCCCCGCGAGCAGCGTGCTGCTGGCCATCGAGGTCGTGTCCGACGAGTCCGTCACCCGCGACCGGGAGACCAAGCCCGTGAAGTACGCGCGGGCGAAGATCCCGCACTACTGGCGGGTGGAGAACCAGGACGGCCGCCCGGTGGTGTACGTCTTCGAGCTGGAGCCCGCGACCGGCGCCTACACCTCCACCGGGATCTTCCACGACCGCATGAAGGTGTCCGCGCCCTTCCCGGTCGAGCTGGACCTGGCCGCGATCGTCTCGCGGCGGCGGGCGGCGGACCCGCAGTAGATCCGCCGCGCCACCCGCCCGGCTCACTCGTACTCCGGGGGCTCCTCGTCCCAGCCGAACTCCGTGTCGTCGGGGGCGGCGGGCGCGGGCTTCTCGGCAGGGGCCGGGGCGGCTGCCGTCGGGGCTGCCCGGGGCGTGGCCTCCGGGGCGGCCGCGTCGAGCTCTGCCAGGACTTCCAGCACCCCCTCCCCGTACGTCGCCAGCTTCTTCTCGCCCAGGCCGCTGATGCCGCCCAGCTCGCCCAGCGTCGTCGGGCGGACCGTGGCGATCTCGCGCAGGGTGGCGTCGTGGAAGATCACGTAGGCCGGGAGGCCCAGTTCCTTGGCCTGGGCGGCTCGCCAGGCGCGCAGGGTCTCGAAGACGGGGACGGCCGCCTCGGGGAGGTCGGCGGCGGCCGCCGCCTTGGGCTTGCGCTCGCCCCGGGCGGAGGAGGACCGGGCGGTCGTCGGCTTCTTCGGCTCCTTGCGGAGCTGGACCTCGCGCTCACGGCCCAGGACCGCGCCGCTCGTCTCCGTGAGGACCAGCGTGCCGTACTCGCCCTCGACGGCGATCAGGCCCTGGGCCAGGAGCTGGCGGACCACGCCGCGCCACTCCGCCTCGGCCAGCTCCTCACCGATGCCGAACACCGACAGCTGGTCGTGGTCGAACTGGATGACCTTGGCCGTGCGGCGGCCGAGCAGGATGTCGATGATCTGGCCCGCGCCGAACTTCTGGCCGCGCTCCCGCTTCAGCCGGACCACCGTGGACAGCAGCTTCTGCGCGGCCACCGTGCCGTCCCAGGTCTCCGGCGGGGTGAGGCAGGTGTCGCAGTTGCCGCAGGACGCGGCCGTGGGCTCCTGGCCGAAGTACGTGAGGAGCTGGGCACGGCGGCACTGGGCGGTCTCGCACAGGGCGAGCATGGAGTCCAGGTGCGAGGCGGCCCGGCGGCGGAAGGACTCGTCGCCCTCGCCGCCCTGGATGAGCTTGCGCTGCTGGACGACGTCCTGGAGGCCGTACGCCATCCACGCGGTGGACGGGGCGCCGTCGCGGCCGGCCCGCCCGGTCTCCTGGTAGTAGCCCTCGACGGACTTCGGCAGGTCCAGATGGGCGACGAACCGGACGTCCGGCTTGTCGATGCCCATGCCGAAGGCGATCGTCGCGACGACGACCAGGCCCTCCTCGCGCAGGAAGCGGGACTGGTGGGCCGCGCGGGTCCCGGCGTCGAGCCCCGCGTGGTACGGGACGGCCTCGATGCCGTTGCGGCAGAGGAATTCGGCGGTCTTCTCCGTGGACGCGCGGGAGAGGCAGTAGACGATGCCCGCGTCCCCGGCGTGCTCCTCCTTGAGGAAGGCGAGCAGCTGCTTCTTCGGGTCGGCCTTGCCCACGATCCGGTACTGGATGTTGGGCCGGTCGAAGCTGGCCACGAAGTGCTTGGCGTCGGGCATGCCGAGCCGCTGGGTGATCTCGCGGTGCGTGGCGTCCGTCGCCGTGGCCGTCAGGGCGATGCGCGGCACGTCGGGCCAGCGCTCGCCGAGGACGGACAGGGCGAGGTAGTCGGGGCGGAAGTCGTGGCCCCACTGGGCGACGCAGTGCGCCTCGTCGATCGCGAAGACGGAGACCTCGCCCCGGGCCAGCAGCGCGAGCGTGGAGTCCAGCCGCAGCCGCTCCGGGGCCAGGTAGAGGAGGTCCAGCTCGCCCGCGACGAACTGGGCCTCCATCGAGCGGCGCTCGTCGAAGTCCTGCGTGGAGTTGATGAAACCGGCCCGCACGCCGAGCGCCCGCAGCGCGTCGACCTGGTCCTGCATGAGGGCGATCAGCGGGGAGATCACGACGCCGGTGCCCCGCCGGACCAGGGCCGGGATCTGGTAGCAGAGGGACTTGCCGCCACCGGTGGGCATCAGCACGACGGCGTCCCCGCCGGCCACCACGTGGTCGACGATCGCCTCCTGCTCGCCGCGGAACGCCTCGTAACCGAAGACGCGGTGCAGCGTGCGCCGCGCCTCGCTCTCGGTCGCGGCGGCCCCGCCCGTGCTCACTTCCGTGGTCATGCCCGTCACGCCCGTCCCGCTCATCGCTCTGTCCCCCGATACCGGTCCCGCTGCGTCCCAGCGCTCTCCCCTGCCACGATAGGCGCCGCCTGTGACAACGCCGGACGGGCTTGACTTCCCGAGGGAAGGCCAAGCCCGTCCGGCGTTGCCGTCTAGCCGCTTCCGGCTACCTCACGAACGTGCCCGCCTGGCCCGCCAGGTCCAGGAAGTACTGCGGGGCCACGCCCAGCACCACGGTCACGGCCACGCCGATCGCGATCGTGGCCATCGTCAGCGGGGACGGGACGGCGACCGTGGGGCCGTCCGCCTTCGGCTCGCTGAAGAACATCAGCACGATGACCCGGATGTAGAAGAACGCGGCGATCGCCGAGGAGATCACACCGACCACGACCAGGCCGCCCGCGCCACCGTCCGCCGCCGCCTTGAACACCGCGAACTTCCCGGAGAAGCCCGAGGTCAGCGGGATACCGGCGAAGGCCAGCAGGAACACCGCGAAGACCGCGGCGACCAGCGGCGAGCGGCGGCCGAGCCCGGCCCACTTCGACAGGTGCGTCGCCTCGCCGCCCGCGTCCCGCACCAGCGTGACGACGGCGAAGGCGCCGACCGTCACGAAGGAGTACGTGCCGAGGTAGAAGAGGACCGACGAGATGCCGTCCGGGGTGGCCGCGATCACACCGGCCAGGATGAACCCGGCGTGCGCGATCGAGGAGTAGGCCAGCAGTCGCTTGATGTCGGTCTGGGTGATCGCGACGACCGCGCCGCCCACCATCGTGACGATCGCGACGCCCCACATGACCGGCCGCAGGTCCCAGGTGAGCCCCGGCAGCACCACGTACAGCAGGCGCAGCAGCGCGCCGAACGCGGCGACCTTCGTGGCGGCGGCCATGAAGCCGGTGACCGGGGTCGGCGCGCCCTGGTAGACGTCCGGGGTCCACATGTGGAACGGCACGGCGCCGACCTTGAAGAGCAGGCCGGTCAGGATCATCGCGCCGCCGATGAGCAGCAGCGCGTCGTTGCCCATGGTGCCGGCGAGCGCCGGGTCGATCTTCTGGATCGTGCCGTCGACCACGGTCGCGATCTGCGCGTACGAGACGGAGCCCGCGTACCCGTAGAGGAGGGCGATCCCGAACAGCAGGAACGCCGAGGAGAACGCGCCGAGCAGGAAGTACTTCACGGCCGACTCCTGCGACATCAGCCGCTTGCGGCGGGCGACGGCGCACAGGAGGTACAGCGGGAGGGAGAAGACCTCCAGGGCCACGAACAGCGTCAGCAGGTCGTTGGCCGCCGGGAAGACCAGCATGCCCGCCACCGAGAAGAGGACGAGCGGGAAGACCTCGGTGGTGGTGAACCCGGCCCTGACCGCGGCCTTCTCGCTGTCGCTGCCGGGCACCGACGCGGCCTGCGCGGCGAAGGAGTCCACGCGGTTGCCGTGGGACTCGGGGTCGAGCCGCCGCTCGGCGAACGTGAAGACCGCGACCAGGGACGTCAGCAGGATGACGCCCTGGAGGAACAGGGACGGTCCGTCGACCGCGATGGCGCCCATCGCGGCGATGTGCGCCTTGGTCGTCCCGTAACCGCCGGCCGCGAGGCCGACCACCGCGGCGAACGCGGCGACCAGCGCGACGACGGTCAGGAACACCTGGGTGTGGTACCGGGCCCGGCGCGGCACGAACGCCTCGACCAGGATGCCGACGACCGCGACGCCGATCACGATCAGGACCGGCATGAGCTGGGTGTACTCGATGACCGGGGCGGTGAACTTCTCGTCCGGGGCGGCGGATGTCACCCCGCCCGCCGTCGTCCACAGGCTGTGGACAGCTGTTGCGCTCACTTGGCGGCCTCCACCTCGGGCTGGGGGTCCTTCTTCTGTACGTCCGACATGGTGTGCCGCACCGCCGGGTTGACGATGTCCGTCAGGGGCTTCGGGTAGACCCCCAGGAAGAGCAGCAGCGCGATCAGCGGGACGACCACCACGAGCTCACGGGCCTTGAGGTCCGCCATGCCCTGCACCTCGGCCTTGACCGGGCCGGTCATGGTGCGCTGGTAGAGGACCAGGACGTAGATCGCGGCGAGCACGATGCCGGTGGTGGCGATGATGCCGACCGCCGGATACGCGGCGAACGCGCCGACCAGGACCAGGAACTCGCTGACGAACGGGGCGAGCCCCGGCAGCGACAGCGTGGCCAGGCCGCCGATCAGGAAGGTGCCGGCCAGGACCGGGGCCACCTTCTGCACCCCGCCGTAGTCGGCGATGAGGCGCGAGCCGCGCCGGCTGATCAGGAAGCCCGCGACCAGCATCAGCGCGGCCGTCGAGATGCCGTGGTTGACCATGTACAGCGTCGCGCCGGACTGGCCCTGGCTGGTCATCGCGAAGATGCCCAGGATGATGAAGCCGAAGTGCGAGATGGACGCGTAGGCGATCAGCCGCTTGATGTCGCGCTGGCCGACCGCGAGCAGCGCCCCGTACACGATGCTGATCAGCGCCAGGACCAGGATCACCGGCGTCGCCCACTTGCTGGCCTCCGGGAAGAGCTGGAGGCAGAAGCGGAGCATCGCGAACGTGCCGACCTTGTCCACCACGGCGGTGATCAGCACGGCGACCGGCGCCGTCGCCTCACCCATGGCGTTGGGCAGCCAGGTGTGCAGCGGCCACAGCGGGGCCTTCACCGCGAAGGCGAAGAAGAACCCGAGGAACAGCCACCGCTCGGTGCTGGTCGCCATGGAGAACGTGCCGTTGGCCCGGGCCTCGGCGATCTCGGAGAGCGAGAACGAACCCGCGACCACGTACAGGCCGATCACCGCGGCCAGCATGACGAGGCCGCCGACCAGGTTGTAGAGGAGGAACTTCACGGCGGCGTACGAGCGCTGCGCCGCCGCGTTCTCGTCGCTGCCGGTGTGCGCCCGGTCCCCGAAGCCGCCGATGAGGAAGTACATCGGGATGAGCATGGCTTCGAACAGGATGTAGAAGAGGAAGACGTCGGTGGCCTCGAAGGAGAGGATCACCATCGCTTCGACCATCAGGATCAGGGCGAAGAAGCCCTGGGTGGGGCGCCAGCGCGAGGAGTTCGTCTCCAGGGGGTCGGCGTCGTGCCAGCCGGCCAGGATGACGAACGGGATCAGCAGGGCGGTGAGCGCCATGAGCGCCACGCCGATGCCGTCGACGCCCAGTTCGTAGCGGACGCCGAAGTCCTCGATCCAGGCGTGCGATTCGGTGAGCTGGAAGCGGTCGCCGCCGGGCTCGAAGCGGGCGAGCGCGATGCCCGCCAGGACGAGCGTGGCCAGCGAGAAGAGCAGCGCCAGCCATTTGGCGGCGGTGCGCCGGGCGGCCGGGACGGCGGCGGTGGCCACCGCGCCGATCGCCGGGAGCGCCGCCGTCGCTGTCAGGAGGGGAAAGGACATGTGATCAGACCGCCCTCATCAGCAGGGTCGCGGCGATGAGAACCGCCGTACCGCCGAACATCGAGACCGCGTAGGAGCGGGCGTAGCCGTTCTGCAGCTTGCGCAGCCGGCCGGAGAGCCCGCCCATGGACGCGGCCGTGCCGTTGACGACGCCGTCGACCAGGCTGTGGTCGACGTAGACCAGGGAGCGGGTCAGGTGCTCGCCGCCGCGGACCAGGACCACGTGGTTGAAGTCGTCCTGGAGGAGATCGCGGCGCGCGGCGCGGGTGAGCAGCGAGCCGCGGGGGGCGGTCACCGGCACCGGCTTGCGGCCGTACATCGCCCAGGCGATGGCGACACCGACGACCAGGGCGACCATGGTGGCCGCGGTGACGGTCGAGGCGCCGATCGGGGCGTCGCCGTGGTCGTGGCCGGTGACGGGCTCCAGCCAGTGCAGGAAGCGGTCGCCGATCGAGAAGAAGCCACCGGCGAAGACCGAGCCGAAGGCCAGCACGATCATGGGGATCGTCATGGACTTCGGGGACTCGTGCGGGTGGGGCTCCGCGTACTCGCCGCGCGTCTCGGCGGCGGGCTCGACGTCCGGCGCGTCCGGGGACGGCGTCGCCGTGCGGCGCCAGCGCTCCTCGCCGAAGAAGGTCATCAGCATCACGCGCGTCATGTAGAACGCGGTGATCGCGGCGCCGAGCAGGGCCACGGAGCCGAGGATCCAGCCCTCGGTGCCGCCCTTGGCGAACGCCGCCTCGATGATCTTGTCCTTGGAGAAGAAGCCGGAGAGGCCGGGGAAGCCGATGATCGCGAGGTAGCCGAGGCCGAAGGTGACGAAGGTGACCGGCATGTACTTCCGCAGGCCGCCGTACTTCCGCATGTCCACCTCGTCGTTCATGCCGTGCATGACCGAACCGGCGCCGAGGAAGAGCCCGGCCTTGAAGAAGCCGTGCGTCACCAGGTGCATGATCGCGAAGACGTAGCCGATGGGGCCGAGCCCGGCGGCCAGGATCATGTAGCCGATCTGCGACATCGTGGAGCCGGCGAGGGCCTTCTTGATGTCGTCCTTCGCGCAACCGACGATCGCACCGAACAGCAGCGTGACCGCGCCGACGACCACGACGACCATCTGGGCGTCCGGGGCGGCGTTGAAGATCGCGCCGGAGCGGACGATGAGGTAGACACCGGCGGTGACCATGGTCGCGGCGTGGATGAGGGCGGAGACCGGGGTCGGGCCCTCCATCGCGTCACCGAGCCAGGACTGCAGCGGCACCTGGGCGGACTTGCCGCAGGCGGCGAGGAGCAGCATCAGGCCGATCGCCGTCAGCTTGCCCTCGCTCGTCTCACCGGTCGCCTCCAGGACGGGGCCGTACGCGAACGTGCCGAAGGTGGTGAACATCAGCATGATCGCGATCGACAGGCCCATGTCGCCGACGCGGTTGACCAGGAACGCCTTCTTCGCGGCGGTGGCCGCGCTGGGCTTGTGCTGCCAGAAGCCGATGAGCAGGTACGAGGCGAGGCCGACGCCCTCCCACCCGACGTACAGCAGCAGGTAGTTGTCGGCGATGACCAGGATCAGCATCGCCGCCAGGAACAGGTTCAGATAGCCGAAGAAGCGGCGCCGGCGCTCGTCGTGCTCCATGTAGCCGATCGAGTAGATGTGGATCAGCGTGCCCACACCGGTGATCAGCAGGACGAAGGTCATCGACAGCTGGTCGAGCTGGAAGGCCACATCGGCCTGGAAGCCCTCGACCGGAATCCAGCTGAACAGCTTCTGGTGCAGCGCCCGGTCCTCGGCGCCCTTCCCCAGCATGTCGGTGAAGAGCACCACGGCCACGACGAACGAGGCGCCGGCGAGCAGGGTGCCGAGCCAGTGCCCGGCGCGGTCGAGGCGCCGGCCGCCGCAGAGCAGCACCGCCGCTCCGAGCAGGGGCGCCGCGACGAGCAGCGCAATCAGGTTCTCCACAGTGCAAACGCCCCTTACAGCTTCATCAGGCTGGCGTCATCGACCGAGGCCGAGTGGCGGGAACGGAACAGCGACACGATGATCGCGAGCCCGACCACGACCTCCGCGGCGGCGACGACCATCGTGAAGAAGGCGATGATCTGGCCGTCGAGGTTGCCGTGCATCCGGGAGAAGGTCACGAACGCGAGGTTGCAGGCGTTGAGCATCAGCTCGACGCACATGAACACCACGATCGCGTTCCGCCGGATCAGCACACCGGCCGCGCCGATCGTGAACAGCAGGGCGGCCAGGTAGAGGTAGTTGACCGGATTCACTTGGCGACCTCCTCTTCTTCGGTGTCCCGGCCCAGCCGCTCACCGGAGCGCTGCTCCAGTGCCTTGAGGCCGGCCAGTGATTCCTGGGACACGTCACGCATCTGGCCGCGCTTGCGCAGCGTGTTCATGACGGTCAGCTCGGACGGGGTGCCGTCGGGGAGGAGGCCCGCGATGTCCACCGCGTTGTGCCGGGCGTAGACGCCGGGGGCGGGCAGCGGCGGGAGGTGGTTGCTCCGCACGCGCTCCTCCGACATCTCCCGCTGGGTCTTGGCCCGTTCGGTGCGCTCGCGGTGCGTGAGCACCATCGCGCCGACCGTCGCGGTGATCAGCAGGGCGCCGGTGATCTCGAAGGCGAAGACGTACTTGGTGAAGATGAGGCTGGCGAGCCCCTCCACGTTCCCGCCGTGCGCGGAGTTGGCGGTCCCCAGGCCGTTGAAGGTCTTGAGCGAGGCGTTGCCGATCCCGGCGATCAGCAGGACGCCGAAGCCGATGCCGCATCCGGCGGCCAGCCAGCGCTGGCCCTTGATGGTCTCCTTCAGCGAGTCCGCCGCCGTGACGCCGACGAGCATGACCACGAAGAGGAACAGCATCATGATCGCGCCGGTGTAGACGACGATCTGGACGATGCCGAGGAAGTAGGCGCCGTTGGCGAGGTAGAACACCGCGAGGATGATCATCGTCCCGGCGAGGCACAGTGCGCTGTGCACGGCCTTCTTCATGAGCACCGTGCACAGGGCGCCGATCACGGCGACCGTGCCGAGCACCCAGAACTGGAACGCCTCGCCGGTCGAGGTCTGCGAGGCCGCTGCGGCCAGGCCGGTCATGCGTCCACCTCCTGCGCCGCGCCGTTGCTCTCGGCCTCGTCGGACGGCTTCTCACCCTTGGACACGGCGGGCTGGCGCTCCGTACCGGGGGCGGCCTCGGTGACCAGCCCCCGGTAGTAGTCCTGTTCGTCCATGCCGGGGAAGATCGCGTGCGGGCTGTCGACCATGCCTTCCTCCAGGCCCGCGAGCAGCTCGTCCTTGGTGTAGATGAGGCTTTCGCGGGTGGTGTTGGCGAGCTCGAACTCGTTGGTCATCGTGAGCGCCCGGGTCGGGCACGCCTCGATGCACAGTCCGCAGAGGATGCAGCGCGCGTAGTTGATCTGGTAGACGCGGCCGTAGCGCTCACCCGGGGAGTAGCGCTCCGCTTCGGTGTTGTCCGCGCCCTCCACGTAGATGGCGTCGGCGGGACAGGCCCAGGCGCACAGCTCGCAGCCGACGCACTTCTCCAGCCCGTCCGGATGGCGGTTGAGCTGGTGGCGGCCGTGGAAGCGGGGCGCCGTCACCTTCGGCGTCTCCGGATACTGCTCGGTGAGCCGCTTCTTGAACATGGCCTTGAAGGTCACGCCGAAGCCGGCCACCGGGTTGAGGAACTTGTCCTCCGAGGACGAGGAGGACTGCGACGCCGTCGACCCCGTCGGGGCGGTGGATTTCGCCGGCCTCTTGGACCCCGGCGCATCAGGCAGTTCAGACACCGTCGGCCTCCTTTCCGTCACTCGGACTTCCGTCACTCTGAGTATCCACGCCGCCACTGACAACGAGCTCCCGCTCGCGGCGCGGCCTGCGCCTCGGCACGGGCGGCAGGGTCTGTCCGGGCAGCGGCGGCACCGGGAATCCGCCCGCCATCGGGTCGAACGCCGGCTCGGGTCCGGCCTGCGCGGCGGCGGCCTTGTCCTTCTTGTCGCGGAAGATGTCGGCGACGAAGGAGATCAGCAGCACCGCGATCACGGCACCGGCCACGTAGAGCAGGATTCGGGAGAAGTCGTAGCCCTCGTTGCGCAGCGCCCGTACGGTCGCCACCAGCATCAGCCAGACGACGGAGACCGGGATCAGGACCTTCCAGCCGAGCTTCATCAGCTGGTCGTAGCGGACGCGGGGCAGGGTGCCGCGCAGCCAGATGAAGAAGAACAGCAGCAGCTGGACCTTGAGGACGAACCAGAGCATCGGCCACCAGCCGTGGTTCGCGCCCTCCCAGAAGGTGCTGATCGGCCACGGGGCCCGCCAGCCGCCCAGGAACAGGGTCGTGGAGACCGCGGAGACGGTGACCATGTTGACGTACTCGGCGAGCATGAACATCGCGAACTTGATCGACGAGTACTCGGTGTTGAAGCCGCCCACGAGGTCGCCCTCGGACTCCGGCATGTCGAAGGGGGCGCGGTTGGTCTCACCGACCATCGTGACGATGTAGATGATGAACGAGACCGGCAGCAGGATGATGAACCATCGGTCCTCCTGTGCCTCCACGATCTTCGACGTCGACATCGACCCCGAGTAGAGGAACACCGAGGCGAACGCGGCACCCATGGCGATCTCGTACGAGATCATCTGCGCGCAGGAGCGGAGCCCGCCGAGCAGCGGGTACGTCGACCCGGACGACCAGCCGGCCAGCACGATGCCGTAGATGCCGACCGAGGCGACCGCGAGGATGTACAGCATCGCGATCGGCAGGTCGGTGAGCTGCATCGCCGTGCGGTGGCCGAAGATCGAGACCTGGTTGTCGGCCGGGCCGAACGGGATCACCGCGATGGCCATGAAGGCGGGGATGGCGGCGACGATCGGCGCGAGGACGTAGACGACCTTGTCCGCGCGCTTGACGACGACGTCCTCCTTCAGCATCAGCTTGATGCCGTCGGCGAGCGACTGGAGCATGCCCCAGGGGCCGTGCCGGTTGGGGCCGATGCGCAGCTGCATCCAGGCGACGACCTTGCGCTCCCACACGATGGAGAAGAGCACGGTCACCATCAGGAACGCGAAGCAGAAGACGGCCTTGATGACGACGAGCCACCAGGGGTCGTTGCCGAACATCGACAGGTCCTCGGCGGCGAGCACCGAACCGTGCGGTGCCGCGGCCAGTTGAGCGAAGGCGGTCACGCCCGCACCTCCGGTGTGACGTCGGGAGTACCGGGAGCGGCGGGGCCGATCCGGACCACTCCGCCGGGGCGGGCCCCGGTCGTGGCCGGCACGCCCCGCCCGGTGGAGTTCAGCGGCACCCAGACCACGCGGTCCGGCATGTCGGTGACCCGGAGCGGGAGTTCGACGCTGCCGGCGGGCCCGGACACGGCCAGCAGGTCGCCGTCCTTGACCCCGCTCTCCGCGGCCGTGGCGGCCGACAGCCGGGCCACCGCCTCGTGCCGGGTCCCGGCGAGCGCGGTGTCGCCCTCCTGGAGGCGGCCCAGGTCGAGCAGCATCCGGTGGCCGGCCAGAATCGCCTCGCCGTCGCCGGGCCGGGGCAGCGGCTGCGCGGAGACGCGCGGCTCGTCCGCGTACCCGCCCTGCCAGCCGCCGAGGCGGTCCAGCTCGCGGCGGGCGGCCCTCAGGTCCGGCAGCCCGAGATGCGCGTCCATCGCGTCGGCCAGCATGTGCAGCACCCGCGCGTCGCCCGGGGCGAGGTTCCGCGTCATCTGGTCGGGCTTCAGCGCGGCCTCGAACATCCGCGCCCGGCCCTCCCAGTTGAGGAAGGTCCCGGACTTCTCGGCGACCGCGGCCACCGGGAACACCACGTCGGCGCGGTCGGTGACCTCGCTCGGCCGGAGCTCGAAGGAGACCAGGAAGCCGACCCGGTCCAGCGCCTCCAGGGCCCGCGCCGGGTCCGGCAGGTCCTCGGTCCCGACGCCGGCGACGACCAGCGCGCCCAGCTCACCGGAGACCGCGGCCTCGATGATCTGGCCGGTGTCGCGGCCGAAGCGGGACGGGAGTTCGGCGACGCCCCACGCGGCGGCGACCTCGTCCCGGGCGCGCGGGTCGGTGGCCGGGCGGCCACCGGGCAGCAGCGACGGGAGCGCGCCCGCCTCCACCGCGCCGCGTTCGCCCGCCCGGCGCGGAATCCACACCAGCCGGGCCCCAGTAGCGGTCGCGGCCCGGACCGCGGCGGTCAGCCCGCCGGGCACCCCGGCCAGCCGCTCGCCGACCACGATCAGCGCGCCCTCACCGCGCAGCGCCTCGGCCGCGGCGGCGCCCTCGCCCTCCAGGCCGACACCGCCCGCGATGGCGTCCAGCCATTCGGTTTCGGTGCCGGGCGCGGCGGGAAGCAGCGCGCCGCCCGCCTTCACCAGGCCCCGGGTGGCGTGCGAGGCGACGGAGAAGGTGCGCAGGCCGTGCTTGCGGTGGGCCTTGCGCAGCCGCAGGAAGACCCCGGGGGCCTCCTCCTCCGACTCGAACCCGACCAGCAGCACGGCCGGGGCCTTCTCCAGCGAGGTGTACGTGACACCCGAACCGTCCAGGTCCTTGCCGCGCCCGGCGACGCGCGCGGCCAGGAAGTCGGCCTCCTCGTCGCTGTGGACCCGGGCCCGGAAGTCGATGTCGTTGGTGTCCAGGGCGACCCGGGCGAACTTGCTGTACGCGTAGGCGTCCTCGACGGTCAGCCGGCCGCCGGTGAGGACGCCGGTCCGGCCGCGCGCGGCGGACAGGCCCTCGGCCGCGGCCGCCAGGGCCTCGGGCCAGCTCGCAGGTTCCAGCTCGCCCGACCCGCCCCGGACCAGCGGGGTGGTGAGGCGGTCGCGCTGCTGGGCGTAGCGGAAGCCGAAGCGGCCCTTGTCGCAGAGCCATTCCTCGTTGACCTCGGGGTCGTTGGCCGCGAGGCGGCGCATGACCTTGCCGCGCCGGTGGTCGGTGCGGGTGGCGCAACCGCCGGAGCAGTGCTCGCAGACCGAGGGCGTCGACACCAGGTCGAAGGGGCGGGAGCGGAACCGGTAGGCCGCCGAGGTCAGCGCCCCGACCGGGCAGATCTGGATGGTGTTCCCGGAGAAGTACGACTGGAACGGGTCGCCCTCGCCGGTGCCGACCTGCTGGAGCGCGCCGCGCTCGATCAGCTCGATCATCGGGTCGCCGGCGACCTGGTTGGAGAACCGGGTGCAGCGCGCGCAGAGCACGCACCGCTCACGGTCCAGCAGCACCTGCGTGGAGATCGGCACGGGCTTCTCGTACGTCCGCTTCCTGCCTTCGAAGCGCGAGTCCGGGTCGCCGTGCGACATCGCCTGGTTCTGGAGCGGGCACTCGCCGCCCTTGTCGCAGACCGGGCAGTCCAGCGGGTGGTTGATGAGCAGCAGCTCCATCACACCGCGCTGCGCCTTGTCGGCGACGGGCGAGGTGATCTGCGACTTGACGACCATGCCGTCGGTGCAGGTGATGGTGCAGGACGCCATCGGCTTGCGCTGGCCCTCGACCTCGACGATGCACTGGCGGCAGGCGCCGGCCGGGTCGAGCAGGGGGTGGTCGCAGAACCGGGGGATCTCGATGCCGAGGAGTTCGGCGGCGCGGATGACCAGGGTGCCCTTGGGCACGCTGATCTCGATGCCGTCGATGGTCAGCGTGACCAGGTCCTCGGGCGGGATCGCCGCTTCGCCGCCCCCGGAGGGCGCACTCGTGGTGACTGTCATGCGTTCACCCCCTGGTGAGCGTTCTTGTCGTCGGCCCAGAGGGTCGACTTGGCGGGATCGAAGGGGCAGCCCTTGCCGGTGATGTGCTGCTCGTACTCCTCGCGGAAGTACTTCAGCGAGGAGAAGATCGGCGAGGCGGCGCCGTCGCCGAGGGCGCAGAACGACTTGCCGTTGATGTTGTCGGCGATGTCGTTGAGCTTGTCGAGGTCGGACATCCGGCCCTTGCCCGCCTCGATGTCGCGGAGCAGCTGGACGAGCCAGTACGTGCCCTCGCGGCAGGGGGTGCACTTGCCGCAGGACTCGTGGGCGTAGAACTCGGTCCAGCGGGTGACGGCCCGCACCACGCAGGTCGTCTCGTCGAAGCACTGGAGCGCCTTGGTGCCGAGCATGGACCCGGCCGCGCCGACGCCCTCGTAGTCGAGGGGCACGTCGAGGTGCTCGTCGGTGAACATCGGCGTGGAGGAGCCGCCGGGGGTCCAGAACTTGAGGCGGTGGCCGGGGCGCATGCCGCCGCTCATGTCGAGGAGCTGGCGCAGCGTGATGCCGAGCGGCGCCTCGTACTGGCCGGGGCCCGCGACATGGCCGCTGAGCGAGTAGAGCGTGAAGCCCGGGGACTTCTCGCTGCCCATCGACTTGAACCAGTCCTTGCCCTTGTTCAGGATCGCGGGAACCGAGGCGATGGACTCGACGTTGTTCACCACGGTGGGGCAGGCGTACAGACCGGCGACCGCGGGGAAGGGGGGACGCAGCCGGGGCTGGCCACGCCGTCCTTCGAGCGAGTCGAGCAGCGCGGTTTCCTCACCGCAGATGTACGCGCCGGCGCCCGCGTGCACCGTGAGTTCCAGATCGAGTCCGGAACCGAGGATGTTCGTCCCCAGGTATCCCGCCTCGTACGCCTCGCGGACGGCCTCGTGCAACCGTCGCAGCACGGGGACGACCTCGCCGCGCAGGTAGATGAACGCGTGCGACGACCGGATCGCGTAACAGGCGATCACGATGCCCTCGATGAGGCTGTGCGGGTTGGCGAAGAGGAGCGGGATGTCCTTGCAGGTCCCCGGCTCCGACTCGTCGGCGTTGACGACCAGGTAGTGGGGCTTGCCGTCCCCCTGCGGGATGAACTGCCACTTCATGCCGGTGGGGAAGCCGGCGCCGCCGCGTCCGCGCAGACCGGAGTCCTTGACGTACGCGATGAGGTCGTCCGGGGACATGGTGAGGGCCTTGCGCAGTCCCTCGTACCCCTCGTGGCGGCGGTAGGTGTCCAGGGTCCAGGACTCCGGCTGGTCCCAGAAGGCGGACAGGACGGGCGCGAGCAGCTTCTCGGGGCTGGTCCCGTTGTGATCGAGCTCGGTGGCCAACGTCATCACTCCCCCTCCTCGGCCGCGGGTCCTGCCGGGTGGTCCGGGTCGGATGCCGAGGTCTGCTGCGGCGCGTCATGGGAGCTGAGGTGCTCGGCGCCCTTCTGCGGCTGGTCGCTGGGCGCCTCGCCGCGCGGGCCGACCACGCGGGCCTTGGGCGCGGCCTCGCCCTTGGCCAGCTTGAGGCCGATGAGCGAGGCATGGCCCGCGCCGCCGGTGGCCGCGACGGCGCCGGGGCGCTCGTCGGGGAAGCCGGCGAGGATGCGCGCGGTCTCCTTGTACGTGCACAGGGGCGCGCCGCGGGTGGGTTCGACGGTGCGGCCGGCGATGAGGTCGTCCACCAGCTGGGTGGCGCTCTCCGGGGTCTGGTTGTCGAAGAACTCCCAGTTGACCATCACGACGGGCGCGAAGTCGCAGGCGGCGTTGCACTCGATGTGTTCGAGGGTGACCTTGCCGTCCTCGGTCGTCTCGTCGTTGCCGACGCCGAGGTGCTCCTTGAGCCGGTCGAAGATCGCGTCGCCGCCCATCACCGCGCAGAGCGTGTTGGTGCAGACGCCGACCTGATAGTCGCCGCTGGGCCTGCGCCGGTACATCGTGTAGAAGGTGGCGACCGCGGTGACCTCTGCGGTGGTGAGGTCGAGCATCTCGGCGCAGAAGGCCATGCCCGTACGCGAGACGTATCCCTCCTCGGACTGCACGAGGTGCAGCAGCGGCAGCAGTGCGGAGCGGCTGCCGGGGTAGCGGGCGATCACCTCCTTCGCATCCGCTTCGAGCCTGGCGCGCACCTCGGCCGGGTAGGCGGGGGCGGGGAGCTGCGGCATCCCCAGACTGACTTCCTGACGTGCTTCGGTCACCGGTCGACGCCTCCCATCACGGGGTCGATGGATGCGACGGCGACGATGACGTCGGCGACCTGGCCGCCCTCGCACATCGCCGCCATGGCCTGGAGGTTGGTGAAGGACGGGTCGCGGAAGTGGACCCGGTAGGGGCGGGTTCCGCCGTCCGAGACGACGTGCACGCCGAGTTCGCCCTTGGGGGACTCGACGGCGGTGTACGCCTGTCCGACGGGGACCCGGAAGCCCTCGGTCACCAGCTTGAAGTGGTGGATCAGGGCCTCCATGGAGGTGCCCATGATCTTCTTGATGTGGTCCAGCGAGTTGCCCAGGCCGTCCGGGCCGAGAGCGAGCTGCGCGGGCCAGGCGATCTTCTTGTCGGCGACCATGACCGGTCCGGGTTCGAGCCGGTCGATGCACTGCTCGATGATCCGCAGCGACTGGCGCATCTCCTCCAGGCGGATGAGGAAGCGGCCGTAGGCGTCGCAGCTGTCGGCGGTGGGGACCTCGAAGTCGTAGGTCTCGTAGCCGCAGTACGGGTCGGTCTTGCGCAGGTCGTGCGGGAGGCCCGCCGAGCGCAGGATCGGGCCGGTGGCGCCGAGGGCCATGCAGCCGGTGAGGTCGAGGTAACCGACGTCCTGCATGCGGGCCTTGAAGATGGGGTTGCCGGTGGCGAGCGCGTCGTACTCCGGCAGGTTCTTCTTCATGGTCTTCACGAACTCGCGCAGCTGGTCGACCGCGCCCGGGGGCAGGTCCTGGGCGAGGCCGCCGGGGCGGATGAACGCGTGGTTCATGCGGAGCCCGGTGATCAGCTCGAAGAGGTCGAGCACCAGCTCCCGGTCGCGGAAGCCGTAGATCATGATCGTGGTGGCGCCGAGCTCCATGCCGCCGGTGGCGATGCACACCAGGTGCGAGGAGAGCCGGTTGAGCTCCATCAGGAGCACGCGCAGGACGGTGGCCCGGTCGGGGATCTGGTCCTCGATGCCGAGCAGCTTCTCGACGCCGAGGCAGTACGCCGTCTCGTTGAAGAACGGCGTCAGGTAGTCCATGCGCGTGACGAAGGTGGTGCCCTGCGTCCAGCTGCGGAATTCGAGGTTCTTCTCGATGCCGGTGTGGAGGTAGCCGATGCCGCAGCGGGCCTCGGTCACGGTCTCGCCGTCGATCTCCAGGATGAGCCGGAGCACGCCGTGCGTGGACGGGTGCTGCGGGCCCATGTTGACGATGATGCGCTCGTCGTCGGAGGCGGCGGCGTTCTCGACGATCTCGTCCCAGTCGCCGCCGGTGACCGTATATACGGTCCCTTCCGTGGTGGCGCGAGGCGTTGCGTGGGGAGTGGTCATCAGGAGTACGACCTCCGCTGGTCCGGAGCCGGGATCTGGGCGCCCTTGTACTCGACGGCGATGCCGCCGAGGGGGTAGTCCTTGCGTTGCGGGAAGCCCTGCCAGTCGTCCGGCATCATGATCCGGGTGAGGGCGGGGTGCCCGCCGAAGACGAGCCCGAAGAAGTCGTACGCCTCGCGCTCGTGCCAGTCGTTGGTCGGGTAGACCGGGACGAGGGACGGCAGGTGGCGGTCGTCGTCCGGGGTGGAGACCTCAAGCCGGATCAGCCGGCCGTGGGTGATCGAGCGCAGGTGGTAGACCGCGTGCAGCTCGCGGCCCTTGTCGCCGGGGAAGTGGACGCCGCTGACGCCGGTGCACAGCTCGAAGCGGAGCGCCGGGTCGTCGCGCAGGGTCCTGGCGACGGTGACCAGGTGCTCGCGGGCGATGTGGAAGGTGAGTTCGTCCCGGTCGACCACCGTCTTCTCGATGGCGTTCTCCGGGAGGAGGTCCTGCTCCTCCAGGGCGCCTTCGAGCTCGTCGGCGACTTCGTCGAACCAGCCGCCGTAGGGGCGGGAGGAGGCGCCGGGGAGGGCGACGGTACGGATGAGGCCGCCGTATCCGGAGGTGTCGCCGCCGTTGTTGGCGCCGAACATCCCCTTCCGTACGCCGATGACCTCGCCGTGCTCGTCGCGCGGGGCGGGGACGGCGGAGCCGTTCAGCTCGTCGCTCATCGCAGGAGCCCCTTCATCTCGATGAGGGGCAGGGCGTTGAGCGCCGCTTCCTCCGCCTCGCGGGCGGCCTCCTCGGCGTTGACCCCGAGCTTGGAGCCCTGGATCTTCTGGTGCAGCTTGAGGATCGCGTCCATCAGCATCTCGGGCCGCGGTGGGCAGCCCGGCAAATAAATATCAACCGGGACAATGTGATCAACACCCTGAACAATGGCGTAATTGTTGAACATTCCGCCCGATGATGCGCAAACGCCCATGGAGATGACCCACTTGGGGTTCGGCATCTGGTCGTAGACCTGCCGCAGGACGGGCGCCATCTTCTGGCTCACCCGCCCGGCCACGATCATCAGGTCCGCCTGCCGCGGCGAGCCGCGGAAGACCTCCATGCCGAAGCGGGCCAGGTCGTAGCGGCCCGCCCCGGTGGTCATCATCTCGATGGCGCAACAGGCGAGGCCGAAGGTCGCCGGGAAGACGGAGGACTTCCGCACCCAGCCGGCCGCCTGCTCGACGGTGGTCAGAACGAAGCCGCTCGGCAGCTTCTCTTCGAGTCCCATGGTGTGCCCCTCAGCCCCTCAGTCCCATTCCAGACCGCCGCGCCGCCACACATACGCGTAGGCGACGAAGACGGTGAGCACGAAGAGCAGCATCTCCACGAGCCCGAAGATCCCCAGGGCGTCGAAGCTGACCGCCCAGGGATAGAGGAAGACGATCTCGATGTCGAAGACGATGAAGAGCATCGCCGTCAGGTAGTACTTGATGGGAAAGCGGCCGCCTCCGGCCGGCGTGGGTGTCGGTTCGATACCGCACTCGTACGCTTCGAGCTTTGCCCGGTTGTACCGCTTGGGGCCGATAAGCGTGGCCATGACCACGGAGAAGATCGCAAACCCTGCCCCGAGGGCGCCGAGCACGAGGATGGGCGCGTAGGCATTCACGCTCCTCGCTCCTTCCAGTCGTCCTTGACCGTTGGACCGCATCGGGCGAACCGGCTCCCCGCCTCACCAAGATCGTGCACATGTGAGGCAGTTCACAAGCCCGACTGCCCCGCATCCTATGCCCGCCGTCCTGTGATCTGCGACACGGGGGTCACCAACGTCTTTGTGATCTCCACCACCTGACGAACGATCATGAAGTCGGATGAGCGGTGATCTTCGTACACGAAGCGGCCGAGTGATCACGAGAGGTGACATCTCCTGCCGTCGTCGCTGGTCAAAGGGGTGTCGCACTATCAAGCCGCGGCGCTGCGCGCAAAATTGGCGATGGACACGATGGGGTGATAAAGGGATCTGCCCCACTCTGGGACCGCGAAGGCCGGGTCGGGGTGACCGAAGGTGCGGGCCGGACCGGGGTCACTCGCGCGGGGGTTCACACGGAATGAAGTGGACGCGGACCGCCGCTTCCCGTGCCGGAGCCGCGTATGCCCGTCACAGCAGGACCATGCTGTGAGCTGCGTCACTCCACATCAGCCGTTATAGAAGCGGACTTGGCCAACTGTGTGAACGGGTGGTAAGCGGCGGGCAATTCGGGCGTATTGCAGATAACCCATGATCACAGCCATGATCACGACTGCCCGATTTGCCCGTTACGGCGTCAATAAAGGCCCTCAGAAAGCGGATTCACAGATTCCGGACGTAACTGTGTCGCAACACACGTTTCTTGATGGGACCCCGCACGCCCTGATAGCGCTAGTACCCATGTCCCACACCGCTCTCATACCCAGCCACCGGAAGCCCCGCCGGAACGCCTCGACGACGGCGCTGCGTGCCGGAGTTGCCGGTGGCGTCCTCAGCACCATCGCGGTCGCGGGTGCCGCGGGCCCGGCCCAGGCCGAACCGGTGACCCAGACGATCGAGATGCCCACCATCACGGCGGGACTCTCCACCACCGTCGCCGCCTCCGCCGAGGCGACGCAGCAGGTCGCCCTGGACCTGGAGACGCAGGCCCAGGAGGACGCGGCGGCCAGCAGCGCCGCCAAGGACGCCAAGAAGGCCAAGGCCGAGGCCGTCCGCAAGGCCGAGGCGAAGAAGAAGGCCGCGGCAGCCGCCAAGGCCAAGGCGGAGGCCGCCGAGCGCGCCTCCCGCGACTCCGCGCGCACCACGCTCCAGCAGAACACCGGTTCCTCGTCGTCCGGCTCCACCAGCGCCGCCACGACCTCGTACTCCTCCAACGCCACCGGCTCCGCCGCGTCCGTCGTCGCGTTCGCCCGGGCGCAGGTCGGCGACGCGTACGTGTCCGGCGGCACCGGCCCGAACTCGTGGGACTGCTCGGGCCTGGTCCAGGCCGCGTTCCGCACGGTGGGCGTCGACCTGCCGCGCGTCTCGCAGAGCCAGTCGACCGCCGGCACCCAGGTCTCGCTGAGCAACCTCCAGCCCGGCGACATCCTGTACTGGGGCGGCGCGGGCAGCGCGTACCACGTCGGGATCTACGTGGGCGGCGGCCAGTTCGTCGGTGCGCAGAACTCCTTCACCGGCGTCGTGCAGCGCTCGCTGGACTACGACATGCCGACCGGCGCGGTCCGCGTCCTCTAGGCCCCGTCCGCGTTCACGGATTCACAAGCGTGATCCGCACGTCACGCACACGAAGGAGCCGTCACTCCCCCGCTCGGGAGCGACGGCTCCTTCGTTTGTGAACGGGCGCTACGAGCGCGGCGCCACCTTCGCCAGCCCGTTGATGACGCGGTCCATCGCGTCGCCTCCGGTCGGGTCGGTGAGGTTGGCGAGCATCTTCAGCGTGAACTTCATCAGCAGCGGGTGCGTCAGGCCGCGCTGGGTCGCCACCTTCATGACCTTCGGATTGCCGATCAGCTTCACGAAGGCGCGGCCCATCGTGTAGTAGCCGCCGTAGGTCTCCTTGAGCACCTTCGGGTAGTTGTTCAGCGCCAGCTCCCGCTGGGCCGGGGTCGCGCGGGCGTGCGCCTGGACGATGACGTCGGCCGCGATCTGGCCCGACTCCATGGCGTACGCGATGCCCTCACCGTTGAACGGGTTGACCATGCCGCCCGCGTCACCGACGAGCAGCAGGCCCTTGGTGTAGTGCGGCTGGCGGTTGAAGGCCATCGGCAGGGCGGCGCCCCGGATCGGCATCGTCATGTTCTCCGGGGTGTACCCCCAGTCCTCCGGCATGGACGCGCACCACGCCTTCAGGACCTCGCGCCAGTCCAGCTCCTTGAACGCGGACGAGGAGTTGAGGATGCCGAGGCCGACGTTGGAGGTGCCGTCGCCCATGCCGAAGATCCAGCCGTAGCCGGGCAGCAGCTTCTCCTGGGGGCCGCGCCGGTCCCACAGCTCCAGCCAGGACTCCAGGTAGTCGTCGTCGTGCCGGGGCGAGGTGAAGTACGTCCGCACGGCGACGCCCATCGGGCGGTCCTCGCGGCGGTGCAGGCCCATCGCGAGGGAGAGCCGGGTGGAGTTGCCGTCGGCGGCGACCACGAGCGGGGCGTGGAAGGTGACCGGGGTCTTCTCCTCGCCGAGCTTGGCGTGCACCCCGGTGATCCGGCCGGTGCGCTCGTCGGTGACCGGGGCGCCGACGTTGCACCGCTCGTACAGCCGGGCACCGGCCTTCTGCGCGTTCCGGGCCAGCTGCTCGTCGAAGTCGTCGCGCTTGCGGACGAGTCCGTAGTCCGGGTAGGAGGCGAGATCCGGCCAGTCCAGCTGGAGCCGGACGCCGCCGCCGATGATGCGCAGGCCCTTGTTGCGCAGCCAGCCCGCCTCTTCGGAGATGTCGATGCCCATGGCCACGAGCTGCTTGGTGGCACGCGGGGTGAGGCCGTCGCCGCAGACCTTCTCGCGCGGGAACGCGGTCTTCTCCAGGAGGAGGACGTCGAGTCCGGCCTTGGCCAGGTAGTACGCGGTCGTGGAGCCGGCGGGGCCCGCCCCGACGACGATGACGTCCGCGCTGTGTTCGGACAGGGGTTCGGTCACGGTCGGTTCTCCCGAAGACTCGAATTCGCGTGCCGCGCGGCACAGGTCCAAGGCAGTCTATGGGGGCCTGCCGATCAACCCTCCGAAGGGCTGCCTCATGTCAATCGCGCCTGCCGCTCCCCCCGTCGTACAGCTGCGTGTCCCGACCGACGAGGACGCCGTCGCCTGGCACCGGGCCTTCGACGACCCGGAGGTGATGCGGTTCTTCGGCGGGCGGCCGGAGGAGCTGTCGATGTACGAGGAGTGGACCGCGCGGCAGCGCAGACACGACGCCGAACTCGGGTACTGCCTGTGGACCGTGCTCGACCGGGAGGGGCGGGTCGTCGGCTTCACCGGCGCGCAGCCGTGGGGGCCGACGGCGTACGGACCGGTGGGCGAGACCGAGATCGGCTGGCGGCTGGCCCGGCCGGCCTGGGGACTGGGATACGCGACGGCCGCCGCACGCCTCACGCTGGAGCGGCTGCGCGCGGCGGGGGTGGAACGGGTGGTGGCGGCGGTCGACGTGCTCAATGAGCGGTCGGCCGCGGTGGCCCGGCGGCTCGGCATGGAGCCGGCCGAGACCTTCACGACGTCGCTGCCGGGCCAGGAGGTGCGGTGCTTCCGGCTGGAGCTTTGACGGTCAGTCGACGTCGTTGAGCATCCAGGTGGACAGGGCGGTGTCGAAGACCTCCCGGGCACCCACCCAGTCCACGTCCCGTTCGGTGACGTAGACGGCGTACTCGGTGCCGTCCTCGGCGATGTAGCTCTGGTCGATCGCGTGGATGGGCACCCCGCTCCGGTCCTCGTAGGTGTACTCCCACCGGGCGCCCGGGCGGCCCTGGAAGGTGTTGGCCGACAGCTGGACCTGCTGGTAGTTCCGCTGGTTGGCCGACGCGGTCTTCTCCAGGGCCTTGAAGTTCTCGTACGAGGTGTACGGGGCGTCCGCGACGACCCCCACCTTGAGCAGGCCGGTGTCGCCCGCCGACCCGGCGTACGTGACCTGGTGGTTCTCCTCGCTCTGCCGCTCCCAGTCGTCCGGCACGGCGAGCGAGAAGCCGGCCGTGTCGGCGACGCGGCGGTAGCCGTCCGGGACGACGGGTCCGGCCGGGCCGGTGGTGGCGGTGGCCGCCGGGGAGGGGGCCTCGCTCGTCCGGTCCTGGGCGGGCGTCGCCCGGTCGCGGCCCTTGTCCTCGCCGTTCTCCGAGGTGCCCGGTCCGTCGTCGTGGCGGTCCATCAGGGCGAGGGTGCCCGCGGTGGCCCCGCCGCCGAGGACCAGGGCGGCGGCGAGCGTGGCGCCCCAGACGAGGACGGCCCGCCGGCGCCGGGGCGCGCGAGGCTGCGCGGGGGCCGGGGCGGGGACGTACGGGCCGGGCAGGGTGCTGGTGGGCGGCTCCGCGGCCGGCACGGGTGCGGGTGCGGCGGCCTCGGCGGCCGTGGTCTGCGCGGGCGGGGGGTACGGGCCCGGCCCCTGCGGCCCGGGCTTCGGGGCGTACGCGCCGGGGGGCGGGGTCTGGCCGGGGGCGGGGGTGTACGGGCCGGGGGCCGGGGTGTACGGGCCGGGGACGTGCGGGCCCGGGTTCTGCGGGCCGTAGGGGCTCGGCGGGGCCGGGTGGGCCGGGGAGCCGCCGCCCGGTCCGCCGCCGCCCGCCATCCGCGCCAGGTAGGGCGCGACGAGCACCGCGCCGCCGACCCACAGCAGCCCGAACAGCAGCGCGTCGGCGACGCTGGGCGAGACCTCCAGGGTGCCCGAGCCGCCGATGTCGGCGACGTTGCCGGAGAACTCGGCGGACAGGCCGCTCATCGCGGTGAGCGCGAGGAAGCCGAGCAGGAACAGGCCGCCGGCGGTGACCTGTTCGCGCCGGTCGGCGGAGCGCCGGCCGGCGAGCAGCCCGACGATGAGCGCGCAGACGACGCCGGCGGCGAGCGCGCCGACGAGGGCCCAGTCGTTGGCCGCGTCGCTCAGCTCACCGAGCCCGAAGGAGCCGTGCTCCGCACCGGGGCCGATGAGGTCCGCCCGGCCCTGCATGTCGTACTCGACGGAGCCGCCCCAGCTCACCGAGAGCACCATCAGCGCGATGTTGGGCAGCAGCGGCAGGGCCATCAGCAGGGCCGTGCCGTCGACGTCGTCCAGGGTGGCGTACGTGATGTAGCCGATCAGGCCGCAGAGCAGGAGGACGGCGCCGAGCGCGCGGACGGCGGTCCCGGCCGCGCGTACGAAGCTCTGCGTGCCCGGCCGCTGGGCCAGCCAGGCGGCCGCGACGTCGCGTTGCAGGACGGCGCAGGTGGTGACGAGCGCGAGGGCGAGGGCGCCGAGCGCCGCGAGGACCGGCGAGGAGTGGAGCGAGTAGTTCTCGATCTCCGGCTGGGCGTAGAGCCCGAGCACCAGGACCGCGGCGGTGGCCACGACGCTGATCCGGACCGCCGCGTCGAGCCCGCCGCCCTGTCGGCGGACGGCCCTGGCGCCGAGGACGAGGGCGCCGATCCACAGGACGGTGACGGTGAGCGGGATCAGCGAGAGCGACGTCTGGCTCTGCCCGCCCGGATCGAAGTCGCCGTACGTGTCCCCGTACGGCGAAGCGCCCCCGTATCCGCCGCCGCCCGGCAGGACGGCCTGGACCTCGAAGCCGCCGCCGAACGCCTGGAGCAGCATCGCGAGCGCGATCCGCAGCCGGTCGCTCCACCCGACGACGACGTCGTCCCCCTGCCCGTAGTCCGGGATGGCGAGCGCCACGGCGAGCCCGATGATCAGCCCGGTCGGCCAGACGGCCGCCTTCAGCGAGCCCGCCCAGTCCCCGCGCATCACCCGCCCGAAGAAGATCCCGGCCGGCGAGGGCCCGGCCGGCGCCGGCGCGTACCCGGGCGGCGGGGCGGCGGGCCGCGTCATGTAGGCGGGCACCGCGGGCGGTTCGACGGGCGGCGCCCCGGCCGGCGGCGGCGGGGCGGCGGGCTGCGGGGGCGCGGCGGGCGCGGCGGGGCGTTCCCGCCCGCACTTCATGCAGAAGCGCGCCTCGTCGGGCGCCTGGGTTCCACAGAACGGGCAGTACGAGGGCATGAGAGCTCCGCAACGGGCCGGGGACGGGCGAGACGGTGACACACGGAAACGGGGAAGACGCGTGCCGTATCAACGGACACATCTTCCCCGTCCACCGGTTCCCGTCAACTCGGAATACCGGCGACCGCTTTCGCGCGTTCACCGCGCAGTCCCGTGCCCTTGTCGTTCGTGGGGTGGTGCGATGATCTGCCGTGACCATCAAGAAACTCATCACGGTGCGCGGCTCCCTGATAGCCGCAGCCCTCGCCCTGTTGTGCTCCACGTTCTTCGTACTCCCGGCGAACGCCGAGGCGTTCGACGACTGCCCGGCCGGACAGCTCTGTCTGTACAGCGCGTCGGAGGGCGGCGGCACGAAGCGTACGTTCACCGTGCAGGACGACGGGACGCGTTACGACGCTTCCTGGGACGACACGACACTCTCCGCGCAGAACAACACCCCCTACTGGGCCTGCGTGTACGTGGACACCGACTTCGGCGGGCTGCTCCAGACGATCAAGCCCGGCAATGACGACGAGTACGGGGGCGACCCCCGGTTCGCCGGCAAGATCAGTTCCCACAAACTGGTCCCCTCCCGGGCCCACTGCTTCACCGGATTCGAGCGCTGCCCCGACAACCGCGTCTGCACCTTCACCGAGGCGGCGGGGCGCGGCCGGATGACGGTGCACATGCCCGTGACCGACCCGGCCACGAAGAACTACGGCAACGCGTACGGCGCCGAGGTGGCACCCGTCTCCGTGTGGAACCGCACCGCACGCCATGTCTGCTTCTACCCGACCGAAAAGTTCACCGGCACCTGGACCGACCCGGCCGCTCCGGCCACCGAGTACGGCGCCTACGTCGTGCTGAAGGGCGACAGCACCACCGTCCCAGCGCCCTTCGCCGGAACCTTCCGCTCGCACGAGCTCGTCAACGGAACCTCGGAGTGCCAGTAGTCATGAGCAGATCCCTCACCCGCACCTGGGCGACGGTGGCGGCGGCCCTGAGCGCCCTCGTCCTCACCGCTCCCGGCGCACCGGCCGCCGACGCGCCGACGAGCCCGCTGGCCGCCAACTGGGACGAGCAGCCCCAGACGAAGATCACGACCGGAGTCACGCTGACCCGGTACACCGAGCGCGTGCCCGAGAACCGGACGCTGGGCCGCGTCCTGAACTTGGTCGAGATCGACCCGACCGCCTCCGCGCTCACCCTGGAGAGCGTCGTCGGCCCGGCCGACGGACTGCCCGAGACGGTCGCCGACCAGCTCGCCGGAGTCTCGACGGTCGCCGCCCGCCACCCCTACGCGGGGGTCAACGGCGGCCTGTTCGACGGCGAGCCCGCCCACCCCGACCTCGTACTCCCGGCCGGCGCCGACGGCACCACGCTCGCGCACAAGGGCGTCTCGGTCACCGACGGCGTCCTGCACAGCTCCAGCTGCTGGATGAACGGGGCCGGCAGCAACGGGGTGGTGCTCCAGTACGGCATCCCGTACATCACCAAGCTCCGTACGGACATGAAGCTGACCACCGCGTCCGGCGCGACCGTACGGATCGACGACGTCAATCGCGATCCCGGCCGCAGCCGGGGCTGCGCCCGGGACGCCGAGGACACGGCGGTACCGGACCAGAAGGCGCTGTACACCGACCCGGACGAGATCGTCCTGTTCACCGACGACTACGGCATCCCCGTGCCCAAGCCGGGGATCGACCCGAGGATCACGACGGACGACGACCCCGGCTTCGAGGTCGTCCTCGACGCGCACGGCGTCGTCACCGACGCCCGGGAGGGCCGGGGCGGCCGGACGGCGGCCGAGCAGGTCCACGTCCCCGACGGGGGCCGGATTCTGCAAGGGGTGGGCACCGGGGCGGACTGGCTGCGCACCCATCTCACCCGCGACGACCACGTGTCCGTCGACCAGAAGCTCCACGACGTGACACTCGACCGGGACATACCCCTGGACGCGTCGGTCGACGTCGTCGGCTCGTTCCACCAGCTGCTGCGCACCAACCGGGTCCCGGCCGAGCTGCCCGACTCGTGCAACGGCCGGGTGACCGGTGCCGACGGCACGACCTCGATCTGCACCGACTCCCGGACGGCCCTGGGTACGAACACCAAGGGCCACCCGGTCTTCATCACCCTCGCCGGGCAGCTTCAGGACAGTCCCTCGACCACCCACGAGGACGGGGACTCGCTCCGCGCGTTCGCCCGGCTGCTGGAATCGGCGGAGCTGGCGCTGGTCGACGTACTCAACCTCGACGGCGGCGGGTCCACGACGCTCATCACGGGGACGACGGCGCAGACACCGCCGACCGACAGGGGCAAGGACCCCGCCGGGCCGAAGTACGTCCACCGGCGCGTCGCCGACTCGGTGTACACCGGGGTCGGCGGCTACGGCATGTACGCCCGGTAGCGTCAGGCGGCCCTGACACCCCGGTGCAGGGCCACCACGCCGCCCGTCAGGTTGCGCCAGGCGACCTGGGACCAGCCGGCCTGCTGGAGCTTCTTCGCCAGGCCGGCCTGGTCGGGCCAGGCGCGGATGGACTCGGCAAGGTAGACGTAGGCGTCGGGGTTGGAGGAGACCGCGCGGGCGACCGGGGGCAGGGCGCGCATCAGGTACTCGATGTAGACCGTGCGGAACGGGGTCCAGACGGGCTGGGAGAACTCGCAGATGACGACCCGGCCGCCCGGCTTGGTGACCCGGTGCAGCTCGCGCAGCGCCGTGTCCGTGTCCTGGACGTTGCGCAGGCCGAAGGAGATGGTCACCGCGTCGAAGGTCTCGTCACGGAACGGGAGTTTCGTGGCGTCGCCGGCGGTGAAGGGCAGCCAGGCGTGGCGCTTCTTGCCCTCGCGGAGCATGCCGATGGAGAAGTCGCACGGCACGACGTACGCGCCGGTCGCGGCGAACGGCAGCGAGGACGTCGCCGTGCCGGCCGCCAGGTCGAGGACCTTCTCGGCGGGCCGGGCGTTCACCGCCTTGGCGACCTCCTTGCGCCACAGCCGGTCCTGGCCGAGCGAGAGCACGTCGTTGGTCAGGTCGTAGTTCGCCGCCACGTCGTCGAACATCGAGGCGACTTCGTGCGGCTGCTTGTCCAGGGAGGCTCGGGTCACGCACCCCATTCAAGCAGCCCGCCCCGTGCCGGCCGGCGGCGGACGCCCCCGGCGGAAATCCGCTTCAACCTTTTCCGTCCGGCGGCACTCAGTAGTCAGGGAGAGACCTTCGAGGGGGGGAGGGGGCAGATGTTCACGGGAGCCACCCGGGGTGCCGACGGCTTCGAGGAGTTCGCCCGCGCCGGTCAGCACCGGCTCTACCGCACCGCGTACCTGCTCTGCGGTGACGCCGACGCCGCGCGCGACCTGACCCAGACGACGCTGGCCAAGCTGTTCCAGCACTGGCACCGGGTCCGCGCCGCCGACCACCCGGACGCCTACGCCCGGACCGTGCTCACCCGCACCTACATCGCCGAGCGGCGCCGCCGGCTGCGCGACCTCCTCGCCCACACGCCGATCGCCGCGCCCGCCCCGGCGGTGGGCCCCGAGCTCACCGTCACCCTGCTCGCCGCCCTCGCCGAACTGCCGCCCCGCGCCCGGGCGATGGTCGTCCTGCGCTACTGGGAGGACCTGAGCGTGGACACCGTCGCCGACCTGCTGCGGTGCAGCCCGTCCACCGTCAAGAGCCAGTGCTCGCGCTCGCTGGCCACGCTGCGCGCCCGCCTGGGCGACGCGCACCTCTACACCGCCCGAAGCTGAGGAGTCACACCGTGTACGTGTTCATGGACACCGCTCCGGGCGACGGGCCCGGCCGGGACGACGACGAGCTGCTCGTCCGGACCGCCATGGAGCGGGCCACCGACGGGGCGCCGCCACTGCCCGATCTGGTCCCCGGCGCCCGGGCCGAGGGGCGCCGCCGCCGGGTCCGGGCCCGGGCCGCCGTCGGCGCGACGGCGCTCGCGATCGTCGGCCTGGGGCTCTTCGGCGCCGCCCTGCCGGTGTGGGGCGGCGACGGGGAGCCGGCACGCGGCTGGTCGGCCGCCTCGCAGACCTCGCCGGTCCCCACGCCCACGTCCGCGCCCGTGCCCGTCCGCGCCCCCGTGCACGTCGAGCCGAGCCCCGGCGAGTCCTCCATGGCGGACCTGCCGGAGCGCGAGTCCTCGCGGCAGCGGGGCTTCCAGAACGAGGCGGCGGCGGTGCTGGAATCCCTGCTGCCCGAGGCGCTCGGCCCGGTCCGTCCGGTCGACATCGCCGTCAACCGGTACCAGGGCGGGGCGGACGGCGGCCCTGCCTTCCCCCTCTCCTTCTCGGTCCGCCCGCTGGCCACGGGCAAGGCGGCCCGGGCCGACCGGGCCTGTCTCGATGTCGCGGTGAAGCACCTCCGGTGCGACGAGGTGTCACTGCCAGGGGGCATGATGGCCCAGGCGATCACGGCGGCCGGAAACGCCGAGGGGGGCAAGACGGTCACCAGCGTCACCGTCCGCTTCACGTACGGGCACAGCCGCGTCACGCTCGCCGTGGGGGGCGACACCGACGCGATGGTGTCGGCGCCGGTCACCGCCGACGACCTGCTGGTCGTCGCCCGGGACGCGCGGTTCATGGAATTGGTCGCTTACGCGGACGCACGTCCGATGGAAGCCAGGGAGGGGTCTGTCCGTGGGGGCTGAGAGCAGGCGGGGGCGGCACGGCGGAGGCGGGCGCCGGCGCGCGAGACGGGCGCGGCGCAGCCGCGTACGGATAGTGGCCGCCGTCGCCGTACCGGCGGCGCTGATCGGCGTCGTGGTGCTCCTCGCACCCCGCTGGGCGGGCGGCGAGGGGTCCCCGGCGTCCGCCGCCGCGCGTACCCCGTCGGCCGCCGCCGCGTCCCCCGCCTCGGCCACGCCGTCCGCGAAGGGCGGCCGGAGCCCGAAGCCGTCCCGCTCGCCGTCCGCCTCCCCGTCCCCCTCCCCCAGCCCCACCCGGGTGCGCGTCCCCGCCTCCGGCCCCGGCACCTTCACGGTCGCCCGCGCCGACGCGTCGTCGTCCGGGCAGTACGCGTACCGCGTCGAGGTCGAGGACGGCTCGGGCGTCGACCCGGAGGAGGCCGCCGACCGGATCGCCGGCATCCTCGCCGCACCGCGCGGCTGGGGGCAGGGCGGGAAGCGCACGTTCCACCGGGTGGCCTCGGGCCCGGCCGGGCTGGTCGTCCGCATCGCGACGGCGGCCACCACGGACCGGATCTGCGGGCAGGGCGGGATGAACACACACGGCGAGGTGAACTGCCGGATCGGTGAGAAGGTGATGGTCAACCTCAAGCGCTGGCAGACCGGTTCGCCCGAGTTCGACGGCCCGCTGAACGACTACCGGGCCCTGATCATCAACCACGAGGTCGGCCACTGGCTCGGCCACGGCCACGAGACCTGCCCCGGCGCGGGCCGCCCCGCCCCCGCGATGATGCAGCAGATCTACGGGCTCAAGGGGTGCGTCGCCAACGCCTGGCCGTACGACGAAAACGGGACGTACCTGGGCGGACCCTCGGTGCCGTAACGATTCTCCGGGCGGCCCCTCCACGACTCGATGTGGATGTGGACTGAACCAATCACCCCGATCACCGGTCCTACAGCGGGGGACGGATCGCCGATCGCTGGGGAGGGTTACGGATGCCCGGAAGGAATGGGCGCCGGGGGGAGAGCGGCCGGAACAGGCTGCTCGCATGGGCTGTCGTCCCCGTCGTACTCGCGGCGGCCGCCGTCGCCGGACTCCGCTGGAACGACGCGCGCGGGCCCGCACCCGCCGCCTTCACCGTGGCCCGCGCCGCCGCCACCGACAGCGGGAAGGGGAGCGCCTACCGGGTGGAGGTGGAGGACGGCTCCGGGCTCGACGCGGACCGGGCCGCCGCCGTCGTCGCCCGCATCCTGGCCGCGCCCCGGGGCTGGTCGCACCACGGTGAGCACAGGTTCCGCCAGGTGGCGCGGGGCCGGGCGGGGCTGGTCATCCGGATCGCGACCCCGGAGACCACCGACCGCGTCTGCGGCGAGAGCGGGCTCGACACGCACGGCGAGGTCAACTGCCGGGTCGGCACGGTCGTGATGGTCAACCTGAAGCGCTGGCAGACGGGTTCGCCCGAGTTCGACGGGCCGCTGGGCGAGTACCGGGCCCTGATCATCAACCACGAGGTCGGCCACTGGCTGGGCCACGGCCACGAGACCTGCCCCGGCGAGGGGCGCCCGGCGCCCGCGATGATGCAGCAGATCGACGGCCTGAAGGGCTGCGTCGCCAACGCCTGGCCGTACGACTCCGAGGGCCACTACCTCGGCGGTCCCCCGGTGCCGTAGCCGCTACCGCCCCCGGTACACCAGCCGTCCGCCCGCGATCGTCGCCACACAGCTCGCCGCGCCCGCCGCCAGCAGCGCCGCCTCGTCCGGGGCGTCGAAGGCGGCGAGGTCCGCGCGGCCCCCGGCGGCGAGCGGTGCCGCCGTCGCCTCGCCCACCGCTCCGGCCCCGGCCAGCGGGTCGAGCCGGGGCCCGCCGCTCCGGGCGGAGGACGCGCCGAGGACCGTCAGCCCGGACCGGCGGACCGCCGTCAGCAGGGCGGGCGGTGTCCCCGGGACGGCCGTCACCGCCGTCGTGCCGTGCCGGAGCATCCGGTGCAGCCCGCGCCGCACGCTGCCCGCGCGCCAGGTCTCCTCGGGGCCCAGCGCGTCGAGCGCGGCGCCGGTCAGGGGCTCGGTGCCCAGCGCGTCCGCCTCGCGGGGGTCCGGGAAGTACCACTCGTCCAGGAGCCGGACCGCGTCCCGCTGCACCAGCCCCGGCGTCAGGACGCCCGGCCAGCGCCGGACGCGGGCGCCGGGGTGGGCGGCGGCCAGTTCCCCGTACGGCCCGAACGCCTCGACCGAGGCGTCCCGTACGGCCACCGCGCCGCCGGGCACGGGTGCGCGGCCGCCGCCCGGCAGGAGCAGGGCGGCGGCGTGGATCGTCAGCAAGGCGCGGTCAGTTGGCGCTCAGGAGCTTGAGCTCCGGGTGCGCGGTGCCGCCCTCGATCGCGACGGACGAGATGTGCGAGACGACGCGCTCGTCGACCGGGTCGTTCGCCGGGTCGTCGTGCACGACGAGGTGTTCGTACGTCGTGGAGCGCTGGGCCGGGACGCGGTCCGCCTTGCGGATGAGGTCGATGATCTCCAGCCGGTTGGAGCGGTGCTTGGCACCGGCCGAGGAGACGACGTTCTCCTCCAGCATGATCGAGCCGAGGTCGTCCGCGCCGTAGTGCAGCGACAGCTGGCCGACCTCCTTGCCGGTGGTGAGCCAGGAGCCCTGGATGTGGGCGACGTTGTCCAGGAACAGCCGGGCGATGGCGATCATCCGCAGGTACTCGAAGAGCGTGGCCTGCGTCTGCCCCTTCAGCTTGTTGTTCTCCGGCTGGTACGTGTACGGGATGAACGCCCGGAAGCCGCCGGTGCGGTCCTGCACGTCACGGATCATGCGCAGGTGCTCGATGCGCTCGGCGTTCGTCTCGCCCGTGCCCATCAGCATGGTCGAGGTGGACTCGACGCCCAGGCCGTGCGCGATCTCCATGATCTCCAGCCAGCGCTCGCCGGACTCCTTGAGCGGCGCGATGGCGGTGCGCGGCCGGGCCGGCAGCAGCTCGGCGCCGGCGCCCGCGAAGGAGTCGAGACCGGCGGCGTGGATACGGCTGATGGCCTCCTCGGCGGAGACCTTCGAGATCCGGGCCATGTGCTCGATCTCGGAGGCGCCGAGCGAGTGGATCACCAGCTGCGGGAACGCCTTCTTGATGGCCGAGAAGTGCTCCTCGTAGTACTCCACGCCGTAGTCCGGGTGGTGGCCGCCCTGGAACATGATCTGCGTCCCGCCCAGCTCGACGGTCTCCGCGCAGCGGCGCAGGATGTCGTCCAGGTCCCGGGACCAGCCCTTGGCGGTGTCCTTCGGCGCGGCGTAGAACGCGCAGAACTTGCAGGCCGTGACGCACACGTTGGTGTAGTTGATGTTGCGCTCGATGATGTACGTCGCGATGTGCTCCGTACCGGCGTACCGGCGTCGGCGCACGGCGTCGGCCGCCGCGCCCAGGGCGTGCAGCGGGGCCGACCGGTAGAGGTCGAGCGCCTCCTCCGGGGTGATCCGGCCGCCTTCGGCGGCTCGGTCGAGGATGGGCTGGAGGTCGGCCTTCTCGGTCACCGGGCTGTCACCTTTCGGCGGTTTTTCAACGGTCTACGGACCGGTTCAGCGTACGCCAGGGGGGTCGGCGGTCAGCCGTCGGACCGGGTGAGCGTGCCGTACGGCTGTCCCGCGCCCTTCTCGTCGGAGCGGAAGCGGAGGGTGCCGTCGTCCGCCCGGGTGAAGTGGAGGTCGGCGGGCGTCGTGGTGCAGAACCCGGCCGTGCCGGAGCGGTCCGGGTCGGCGCGCTCGCGCAGCTTCAGCTCGTCGTCGGAGGCGGTGGTGAGGGAGGCGACGCTGTAGCAGGTGATGTCGATGCCCACGGAGAGGGAGGTGGTCAGGTGGACCACGTCCGCGCCCTCGCGGCCCTTGGTGAAGACCGCGGTGAGCGTGCCGTGCGGCTGCCCCGTGGTCTTCTCGGTGAGCGGACCCTTCCAGGTCCCGACGAACGCCTCGGGCAGCTCGGCGGACCCGCCCGACGTGGCGGACGGCGCGGATGGTGTGCCGCTCGATTCGCGCCCGACGTTGCTGCTGTCGCCGCCCCGGCCCGGCACCAGGTCCAGCAGGAAGGCGCTGCCCACCGTCACCGCGGCCAGCGCCCCGGCCACCGCGAGCGCGAGCGTGCAGCTCACCCGGCGGCGCCCCGTCCCGTCTCCGCCCGCCGTCGCGCCGAGGGTCAGCCCGCGCCCGCCGGTCCGCTGCCCCGGCACGCCGTCCGCCCCGGCGGTCGCGGGGTGCGACGGGGCGAACGGCGGGCCGAAGACCCCGAGCGCGCCGCCCGGACCGCCGGAGGCCGAGCCGCCGGGCGCGGGTTCGCCCGCCCCCGCTCCCGCTCCCGCTCCCGCCCCGAACGACGGATTGCTGAACGGCACCGGGCCCGACTGCGCGGGGGCCTCCTGCGGTTCCAGGTCCAGCAGCGCCACCGCCGACCGGCTGACCTCGCGGACCAGCGGTCCGGGCAGCCAGCCCGCCGCGACCGCCGCCGCCGCGCCGCCCGGCAGCAGCCGACGGGCCAGCTCGTCCGGGGTCGGCCGCCGCTCCGGGTCCTTGGCCAGGCAGGCGGCGATGGTCTCGCGGAGCCCGCCCTCCAGCTCGCCCAGCTCCGGTTCCTCGTGGATGACCTTGTAGAGGAGGACGGCCGACGAGTCGCCGAGGAACGGCGCGGAGCCGGTCGCCGCGTACGCCAGGACCGCGCCCAGCGAGAAGATGTCGGCCGCGCCCGACATCTCGGTGCCCCGGATCTGCTCCGGTGCCATGTAGCCGGGCGAGCCGACCGAGACCCCGGTGGAGGTGAGGGAGGTGGTCGCGTCGATGGCCCGGGCGATGCCGAAGTCGATCAGACGGGGGCCGTCCAGGGCGAGCAGGACGTTGGACGGCTTCACGTCCCGGTGGATCAGGCCCCGCCCGTGCACCGCGGCCAGCGCCTCGCCGAGCCCGGCGCCCAGCACCCGGACCGCGTGCTCGGGCAGCGGGCCGTGCTCGGTGACGGCCGCGGAGAGCGGCGGCCCCGCCACGTAGCCGGTGGCGATCCAGGGGACCGGGGCGTCCGGGTCGGCGTCCAGGACGGGCGCGGTCCACTCGGCGCCGATCCGCCGGGCCGCTTCCACCTCGCGCCGGAACCGGGCGCGGAACTGCTCGTCGAGCGCGAAGTGGGGGTGGACGACCTTGACGGCGACGGTGCGGCCGCCGGCGCTGCGTCCGAGGTACACGCGGCCCATGCCGCCGGCGCCGAGTCGGCCCAGCAGCCGGTAGGAGCCGATGCTGCGCGGTTCCCCGGCTTCCAGCGGCTGCATATTAAGGACTCCCCCTGTGAACCGGCCGGACCTCCGACCGAAGCCTAGTTCGTGTCCGTGAAGTCTCGTCCGGTCACGGGAGAAACCATCCGCCGATTTCGCCCCCAAGGGAACGAACGACGTCATTCACCGCGATAAAAGGCGTGAATGCGCCGGTCTCCCCCGATGACCGATTGCGCAATCCGCCATTCATCGCACGTTCAACGAAATCGAAAATGCCATTCCCCGGCGGCGGGATGTTCTCATCCGCCGAGGAGCTCCACCTTCACGTCCGCCGGGAAGCCCGCGACGTCGCCGGTGCGGCGGGCGAACTCCTCGACGCCCGCCAGCTGGTCCGGGCCGAAGCGGAAGTCGAGCGTGGTGAAGTAGCGCTCCAGGACCTCCGCGTCGAACGCCTCCCAGCGCGCCGCCTGCTCGGCGACCTTGGTGACCTCCTCCAGGGACAGGTCGCGGGAGGCCAGGAACGCCTCGTGCACCTGCTTGACCGCGGTCGGCTCGGCGGCCAGGTAGTCCTTGCGGGCGGCCCAGACGGCGAAGACGAACGGCAGGCCCGTCCACTCCTTCCACATCGCGCCCAGGTCGTGGACCTGGAGCCCGAGGCGGGGCGCGTCGTGCAGGTTGGCGCGGAGGGCCGCGTCACCGATGAGGACGGCGGCGTCCGCCTCCTGCATCATCAGGCCCAGGTCCGGCGGGCAGGTGTAGTAGTCGGGGGTGACGCCGTACCGCTCGGCGAGCAGCAGCCGCGCCAGCCGTACGGACGTCCGGGAGGTCGAGCCGAGCGCGACGCGGGCCCGGTCCAGGTCCTCCAGGGGCCGCTGCGAGACGATCACGCAGGACATGACGGGGCCGTCGCAGCCGACCGCGATGTCGGGGAAGGCGACCAGGTCGTCCGCGTTGCGCAGGAACTCGACCAGGGTGACGGGGGCGATGTCCAGCTCGCCCCTGACCAGTTGCTCGCTGAGCTTCTCCGGGGTGTCCTTCGACAGCTCCAGGTCGAGCAGGGTTCCGGTCCGTGCCAGCCCCCAGTAGAGGGGAAGGCAGTTGAGGAACTGGATGTGGCCGACGCGCGGCCGGGGGCGACGGTCGTCGCCCGCGACGTTTGAAACGGTTGAATTGTCCACATCGCGAGGCTAGACCCGCCCCGGGCGGGTCGCCCCACCGGGGGCCGCGGCGCACGGGAGGGCCCTCTCGGATGGCTCATCCGGGCAGCTATCAAACATCCGGGTGAAGTGATCTTTCCCTCTACCCTTACGGACACGCTGCGTGCTAGGCTCGACGGCAAGTTGCAGTTTGGTTTCCCTTGCAGTACAGAGCCTGCGGAGCATGTGACCCCGCAGGCTTTTGTAGTTTTCAGACTTCATTGCAGGTTCTGGAGCAGGGCAACCCTTTGGCCCAAGGAGGGCTTATGGCTACCGGAACCGTCAAGTGGTTCAACGCTGAAAAGGGCTTCGGCTTCATCGCCCAGGACGGCGGCGGCCCGGATGTCTTCGTCCACTACTCCGCGATCAACGCGTCCGGGTTCCGCTCCCTCGAGGAGAACCAGGTCGTGAACTTCGACGTCACTCAGGGTCCGAAGGGCCCGCAGGCTGAGAACGTCACCCCGGCCTAGTTGCCCGGGTCGGCCGATCGCGGCCGGTAAGAGCAGTACCCAAGGAGCCCCGCTCCTCCGCACCGGCGGAGGAGCGGGGCTCCTGCCCGTGCGCGGCCCGTCCCGGCCGCGCGAAGAAGCGTCTTGACCTTCACACCGTGTGAAGCCGTGCAGTGGAGGACGTCATGTTCACCATCGGAGACTTCGCCCGGTACGGGCGGGTGTCGGCCCGCATGCTCCGTCATTACGACGAGATCGGGCTGCTGCACCCGGACCGCACCGACCCCTCGACCGGCTACCGCTACTACGGCGCCGCCCAGCTCGCCCGGCTCAACCGGATCATCGCGCTCAAGGACCTCGGCTTCACGCTCCAGCAGGTGGCGGCCGTCCTGGACGACGCGGTGGGTCCGGAGGAGCTGCGCGGGATGCTGCGGCTGCGGCGTACGGAGCTGGAGGCGGCGATGGCGGCGGCGGCCGCACGGCTGGCGCAGGTCGAGGCGAGGCTCCGGTCCATCGAGAGCGAGGGACACATGTCCACGGACGACGTCGTGATGAAGAAGGTGCCCGCGGTGCGGGTCGCGGAGCTGACGGGGGTGGCCGGGAGCTACGAGCCGCAGGACATCTCCCCGGTCATCGGCCCGCTGTACGACCGGCTCTTCCCCCTCCTCGGGGCGGCGGGCCTGACCCCGTCGGGTCCGGGGATCGCCCGGTACGAGGACGCGCCGGACGGCGGCGGCGTCGTCGTGCACGCCGGGGTGACGGTCTCCGCGCCCGTCGGCCCGGTCGGTGACACCGGGATCACCGTGGTGGAGCTGCCCGCGTTCGAAGCGGCGACCGTCGTGCACCGGGGCTCCATGGACAACGTGCTGCCCACCGCCCAGACCCTGGCCCGCTGGATCGACGCCAACGGCTACCGCTCGTCGGGGTACGCCCGCGAGATCAGTCTGGAGTGCCCGGAGGACCGGGACGGGTGGGTGACCGAGCTCCAGGAGCCGGTGGTCCGGGCGACGGCCTGAGACCGGGGGCGCCCGTCCCCGGACGGGCGCCCCGCTTCGTGCCTTCCTGTCCCCAACTGCCCCGTTCGAATCGTTGTCGAGGGCTTGTGCAGAGAGTCATCCGTTGCTGACGGGCCGACCCTTCGCAAGGCAGACTGTTGACGGCGATATCAACGGTATGGAGCAATCCGGACGGTCTGTGACCGATCCGGACACAGTGGCCGTGCCGGGCTGTGCGCAGGCAGGACAGGAGGCAGCAATGGGCCGTGACGACGGGCCACGGGTACGCGTACCGCAGCAGCGGGCGCCCGAGCGGGGCCCGGAGGACGAGGCCGCGCTGCACTTCTCCGTACTCGGCCCCGTACGGGCCCGGCGGGGCGGCGAGGCACTGCCGTCCGGATCGCCGCAGCAGCGCGCGCTGCTGACGGCGTTGCTGCTGCGCGGCGGGCACACGGCGACGGCCGCCGAGCTCATCGACGGCATCTGGGGCGACGAACCGCCCTCGCAGGCGCTGGCCGCCGTCCGCACCTACGCGTCCCGGCTGCGCAAGGTCCTCGGCCCCGGAACGCTGGTCAGCGACTCCGGCGGTTACGCGATGCGCACCGGCGCCGACGCGCTGGACCTGACCGTGGCTCAGGAGCTGGCGGCCGGGGCGGAGAAGGCGCGGGCCGGCGGCGACCGGGACACGGCGCGATCCCTGCTGAACAAGGCGCTCGGCCTGTGGGACGGCGAGGCGCTGGCCTCCGTGCCCGGCCCGTACGCGGAGTACCAGCGCACCCGGCTGGAGGAGTGGCGGCTCCAGCTCACCGAGACCCGGCTCGACCTGGACCTGGAGGCCGGCTGCCACGCGGAGGCGGTCTCCGAACTGACCGCGCTCACCGCCGCGCACCCCTTGCGGGAGCGGCTGCGGGAGCTGCTGATGGTGGCCCTGTACCGCAGCGGCCGGCAGGCGGAGGCGCTGGCCGTCTACGCGGACACCCGGCGGCTGCTCGCGGAGGAGCTGGGGGTCGATCCGCGCGCGGAGCTGGGCCGGCTCCAGCAGCGCATCCTGCGCGCCGACGAGGAACTGGCCCGCCCGGCGGACGACCCGGCCCCGGCCGCCGCGCCGGTCCGCCCGGCCCAGCTGCCCGCCACCGTCCCGGACTTCACGGGGCGGGACGCGTTCGTCCGCGAGCTGGGCGACCGGCTGGGCACGGCGGAGGGGTCCGTGATGGCCGTCTCCGCGCTGGCCGGGATCGGGGGCGTCGGCAAGACGACGCTCGCCGTCCACGTGGCCCACCAGGCCCGCCGGCACTTCCCGGACGGGCAGTTGTACGTCGACCTCCAGGGCGCGGGGGCCCGGGCCGCCGAGCCGGAGACGGTGCTCGGCGCGTTCCTGCGGGCGCTCGGGACGGCGGATTCGGCGATCCCGGAGACGCTGGACGAGCGGGCCGCGCTGTACCGCTCCACGCTCGACGGCCGCCGGGTCCTGGTCCTCCTGGACAACGCCCACGACGCGGCCCAGATCCGCCCGTTGCTCCCCGGCACGGAGGGGTGCGCGGCGCTGGTGACGAGCCGGGTGCGGATGGTCGACCTGGCCGGGGCGCATCTGGTCGACCTGGACGTGATGTCACCGGAGGAGGCGCTTCAGCTCTTCACCCGGATCGTCGGCGGGGAGCGGATCACCTCGGAGCGGGAGGCCGCGCTCGACGTGGTCGCCGCGTGCGGCTTCCTTCCCCTCGCGATCCGGATCGCCGCCTCCCGGCTGGCCTCCCGCCGCACCTGGACCGTCTCGGTGCTGGCCGCCAAGCTGGCCGACGAGCGCCGGCGCCTGGACGAGCTCCAGGCGGGCGACCTCGCGGTGAAGGCCACCTTCGAACTCGGCTACGGCCAGCTGGAACCGGCCCAGGCCCGCGCCTTCCGCCTCCTCGGCCTCGCGGACGGCCCGGACATCTCCCTCGCCGCCGCGGCGGCCCTCCTCGACCTGGACCCGCACGTGGCGGAGGACCTGCTGGAGGCCCTGGTCGACACGTCCCTGGTGGAATCGGCCGCGCCGGGCCGCTACCGCTACCACGACCTGGTCCGCCTGTACGCGCGCTCCTGCGCGGAGCGGGACGAGCAGGAGCCGGGTGAGCGGGAGGAGGCGTTGTCGCGGCTGCTGGACTTCTACCTGGCGACGGCGGCGGGGGTCTACGCGCTGGAGCGGCCGGGGGAACGGGTCCTGGACCACTTCGAACCCACCGGCCGCCCCGGCCTGGCCTTCACCACGCCGACGAAAGCACTGGACTGGCTCTTCAGCGAGTCCAGCGGCGTCCTCGCGTGTGCCCGGCAGTCCGCGGCCAAGGACACGGTCGGCAAGGCCGCCGACCTTCTGATGGCCGCCGTCGACCTGGGTGAATCAGGTGCGAACTCCCGCCAGTTCACCCAGGCCGCGACGGCGGTGTCGGAAGCTGCTCGGGCGGCCGGGGCCGTCAGGGCGGAGGCGCGGGCGCGCACGATGCTGACGCATGTGCACAGCATTTCCGGCCGCTTCGCCGACGCCAGGAGCGACGCTCTGCGAGCCCTGGAACTGGGCCTGGCCGCCGGAGACCCCGTCTCGTCGAGCCAGGCGCCCAATCAGCTCGGCATCATCGCCCTGTACGAGAACCGACACGCTGACGCGGAGGCGCACTTCGCCCAGGCCTTGGACGCCTTCCGGGCGGACGGCAACAAGTCGGGCGAGGCGTCCGCCCTGTGCAACATGTCCAGGGTGCACCTGGCCACGGACCGCAAGACGAGCGCGGTGAGCCTGGCACAGCAGGGCATCGCCCTCTACGAGGCGGACGGCAGGGAGCAGGCTCTCCGGCTGGCCAACGGAAAGTACGCGCTCGGCCTGGCGTTCACCGGCGCGGGTCAGACGTCCGAGGCGCGCCATGTACTCACCGAGGCGTTGACCGTGTTCCGCGAGAGCCGACAGCGCTTCTGGCACGGCATGACCCTGTTCCGGCTGTCGGAGGTTGACCTGGCCGACGACCAGCACGCCCAAGCCGCCGCACTGGCCGAGCAGGCGCTCGCCGTTCTGCACGGCATCGGCGGGGAGTGGCGGCGCGCCAACGTACTCACCGTGCTGGGCCTCAGCCTCATGCCGCTCGGTCAGACCGATCGCGCGCAGGCGTGCTGGCGTGAGGCGCTGAACGTCTTCGAAGAACTCGGGTCGGCCGAGGCCGACGACGTGCGTGTTCTGCTGGAGTCGACGTCGGTGTGCTGAGCCCTCCCGGCTCGTTCATCATTCGTTTATCGCGCCGGGCCACTCTCTCCTCATCGATCCGTCGCGTCGGGGGGCAGGCGGATCGGCGGGGGGCCTCACCACTAGGGTGAACGGCCCGGTGTGACCGTCCGGCGATCCACGGGGGAACCGCCGGACGGGCACACCATCCACTGCATCCACGCTTCAGCTTTCAGGAGTTGACCCTCATGGCCGACAACAACGGCATCTTCAAGCCGACCGACGCCCACGCCTCCGGCGAGGAGCTGACGACGCAGGACGCCCACGCCTCCAGCGAGCCCCTCAAGCCGACCGACGCCCACGCCTCGGGCGAGGAGATCACCACGCTCGACGCCCACGCCTCGGCGCCGAAGCCCAACTAGTCCAACCGGCACGGGGGAACGGCCGCGGCGGCGCGGAGGGGAAGCCGCCGCGGCCGTTGCATGTCCGCGCTCGGCCGGTCCACGCGCCCCTAGACGTCCCGGACCACCACTCCGGCCCCGCGCGGGACATCGCCCAGTCCCAGGCCGGCCACCGAACCCTGCTGTGGTAGGCCTCGACATGGGGTGACGACTTCACTCCCAGGGGCAGCGCTCAGTACCTCAGCTCCGCCGTGACCTCGCACTTCTTGACGCGGGCCACCTGGCGCGGGCTGTCCATCCGGACGGACACGGTCCTCGTGTCGCCGTAGTCGGCCTCCACGGTGGCCTCGCCCGTGTCGACCACGCTGCCCATCGCGTCCAGGAAGGTCACGTCGATCTCGTAGGTGTGCGTGCCGGAGGCGACCGGGGTCAGACGGACGGTGGACGCGGTGACCGCCTTGCGCTTGCCCTTCGCGGGCTGGGCGCAGCGGAAGACGTACACCTGCGGCGCGTCCGACGCGGTGGCGGTGGGGGTCGGGTCGGTGTACGTGGAGCCCGACGAGCCGCTCGACGAGCCGTAGTCGTCGTAGTCGTCGTCCGAGTCCGTGTCGTGGTACGTGCCGTTGCTCTTCTTCGAGTTGGAGCACCCGCCGCCGCCACCGCTGCCGTGGCTGCCGGACCGGCTCTTTCCGCTCTTCCCGCCGTGGCTGCCGCTGGAGAAGCCGGTGAGCGCGAGTACCACCGCCACCAGGACCACCGTCAGCTTGACGTGCTGCCGTCTCATCGAATCCGCCCCCGATTGTGTGCCGTTGTGCCCGCCGGGCCGGGTGGCCGGGCGACACGGAACCGTAACGCACAGCATGGCGTGGATGACCGGCGGGCCGGTCATGGCCCTGTCACGGTCTCGTCTCCGTCTGGTGGCGGCTGTCACACGGGCGGCGTAGCGTCGGAGCGAGAGCGCTCTGGAGGTACGGAGATGATCCGCAACGTTCTCGGTGCGGTCCTCGCTCTCGCCGGAGCGGCGGCCGCCGTGCCGAGCCCCTTCCGTGACCGGCGCGACGGCCGCCCCGGGCGGCGCCGCCCCCGCGCCCACGAGTCCGACGCGCCGGACTCCGACGCCCCCGAGACGTGGCCCCCGACGTGGGAGCCCGGGCCCTCGGTCCAGACGAGCCCGTGGCCGGAGCCGGAGGGGGACGACCCTTACGTGGGGCCTGAGAAACCGAGCCCGTCGGGCTGAGACTCAGGCCCGTGTGCGGGCGCCCGTGCCCTTCAGGGCGTCCAGCGCGTACACGCAGCGGTCCTTGCTGCACGCGTACACCACGCCGCCCCGGGCCACCGGCGAGCCCGTGATCTCGCCGCCCGTGGCGAGCTTCCAGCGGAGCTGGCCGCCCGCCGCGTCGAGGGTGTACAGGACGTGGTCCGCGGAGCCGAAGTGGACGCGGCCGTCCGCGACGACCGGGGCGCCCACCACCTCGCCGCCCGCCGCGAACCGCCACTTCGGGGTGCCGGTGACCGCGTCGAGGGTGTAGAGCGCGCTGCCGCTGCCCACATGGACGTTGCCCGCGACGACGAGCACCGGCTCCGACGACTGCCGGGCCTCCGTGGCGATGCGCCAGCGGTCCTTGCCGGTCGCGGCGTCCAGGGCGTACACGGTGCCGAGGTAGTCCGCGAGGTAGACCCCGCCGCCGGTGACGGCCGGGCCGGGGGCGAAGGCGGGCGGGGACAGGAAGACCGCGGGGCACTCGAAGTGCCAGCGGACGTGCCCGGCCGCGATGTCCACGGCCAGCACCCGCGTCCCGGCGGCGACGTACACGTAGCCGTCCGGCGCGGGCGTCACCCGGACCGGGACGCCGCCGCAGGAGGCCGCGTCGCCGATGGGGTACGACCAGCGTTCGGCGCCGGTCCGGGCGTCGAGGGCCTTCAGGCGGGCGTCCTGCCAGACGTACACCGTGCCGTCGTGGATGACCGGCCCGCCCTCCGGCGTCTCGAAGTCCGTCTGCGCGCCGCTCAGGTCCCACAGCTTCTCGCCGGTCGCCGCCTCCCACGCCTGGACGCCGCCGCCCCGGGTGGCCGTGACGACCGTGCCCCGGTCGGCCTTCAGGGCGTACACCCAGGCGTCGGTCCCGACCCGCCACCGCTCGGCGCCGCTGGTGGCGTCCAGGGCGTAGAGGGAGGGCCCGTCCGACGCGTGGATGCGACCGCCCTCGACGGCCATCGCCCAGGCGACGTCCCGGGTCTTGAACTGGCGCCGCCCGTTGCCGGTGTCCAGCGCGTGGACCTCGAAGGACGTGACGTACAGCAGGTCGCCGACCACGACGGGCGTGCCCCACACGTCGTTGGACATGCGGAACCGCCAGGGCCGCCACCGGGCGGGCCCGGACTGCGCGGCCTCGGGGGCCTGCGCCGGAGGGGGCACGGGGACGGGCGGGGGCGTGCCGTTGACCCCGGCGGGCGGGCGGACCCAGCCGGTCGCCGGGCCCGCGTCGGCGCCGGAGGCCGAGGCGCGGACGTCCCGCACGCGGGGCCCGGGCCCGATCGGCACCTGGACCCCGGTCAGCCGCACCGGCCCCCCGGCGTCCGGCACCGGCGCGGGCGGGGCCGGCGGGCGGGCGGGGGCGCCGCTGTGCCAGGGGCCGTCCCAGTCCGTGCCGGGCGGCCGGTGGGGCGCGGTCCCGGCGGACCGCGGCGGCGCGACCGGCGGGGCGGGCTCGGGCGGAGGCGACACGGGCGGGGCGGCGGGCGGAGCCGTACGGCCACCGCCGCGGCGCCGCTCGATCAGCTCGGTCGCGGCGGCCGGCAGCCACGCGGAGGCCGTACCGCCGTCGTCGTCCCCGCCGCCGGAGGCGAAGAGGTGCGGGGCGAGCTGGGCCTGGAGGTCGGCCGGGGTGGGCCGCAGGCCCGGGTCCGTCTGCATGCACGACTCGATCAGCGGGCGCAGATCGTCCGGCAGGCCGGACAGGTCGGGGCTCTCGCGCAGCAGCATGAACACCGTCTCGACCGGGTTGGCCCCCCGGTACGGGGCGTGCCCGGTCGCGGCGAAGACGAGCGTCGAGCCGAGCGAGAAGATGTCGCTGGCCCCCGTCACGCTCCGCGAGTCCCGGGCCTGCTCCGGTGACATGTACGCCGGGGTGCCGACGGCCACGTTGGTCATGGTGAGCCGGGTGTTGGAGACGCCGGACGCGATGCCGAAGTCGATGACCCGGGGGCCGTCCTCCACGACGAGCACGTTCGACGGCTTCATGTCGCGGTGGACGAGCTGCGCCCCGTGGATGGACTGGAGGGCCTCCGCGATGCCGGCCGCCAGCCAGCGCACCGCCTGGGTCGGCATGGGCCCGCACTCGTTCACTATCTCTTCGAGCGAGGGGGCGGGCACGTACGCGGTGGCGAGCCACGGCACGGCGGCGCGCGGGTCGGCGTCGACGACGGCGGCCGTGTAGAAGCCGCTGACGGCGCGCGCGGCCTCCACCTCGCGTGTGAAGCGCACCCGGAACAGCTGGTCCTCGGCCAGCTCCGTGCGGACGGTCTTGATCGCCACCCGGCGGCCCGACGCCGACCGGGCCAGATAGACCAGCCCCATGCCGCCGGCCCCGAGCCGTCCCAGCACCTCGAAGGGGCCGATCCGCCTCGGGTCGTGCTGCGTCAGCTGCTCCACTACCTGCCACCTCCCCGTACGGGCCTCAGGTGACAGAGGCCCGCGAAAATCCCGCCGTGTGCAGCGTCTCATCAGTGGACGCGGCCCGGCGGTGCGCACCCCGATTGTTCCTGGCCGGGGCCCCGGTTGCGAACCCGGGGGCGGATCGGGGTGTCCCGTGCCACTCCGCCCTTATCGGGACACAGGCTCCTGAAGTACGGCGAACTCGGCACCCTGGTCGTCCTGGAGGACCGCCATCCTCCCGTACGGGATGTCGAGCGGGGGTTCGGTGACCCGGCCGCCGAGCCGCTGGACGGTACGGGCGGTGTCGTCGCAGTCCGCGACGTTGAAGTAGCTCAGGAAGTGGCTGGGCAGCTCGGCGGGGAAGGCGGCCGTGATGACGCTGCGCCCGCCAACCGCCGTCTCGGGCCCCGGTTCGGTGCCGGGCGGGGACCACGTACGGAAGTCCACCCGGTGCTCGTCGGTGTCGGGGACGTCCAGGGGCGAGTCGTCCACGTCCGCGCAGCGGAAGCCGAAGACCTCCTCGTAGAAGGGGTCGACGCGCTCCTTGGACCGGGTGTGGACCTCGGTCCAGCAGAAGGAACCGGGCTCGTTCTGCTTCTGGAAGCCCGCGCGCTCGCCGGCCTGCCAGAGGCCGAAGACCGCGCCGCCGGGGTCGGCGGCCTGGGCGAGCACGCCGTGGCGGCCGGCCGGGACCGGTTCGGTGATGACCTGGCCGCCGGCCGCGCGGACGCGGGTGACCGACGCCTCGATGTCGTCGGTGGCGAAGTAGACGCCCCAGGCGGTCGGCATCCGCCCGTCCTTCTTCGCGGCCAGCGCGGCGACGAGCTTCCCGTCGCTGAGGGCGTCGGCGCGGGGACCCTCGGCCGGACGGAAGGTCCAGCCGAACAGCTCGCCGTAGAAGCGCTTGCCCGCCTCCAGGTCGGGGAGCTGCACATCCACCCAGCACGGTGCGGACTGCGCGAACGCGGCCATGGGTCCCGGTCCTTCCGTCGTGGAGTGACGCCCGTCACCGTCACGGTAGCTTTACGGTGCGTGCGGCGCGCCCCGGAGCGATTGTTTGCGAACGCAGGTTCGAAAGTTATCCACCGAAGTTATCCACAGGCTGTTAATAACACTGTTCAGACTGTGGGCGACGAGGCCGGCACGAGTGCCGGGAACCGGGGTCGACATGGGCCCCGTTCCCCATTTGCTTCGGCCGAATCGCGCTCCCATCACCCGTCGGTAAGCTGACGGCATGACAGGACAAGTACGCACCGTCGACGGCCGCGTGGCCGGTCGACGCGGTCAGGCGACGCGGCAGAAGCTGCTCGACTGCCTCAGCGAGATGCTCAGCTCCTCGCCGTACCGGGACGTCAAAGTCATCGACGTCGCCCGGAAGGCGGGGACTTCACCAGCGACCTTCTACCAGTACTTCCCCGACGTCGAGGGCGCCGTCCTCGAACTCGCCGAGGACGTCGCCAAGGAGGGGGCCGGGCTGACCGAACTGGTCGCCGGGCGCTCCTGGGTCGGCAAGTCGGGCTGGCAGACCTCCGAACAACTCGTGGAGGGCTTCCTCGACTTCTGGCGGCGCAACGACGCCATCCTGCGCGTGATCGACCTCGGCGCGGCGGAGGGCGACAAGCGGTTCAACAAGATCCGCATGAAGGTCCTGAACTCCGTGACCGGCTCCCTGACGGAGTCCGTGAAGGAGCTCCAGGCGAAGGGCAAGGTCGACAAGGACATCAGCGCCGCCGCGATGGCGGGCTCCCTGGTCGTCATGCTGGCCGGCGTCGCCTCGCACCAGAAGGGCTTCACGGCCTGGGGCGTCAAGCAGGCCGAAATCAAGCCGAACCTGGCACAGTTGGTGCATCTCGGCATGACCGGCAAGAAGCCGGCGAAGTAACCGATCCCGCTGGGCGACGCGCGGTGACCCCGGCGCCCCCAGGTCCTGTCTCACCGACGGCGGACCACGCCTGTGGTCCGCCGTCGGCGTATCCGGACGGGCGTGCCGGCGGGCAGACCCAGCGAGGTTTTTTTCAGCCCGCCCTGATCGCCCCCACCGGGCAGGCGCGTACCGCCTCCGCGACCATCGGGCCCGGCTCCGGCTCCGGCAGGAGTTCGCTGAGGCCGTCCTCGTCCTGGGTGAAGACCTTCGGGGCCGCCAGGGCGCACTGGCCCGCGCCGATGCACACGTCCTTGTCGATGTCGATCCGCATGGGGTTCTCCTCCGTCACCACGTCACCGGCAGTTCCAGCAGGCCCTGCACCGTGTCGCCCGGTTTGAACGGCACGTCCTCCGGCTCCACCGCCAGCCGGAGCCCCGGCAGGCGGCGGAAGAGCGCGGGCAGGGCGATCTCCAGTTCGGCGCGGGCCAGGTTCTGGCCCAGGCACTGGTGGATGCCGAAGCCGAAGGCGATGTGGTTGCGCGCGCCGCGCCCGAGGTCCAGCTCGTCGGGCGTCTCGAAGACGGCCGCGTCCCGGTTGACCACCGCGGTGGACAGGAGCACGCCCTCCCCCGCCCGCAGCGTCTCGCCGCCGATCTCGATGTCCTCCACCGCCACCCGGGACAGCCCGTCCGCGATGGACAGGAACCTCAGCAGCTCCTCCACGGCGGCCGGCACCGCCTCCGCGCCGCCGCCGGTCAGCCGGGCCAGCTGGTCCGGGTGCCGGAGCAGCGTGAACGTGCCGAGCGAGATCATGTTCGCGGTCGTCTCGTGGCCGGCCACGAGCAGGATCTCCGCCAGGCGGACCAGCGCGTCCCGTTCAACCGCCCCGGTCTCCAGCTGCTCGGCGATCAGCTCGTCCAGCAGCCCGTCGCCCGGCTCGCGCCGCTTCCGCTCGATCAGGTCGCGGAAGTACGCGTCCAGGTCCTCCCGGGCCTCGATCACGTCCGCCGGGCCGGGTCCCCGGAGCAGCTTGCGCGAGCGGTCCTCGAAGAACTCGTGGTCTTCGTACGGCACCCCGAGCAGTGCGCAGATGACCGTCGACGGCACCGGGAGCGCGAAGGCCTCCACCAGCTCGGCCGGCGGCCCCTGCGCCACCATCGCGTCGAGCAGCCGGTCCACGGTCTCCTGGATGCGCGGCCGCAGCGCCGCCGTCCGCCGGAGCGTGAAGCTGGGGATCAGCATCCGGCGCTGGGTGTTGTGCTCCGGATCGTCCACGCCGAGCAGTTCGACACGCCGCTGCTGGACCGCGGCGAGCCTCGGCGCGAAGAAGGGGAACTCCGGGTGCGAGCGGTCGGACGACAGCCGGGGGTCGGACAGCAGCGCCCGGGCCTCGGCGTGGCCGGTCACCAGCCAGACCGTACGGCCGTCGAAGAGGCGGGCCCGGGACACCGGCCGCCGGCCTCGGTCCGCGCTCGGGTAGCCGGTGGGCGGGTGGTAGGGGCAGGTGCGGTCCTGCGGGAAGGCAATGGGCTCGGACTGGGTCTCTGTCATGACGGACCTCGCAACGAGGGGGGTGTGGTGGTCCTGCCGATCACCCTCACTAGATGCCTCAGGCATCTACCCGGCCTAGATGATGTTCGGCCATACCCGCCGAACGGAGCATCGGCATCCACTTTCGGCCGCCGAGGAGCACCATGGAGACAGGCGAGGAGTGGAGGTCACCCATGGCCAGAACCCGTAGCCGGTACGCCCCCGACCGTGGCCTGACCACGCGTATGGTCACCACCATGTTCCTGATCGGACTGCTGTACGTGGTGCTGGTCGGCGTGCTCCTGGCGGTGCTGCGCGGGGCCTGGCCGGTCATCCTGGTGATCACCGGCGGGATGTTCGTCGCCCAGTTCTGGTTCAGCGACCGGATCGCCGCGTTCAGCATGGGCGCCCGGGAGGTCTCCCCCGCCGAGGCGCCGGAGCTGCACGGGGCGATCGACCGGATATGCGCCCTTGCCGATATGCCGAAACCACGTGTGGCGATCGCGCAGAGCGATGTGCCGAACGCCTTCGCGACCGGGCGCAGCCAGAAGTCCTCGCTGGTCTGCGCGACGACGGGGCTGCTGCGCAGACTGGAACCGGAGGAGCTGGAGGGCGTCCTCGCGCACGAGATGTCGCACGTCGCGCACCGGGACGTGGCCGTGATGACGATCGCCTCGTTCCTCGGCGTCCTGGCCGGGATCATCACCCGGGTCGCGCTGTGGGGCGGCTTCGCCCGCAACAGCCGGAGCAACGACCCGATCGGCATCCTCGTCCTGCTCATCCCGCTGGTCAGCGCGGTCGTCTACGCGCTGAGCTTCCTGCTCACCCGGCTGCTCTCGCGGTACCGGGAACTCACCGCCGACCGCACGGCCGCCCTCCTCACCGGCCGCCCCTCGGCCCTCGCGTCCGCGCTCACCAAGGTGAGCGGCCGGATGGCCCGGATTCCGACGGAGGACCTGCGGAAGGCGGAGCCGTACAACGCCTTCTACTTCGTCCCGGCGTTCGCCTCGAAGGAGAGCATCGGCCGGCTGCTCTCCACGCACCCGACCCTGGAGCAGCGCCTCGACCAGCTGGCCCGCATCTCGGCCGACCTGTCCCGTCCGTGAAGGAGTCCGTCCGTAAGGAGTCCCCGTGGGCCTGCTCGACACGATCCTGGGCCGCAGCAAGCCGGTCCGCCCCGACCTCGACCAGCTCTTCGCCGTCCCGTCCGCCGCGCTGACCCTCCAGGCCGCGACGGGCCTCACGCCGACGGGTCTCGGCTCGGTGTGCTTCGCGGGCGTGGAGGGCTCCGCCTTCGCCCGGGTCCGGCAGGACGTGCGCGAACTGCTCGACGCGGATACGGGGCGCGGCGGCGTCCCGGTGGAGTTCAGCCGCGACGCGTACGGCTACACCTGGCTGCTCGCGCGCCAACCGCCCGAGGACACCGCCGCGCTGGTCAACGACCTGCACGCGGTGAACACCCTGCTCCAGGACGGCGGCTTCGGCCCGCAGCTGCTGTGCTCGCTGGTCGCCTTCCGGGACGGGGAGGGCCGCTCGCTGGCGCTGGTGTACCTGTACAAACGCGGCACGTTCTATCCGTTCGCCCCGGTCCCGGGCGGTGCCGAGAAGCGCGACAACCGGCTGGAGCTGGAGGTCCGGGCCGTGCTGGGGGACGACCTGCGCGTGGAGCAGGACCTGTCGCGGTGGTTTCCGGTGTGGGGGGCGCCGGGGTTGTGACCTCGCACGCGGTCAGGGACGCCTGGCCACCTCGGGGTGTGACTTGATGACGACCGTCGTCGTTCCGACCGTGCCGAAGTAGGCGCCCGGCCCGCCGTAGGCCGCGTGGAACGATCGCTGGAGGTCTCCCACCGTGTAGATCTCGGAGTCGGCCGCGGCCAGGTTGGGCGGGCTGTTCCCGTCCGACCAGGCTTGCAGGACGACGCAGTCGTTCCCGTCGCGGGCCACCACCGCGCCGGCGTGGAACTGGCTCATCTCCTTCTCCGGGTCGGGTTTGGTGACCACGATGACGAACGCCTCCCCCGCCCGGGGATCGGCCATCTCATTCTTCGGGCCGGCGAACTGGCGGGCCTGGCGGCGATTGGACGGGTCCGCCTGACCGAACGCCTCGGTCGGACCGAAGCGCTTGTCGGTGGTCTCGATCGTGCTGTACTCGCCCTCGCCCCAGCCGAGTTCGCGGACACGGTTGTTGATGATCTCCTCGGCGGCGTGCAGGCAGTCCTGCTGGACGTCGCCGCCCAGCCAGTGCCTGTAGTACGTCCCCCCGTTCCACTGCATCGCGTCGTTGTCCGCCCGCCTCAGGGCGGGTGCGACACTGCCCGCCGGCGCGTCCTCCCGGACCCAGACGTACGGGGTGTCGGGGCGGGTCAGGAAGAGACCGTTCTCGGACGCCCGGAGGACTTCCCCGTTCACGTCGACGTCGGCGTAACGCTGCACGGCCTCACCGGTCCGGGCGGCCGTCCTCGTGTCCGCCCGGTGTGCGGCGTCTTCGCCGCGTTCGGGCGCCGGCCCCCTCATCACCCGGGTCGCGTTCGCCTCGGCTTCGCGCTCGAACCGGTCGCCCGGGTCGCTGACCCGGAGCCCGGAGCCGTTGTCCGTACCGGCGACCGGCCCCCGGCGCTGCTGGATGACGTGGGTCAGCTCGTGGGCGAGCGTGTGCTTGTCGGCCCCGCCGTCACCGATGACGACGTGGTGCCCGGAGGTGTAGGCGCGGGCCCCGACCCCGGCGGCCGAGGCCTTGGCGGCGGCGTCGGTGTGGATGCGGACGTCGGAGAAGTCCGCCCCGAGCCGGGACTCCATCTCCGTGCGGACGGCACTGTCCAGCGGCCGGCCCGCGGAGCGCAGCACATCCGTGACGGCCGCGCGCTGCACCGGCTGCTCCGCCTCCTCGTGGCCGCAGTGCGCGTGGCCGGCGGCCCGCAGCATCTGGACGACGGCCTGGTTCCCGAGGCTGCCCTGCAGTGCGAGGAGTTCGGTGGCGGGCATCCCGGCCGCGGCGGCGGGCTTGCGGGCCGCCGCGTGCCCCCCGCGATCCGCACCGGTCTTCGCAGCACCGTCCTGGCCGCGCATGGGCACCTCTTCCTGCCGGGGTTGTGACCCCTCCTGCATATCCCGTCGCCCGGCCCCGGTTCCAGGTCCCCCGGGGCAGAGTTGACTGGCCCGGGGGCCCGGTCCGGCGGCGCCGGCGTACATCCGGTCTCCCGCCGCCGCGAGCCGGGCCCCCACCGGGTGCTCCGGTCCTCACGTCCGTTTGAAGTACTCGATCTCGCCCAGGGCGATCGGGTGTCCGCCGCCCCGGCCGGCTGCCTCGCGGATCGTGAAGCGGACCGACACGACGTCGCTGACGCCCATCCGCAGGGTCTGCTCGCCCGGCTTGTCCGCCAGGGTCATCGTCTTCTCGTGGACCTTTCCGTCCTTCGTCCTGATGCTCAGGTCCGCCCGGGTCGGCCTGGCCCCCTTCTGGAAGACCTCCGGCTTCGCCGAGACGCCCGTGTGGACCGTGACGCCGACCAGCCGGAACGGGTCCTCGAACTCCGCCGTCAGCGCGTCGCCCGTCTTCGGCGCGCCCCAGTACGTGTTCGTCACGCCGTCCACCGCCGCCTTCGCGGGGTGGCCGGGGGCGGACCCGGTCGCGGTGACGTGGGCCGGGGAGACCTCGCCCGTGCCGCCGAGCTTGTCGCGTACGTCCTCCACGACGTACCGCCCGGCCGGGATCAGCAGGAAGCCCGCGACCAGGAGGGCCGCGACGACCAGGGCGATGAGGCTGCCGCGCAGCAGCCGCCCCGAGCCCGCCCGCACCCGGCGGTTGAACGGCCACCTGGTCCGCCACCAGGGCAGCGGAGCTGCCGTGGCACGGGGTTTCAGGGGCTCGGCGCAGTTCCGGCAGAACGTGCGGCCCGGGCGGTTGTTCGCGCCGCACGAGGGGCACGGCTCGCCGTCCGGTTCGTCGTCCACCGCGGCCGTCCTGACGGTGGGCCGGGCCGCGACGGGTACGCCGGGCAGGACCGCGCCGACCGGCTCGTCGGCCGGTTCCGCCACCGGCCCCGGCGGGGCCGGCCGGGCCGGCCGTACGGGGGCGGGCGCGGGGGGCCGCGGGGCGGCCGGGGGCGGGGTAGGGGCCGGGGCCGGCGTGGCGGGTGCGGCGGGGTCCGGGGTTGCGCGCGGCTCCGGGGCCTCCGGCGCGGGGGCGGCAGGCGCGCCGGGGCTCGGGGTCGCACCCCGTTCCGGGTCGGGCGCGGGGGCGGGGGCGGGCGCCGGGGTCGGGGTCCTCCGCCACGCCGGGCGCCGCGGCGCGCGCGGCTCCGGTGCCGGCGCGGGGGCCGGGTCGGGCGCGGGGGCCGGGTCCGGGGCGGGGGTGGCCGGGCTCGGGGCCGTACGCGCCTCCGGGGCCGGCGCGGGGGCAGCGGGTCCGCTCGGGCTCGGGGTGGTGCCCCGTTCCGGGGCCGGGGCCGGGTCCGGGGTGGCCGGGGTGGCCGGGGGCGTGGCCGGCTCCGGTTCGGGGGCCGGGTCCGGGCGCCCGGGCCGCACCCGCGTCGACCAGCCCAGATACGTACCGCAGCTCCCGCAGAAGTCCTCGTCCTCCGCGTTCGCGGCGCCGCAGGCCGTGCATGGGCGGGTCATGTGGGGCTCCCTGTGATCTCGACCCGGCAGGTCAGGTGCGCCGGGCAGGAGGCGCGGACCACCGCCAGGACGCGGGCCTCGTCCAGGGGGCGGTCCGACCGGACCCGGACCAGCAGCTCCCCCGTCGGGGCGGGCGGCAGCGCGGAGTCCGGCTCGGACGACCACGCGACGCCGCCGCCGCCGTCCTGGATGTCCGCCTCCACGCCGAAGCAGAGGCGCAGGTGGTCCGCCAGGCCCTGGCGGGTGCCCCGGCGGCGGTGGATCTCGACGGCGCGGGCGACGGCGGCGCGGCGGCGGTCCTGCGGCCAGGCCGGGTCGATGCCCGCGCCGACCCAGGAGGAGAGCCAGGACAGGAAGTCGTCCGGGGTCAGGGCCGGGTCGAAGTAGGCCGGAAGGTTGTCGAGCGTGGACAGGACCGGGGCGAGGACCGTGTCCAGGCCCGCCGTGAAGCGCTGGGCGAGGTCGTCGTCCGCGTACAGGGCGGGCAGCAGCGCGCCGATCGGGTAGCGGCTGGGGAGGCCGGGGACGGCGGCCCGGGTCATCGGCGCTCACCGGGCCCGGTGGCGGTGACCGCGATCTGGTGCTGGTGGGAGAAGACCAGGGCGTTCGGGGCGATGTCGATCCGGTCCACCGCTCCGCCGCGCCTCCCGGTGAGCGGGTCCGCGGGGAACAGGCGGACCTCGTCGACCAGGCGGACGCCGGGCACGGCCTGGAGGGCGGCGAACACCTCCCCGTACTGCACGGGCCGGCCGAACGGCCAGCCGGTGCCGTCCGGGCCGCCCCGGAGCGGGTCGACGAGGCGGAAGAGCGCGTCGAGCGCGGCGCTCCGGACGCGGTCCGTGTCGCCCTCGTCCGCGACCAGACCCGCGACGACGGTGACGCCCTGGTAGGCGGGGGGTTCGACGACCAGGCGGGTGCCGACCAGCCGCCGTTCGTCCAGGCGCCCGGCCACCGCCGCGAGCACGGAGTCCGGCGGGATCAGCTGCTCGAAGCGGAGCCGCCCGCCCTCGTCCGGGACCGCGTCGGGCACGACCAGGACCCGGACCGCGCCGCCCTCGCCGGGGGCGGCGGGCAGGCAGCGGACCCGGCGCAGCGAGGGCGCGGCCTCGCGGGCGATCGCCTCGTGGTCCTCGGCGGTGACGGCCCGCTCCTGGACGCGGAGGATCTGCGGCGCGCGGGCCTTCGCGTTCTCGACGGTCTCGCCGTCCACGCCGCCGCGCGCCGCCTCGCGGTTGTCGACCCCGGCGACGTACGGGACGGAGCTGCGCAGGACCCGGATCGCGCCGCGCGCCACGTTGCCGGCGGCGCCGCCGCCCGTGCGGTAGCGGGCGAGGCGGATGTGGGCGCCCTTCGGCGGCACCGCCCCGTACGCCCGCATGGTGCCGTCCGCCTCGCGCACCTCGGGCGGGAAGGCGAACCGGCCCCCGACGGCGTCGATCCGCACGTGCCGGTCGCCCGGACCGGAGGCGCCGAAGTGCTCGACCGGGGTCCAGGTCTGCCAGCCGCCGTCCGACGACACCTCCACGAGCGGCGGTTCCCCGTCGAGCAGGACGGGCGTCCGGGGCGCGGCGAACGTCTGGCCCGCCACCCCCTCGGAGGTCCCGAGCGGCACGTCGTGCACGGTCTCCGCGTGCTCGACGCCGGCCGTGCCGCCGACGGTGAAGACCTCGGCCTCGCGGATCGTCGGGGACTCGGAGTAGAAGGGCTGGCCGGGGGCGGCCTCGGTGACCCGGCAGCGCAGCCAGCCCGCGCGGATGCCGGCGGTGACGGACTCGGTGTGCCCGGCGGGCACGAACACCGTGATCTCACCGGGCTTGTTGAGCCCGCCGGTGGAGTCGACGCCGGTCGCGCACGGCACCCAGCGGGCGCCGTCCCACGCCTCCCAGAGCAGCGGCGGCTGCCGGGGGTCGACGCCGACGCCCTCGACCCGGCTGTCCAGGCGTACGGCGACGATGCAGCGGGGCACGGCGGTGGGCAGCCCGAAGAGGAGGGCGTCGCCGGGCTGGGGCCGGGCCTGGAAGCAGGGGATGTCCCGGCCCTCGGCGAGCGGCGCGGTGCGGTCGGTCTGCTCGCCGGACGCCGGGACCGTGACCAGCCGGACGAGGGAGCTCGGCACGATCGCCAGGTCCTCGCCGGTCGAGAAGACGACCGCCTCCTCCGTCTCGCCGCGCGCGGTCGCCACCTCCGTGCCGGCCGGGAGGCGCACGGTGTCCGGCTGCGGCGCGGACAGCCAGAAGTCGACGTCGGCGCGGGCGGCCGTCGGCGGGAACAGCTGCACGCCGAGCAGGTCCAGGAACGCGAAGTAGTTGCGGTCCGGCACCCGGTTCAGCCGGTACAGGAGCTGGTCGACCATGTACGCGAACGTCTCGATCAGGGTGACGCCGGGGTCCGACACGTTGTGGTCGGTCCACTCGGGCGAGCGCTGCTGGACGTACCGCTTGGCCTCGTCCACGAGCTGCTGGAAGCGGCGGTCGTCCAGATTGGGCGGGGTCAGGGACATCAGCGGGCTCCCGCCTCGGGGATCGTGTAGAAGGGGAAGACGAGGTTGCGCAGGTCGTTGGTGGACCGGACGGTGTAGTGCACGTCGATGTAGAGCGTGCCTTCCTCGACGGTGTCGTACGCGACGACCACGTCCCGGACCTCGATGCGCGGCTCCCAGCGTTCCAGGGACGTGCGCACCTCATGGGCGATGCGCCCGGCGGTCGCGCCGTCACCGGGGGCGAAGACGTACTCGTGGATGCCGCAGCCGAACTCCGGGCGCATGGGGCGTTCGCCGGGTGCGGTGCCGAGGATCAGGCCGATCGACTCCTCGATCTCCTGCTCGCGCTCGACCATGCCGATGCCGCCCGTGGCGCCGACGCGCAGCGGGAAGCCCCAGCCGCGCCCGATGAACCCGTGCTCGCTCATATCGGGCCCCCGATCAGGACGTTGGGCGCGCCCATGGCGATCTTCGCGCCGCAGCTGGTGGTGTCGCCCATGCGGGCGGCGGGCAGCCCGCCGATCAGGACCGCGCCGCCGACGGCCGCCGCCGGGTTCGGCATGACGACGTTCCCGGGGCCGAGCAGGGCGTGCGGGGGCACGGCGCACACGTGCAGGCTTCCGGTGACGGCGGCCGGCTTGCCGCCGATCAGCACGGTGGCGACGGCGACCGCGCCCGGGGGCGGGGTGCCGATGACGCCACCGTGGACGGTGGGGTCGCCCGTACGGGCTGCCTGGGGCATGGCTGTTGGTCTCCTCGGTGGGGCGGGGCGTCAGTTGATGCGGACGAGTGCGGCCTTCAGGACGGCGAGCAGACCGCCGTCGACGGTGACGCCGGTCTTGCCGTTGATGGTCACCTGCTTCCCCTTCACATGGACATCGCCGACGCCCGCGTCGAGCGTGATCCCGGTGCGGCCGAGCGAGACGGAGCTGAGCACCCGGGAGGTGCCGCGCGCGTACACCTTCAGCGCGATCTCGCCGCGCCGCTCGTCGAGCACGACCTCCAGCTGCTCGTCACCGGTGGCCAGCCGGACGCCGGACGGGCCGCGCGGGGTGTCGAGCAGTTCGATCCGGTTGCCCGAACGGGAGACCAGCGAACGGCGGTTGACCTTGCCGCTGGTCGGGTCCACGAGCGGGACGTCGTGCGGGGACGGCTTGTCGACGCCGTTGTAGAGGCCGCCGAGCACGTACGGGCTGTCGATCAGGCCCTGTTCGAAGCCGACCAGCACCTCGTCGTTGACCTCGGGGCTGAACACCCCGCCGCCGCCCTGCCCGCCCCACTGCACCGTACGGACCCAGTCGGTGACGTAGGTGTCGTCCAGCCAGGGGAACTTCAGCCGCACCGAGCCGCGTTCCTTGCCCCGGCCCTCGCGGATGTCGGTGACGACGCCGATCGCCAGGCCCGGCATGCGGGGGCCGGGCAGGGGTGCGCCCTGGCCGCCGGTGAGGCCGGTCAGCGAGCGGTCCGGGTCGGTGCTGACCAGGACGGTCGTACGGTAGCCGTCCTGCGGGTCCAGGGTGTGGTGGGCGGCGGTCGCGGTGTAGCGCCCGGCGAACGCGGGGCCGACGTTGCCGAGGGCGACCGGTTCGCCCGCCCGCAGCTTCGGGTTGCCCTCGGCGACCGCCTCGATCTCGCCGAAGCCGGAGGCGACCCGTCCGGCCACGGCACCGGCGACCGCGCGGGCCTCGGCCTGCGTGCGGTACGGGGTGTCGGCGACGGTCATCCGGGCGTTCTTCCCGAACAGGGCGGCGGCCGACGACGGGTTGGTGCCCGGGGTCACGGTGGTGGACCGCACGGACTGCTCCCGGGCGACCAGCCGGACCTTGTTCTCCACGTCCCAGCCGCGCACCTCCACGCTGTCCGCCCCGTCCGCCCCGGTCAGCACGGCCCGGAGCGCCAACAGGTTGCGGCCGTATTCCAGGACCATCGGGTGTTTCGCGGCGGAGGTGGACGGGGACGGCGCCGAGGCGGCGGGCTTCGGCTTCACGAACTGGAGCACGCCCTTCTCGTCCACCAGGACGTGTGCCCCGCACTCCCCCGCGAGGTACTGGAGGAAGTCCCAGTCCGAGATGTTCGGCTGGGTCAGCTGCTTGTACATGACCGGGGCGGCCTCGACCTTCCCGCACGGCAGCCCGGCCCCGGCGGCGACCTTGCGGACGATGTCGGCGGCCTTCATGTTCCGGTACGCGACCACCTTGCGGCCGCGCTTCAGCCGGTGCGCCTTGGAGAACGCGCGGACGACGGTGAACGAGCCCGTGGTGTCGCTGTCGAGCTCCAGCGCGGTCACCTCGCCCGTGAACAGCCGCTCGCGCGCCCGTTCCTGGACGGTGACCACGGAGATCTTCAGCTCGGTGCCGATTGTGATCCCGGTGGCGGTGAGCAGCGTGTGGTACGGGTCGCGGTACGTCAGGACGGCACTGGCGGGCAGCCCGATGTTCTCGTCCACCGCGCAGCTCACCAGCTGGGCGGCCCACGCCTGGGGCAGCTCGGCGGGCGCCTCCACGATGGGGTCGGCGGCGAAGGAGCGGGCGGGGCCGGTCATCGGGCCGCCTCCGGTACGCCTTCCTCCGCCGCGCCGTCCTCCAGCGCGGGCACCAGGAGTTCGCTGCCCGGGGGCAGGTGCATGGGGTCGTCGATGCCGTTGGCCTCGGCGATCGTGCGCCAGGCCGTGGCGTCGCCGTACTCGCGCCAGGCGAGCAGCGGCAGGCTGTCCCCGGCGACGACCGTGTGGGTGCGCCGCGCCTCCCGTGAGCCGGACGTCGGGTTCTGCCCGGCCGGGTCGACGCTCGCCTCCTCGATGGACAGCGAGCAGGTGGCGCGCAGCGGCTTCCCGTCCACGTCGAAGAGCGTGTACGACACGGAGAGGCTGGACAGCACCCCGTCGAACGAGGTCGTCGTGGACGTCCCCCAGTCGAACCGCACCCAGGGGCTCGACGGCTTCTTCCGGCCCAGGCTGCTCGGGGTCGGCACGCAGGCCGTCATCAGCTGCTCGACCGCCTTCTCCACGGAGTTGTCGTGGGTGGCGGTGGCGTCCAGGAACACGTCGAGCGACAGCGAGCGGGGCCCGCTGCCCACGAACTCGGGCAGCGCGGACTCGCCCGCCGTGCGGGACGGGGTGCGGCGCCACTCGGTGGACTTGCGGAGGGAGAGCGTCGCCGGGTTGAACTGGAGCGTGAGCTGGGCGAGGGTCCCGCCCGGCTTGGCGCCGACGTCGGACGGCGGCTCCATGATGGTCAGCTGTGCGCGGGTACGGCTCGTGCGGGCTGCGGCTGGCACGGGGTCCCTCCTTCCACGACGTGTTCCCGACGGTTCATCAGGAGGTCACCAGACCCTCGTGCGCGATCTCCAGCGTCTCGACCGCCGCCTGGGAGCTGGCCGGGTCGAAGGACGGCCCCTGCCAGCGGACCGGCACGATCCCCTGGATCTGCCAGCTGACGATCCGGGTGAGGTTGGGGCGCAGGGCGACGATCTCACCGTCCTTCCGCTCGACGCGCTGCGTCGTCTCGTTCAGCCAGCGCGCGATCTTGAGCGTGTCGGCGGTGACCGGGCGGGTCAGGGTGATGTTGGTCCAGGTGATCCGCCCCGGCAGCTGCCAGGTGTACCCGTTGTTGCCGCCCTCGGCGTACTGCTCGATCTCCACCTCGGCGCCCAGGCCGGAACAGGTGTGGAACGCGCCGAGGTCGCTCCCGCCGATGGTGAGCTTGAAGAACACGCTCGTCGCGAAGATGTTGTCCGTCATCCGTTGCTTTCCTTCTCCAGCGCTTCCCTGTCAGCGGCGGCCGTCGTACGGACGTCCGGAACGTTCGCGGCCCCGCCGCAGATCGGCCCTGAGCAGCCGGGCGACGGGGTCGATGAGGCGTCGGGCGAGGTCTTCGACGTCCACGTCCGGGGCGGGCTCGGCGGGCCGTTCGGGCGCGGGACCCCGGGCGGGCTGCCGCTGCACGACGGTCACCGGCACGCCGGCGAGACCGGCCTGGGCCACGGCACGCTGCACCGCCTGCGTGTCCGCCTGCGTGTTCCCCTGCGTGGGCGGTGACTGGCCGGTCCGGGGAGCGGACGGCCGTACGGCGAGGGGCTGCGGTACGCCGGCGGGGGCGCCCGCCTCCGGCTCGGGCCCCGGGGCGGGGGCCCCGGTCTCCGCCACGACCGGCATCGCGAGGCGCTGCACGGGGGCGGCGGAGCCGCCGGGGCGGGGGGTGCCGGGCGGGTGCGGGCGGACGACCGGGGCCCGGTGGGCGGACTCCGGTGCGAGGGCGGCCGGCACGGCGGGTTCCTGCGGCGCGGCGGACCGGGCGGCCGGGAGCGGCGCGTGCGGGCGCGGCGCGGCGACCGGGTCGGCGGCGACCCGCTGGACGACGGGCTGCGCCGCCGCCTCCGGGCGCGGCGTGTCACGGCGCCAGGTGGCCGGTACGACGGGCCTGGTCGCGGCGGCGGACTCGGGGGCGGTGAACCCGTCGGCGGCGCCGGTACGCACGGTGAGGGTGCGCGCCGCGAGGAGCGCGCGGGCGCGCTGGACGGGGGCGGGCCCGGGCCCGTGGCGGGAGGGGACGCGCTGGACCCGGACGGGCGCGGTGCCGGCGGCGCGGTGCGCGGAGGGCGCGGCGGGGCCGGGCCGCGGGGCGGCCGGCTGGGCCCGGGGCGGACCGTCGTCGGCGGTGGCGCGGTGCGCGGGAGGCGTGGCGCGCAGGGGCATCGCGGAGGGCGCGGCGGGGCCGGACTGCGGGGCGGCCGGCTGGGCCCGGTGCGGGCCGTCGTCGGCGGTGCCGGCGGTCGGCGGGAGGGCGGCGAGCGGTGCGCCGAGACCGCCCCGGGTGCGGGCCTGGGAGCCGGGGCCGGTGGGCGGGGTGGCGGCGCCGTCGGACGTCTGCCGCTGGACGACGGGCAGCGCGCCCGGTCCGCCCGCGTCACGGGCGGTGGACGGGGCGAACGGGGCCGCGTCTGCGGGGAGTTCGCGGAGCGGCTTGCCCAGGGTGGGACGCGTGCCGCGCACGGGGGCCGGGGAGGCGGACGACCGCCGCACCACGGACGGGCCGGCCGGTCCCTCCGGGGCCGCGGCGGAGTCGCCCGCCAGTCGCTGGACCACGGGAAGGCCGGGCCCGGCGGGGACACCCGGCGCGGGCCGCCCGGGGTCGGCGGAGTCGTCGGCCTGACGCTGGACGACGGGAAGCCCGGCCCCGGCCCGGGCGCCCGTGTCCCCGGCCGACGCCGACTGCCCGCCCAGGGTGGGCCGTACGGACTGCGGGGTGGACGCGGGCGCGTCCGCCTCGCGCTGCACCACCGGCAGGGCGGGCCCGGCCTGGGCGCCCGTGGTTCCGGCGGGAACGGCCAGGGACGACCGCCCACCCGACGCCGGAGGCACGGAGCCCCCGGCCGCCGCCCCGCTGGACGCGTCCGCCTGCCGCTGCACCACCGGCAGAGCGGGGGCGCCTCGCACGGGCGGCTCCGGCGCGGCGGGCTCCTCCGCCTCACGCTGCACCACCGGCAGGGCAGACCCGCCCGGCGCGGTCACGGGCGGCTGCCCGTCCAGGGTCGGACGTACGGGGGAACCCGCCCCCGGGCCGGTGGACGCGGACACGTCCGATTGCCGCTGCACCACCGGCAAGGCGGGGGCGCCCGACACGGGCTGCTCCGACGCGGCGGACTCCTCCGCCTCACGCTGCACCACCGGCAGGGCAGACCCGCCCGGCGCGGTCACGGGCGGCTGCCCGTCCAGGGTCGGACGTACGGGGGAACCCGCCGCCGATCCGGTGGACGCGGGCGCGTCCGCCCGACGCTGAATCACCGGCCCACCGGGCGCGGTCACGGGCGGCTGCCCGTCCGGGGTCGGACGTGCGGAGGACCCCGCCGCCGGACCGGAGGACACAGGCACGTCCGCCTGACGGTGCACCACCGGCAAGTCGGGGGCCCCCGGCGCGGCGGGCTCCTCCGCCTGACGCTGCACCGCCGGCAAGACCGGCCCACCCGGCACCGCCACGGGCGGCTGCCCGTCCAACGTCGGACGTACGGGGGACCCCGCCGCCGGACCGGTGGGCGCAGACACGTCCGCCTGGCGCTGCACCACCGGCAGGCCCGGTGCGGACCGGGGTTCGGCCGAGGGCTCGTCCGGGCCGGGGCGCCCGGGCGTGGCGGACGCGTCCGCCCGGCGCTGGACCACCGGTAGCTCCGGTCCGCCGGCGGAAGGCCGTCGCACCTCCGCGTCCGCCCCGGGCGGCAGCGCGCCCAGGGGGTCGCCGAGCCCACGGCGTACCGGAGGTGTCCCCGCGTCCGGCGCGGGCACCGCCGTGGAGGCGAGGGTGGACAGGGTGCGCGGGGTCGTCGACGGGCGGCGCGCCACGATCAGCGAGGGCGCGGTGCGGCGGGCGCGTACCGGTGCGGGGGACGCCTGCGGGGGCGCGGGCGGCGTACCGGCCCCGGACGGGCGGGACGCCGATCCGGGGACGGCCGGGACCACGCGCCTGGGCGCGGCCGGGCGCGGCGGGGCCTCCCCCTCACCCGCCAGCGGCGCCAGCGGCGCCAAGGGCGCGTCCGCCGCGCGCAACACCAGCGGCGCCTCCGCGGGGCGGTTGCGGGGCGTGCTCGGCGTCCGGGTCACCCCGTGGATGCGCCCCACCGGGGCGGACGGGAGGACCGCGTGGCCCAGGTCGTTGTCGCTGTAGGCCACGTTCTGCCAGGACGCCAGGCGGGACCGGAAGCGCAGGCCGTCGCTGACGCCGATCGAGGAGCGGGCGACGGTCACCGTCGGCGGCGCGACGCGGCGCCAGCCGCCGTCCCAGTCCGAGCCGGGACCAGCTGAGCCGGGACCGGCCGGACCGGAACCCGCCGGGCCGGGACTCGCCGTGCCGGGACCAGCCGTGCCGGGACTCGCCGGGCCGGGGCCAGGGGAGGCGGCCGCCTCGGACCCCGCGCCGGGACCCGGCGCCCGGTCCGCCGCGGGGGCGCCCGCCGCCGGACGCTTCCGGAACCAGCCCCTCAACTCCACGCCCTCACCCGCTCTCGTTCACGCGGGTGTTGATCCGCGCAATCTCCCTCACCCATTCCTGCCGCTCACCATGGGTGAGGTCGAGGATCTCCTCGCGCTGCCAGTGGAAGTGGTAGGCGATGTACGCGATCTCCTCCCGCAGCCGGGAAGGCGCGTACGTCACGATTCCCCCAGGCGCTCACCCGACAGGTCCACCTCGAACGAGCCCTGGCACAGCGGACAGGTGACCGCCGCGTGGGTGTGCCCCTCGCTGTTGATGCGGCGGTAGAAGTCCTGGAGGAACGCCACGTCGGTCGCGTACATCCGCTCGACCACCCCCGCGTGCACGTCGGTGATCGTGCCGAGGCGGGTGATGACCTGGCTCAGGAGCACCACGCTCAGGTACGCGGGGTTCTCCTTGACCCGGAGGTCGATCTGCGGACGCAGCTCGTCGCGGGCGGTGGCGAGCCGCATGGTCCCGGTCCGGTGGGTCCGGCCCTCGTCGTCCATGTAACCGCGCGGCAGCTCGAAGTCGAACTCGTCGGGCCGGCGCGCGGCCGGGGGCGGCGCGGGCGCGGGGGCCGGGGCGGCCTCGGGCTGCGCCGGCGCGGCGGCGGCGAGGCTGTCCAGGACCTCCTCCAGACCGCCGCCGGAAACGGTCCTGCGCCTCATTCGACCACGATCTCCTCGAAGGTGATGGTGACCGTCTCGGTCGCCGCGCTGGACTCGCCGGCCTTCAGCGAGGGGCCCTCCCAGCGGCTGGCCCAGCCCTGCATCAGCTGGATGCGGCGGACGGTGTCGCCCTTGGAGTCCTTGATCTCGATGGTGAGGTTCTGCCGCGCGGTGTCGACGGCGCCGTTGTTCAGCGTCTCCTTGATCCACTTGGTGAACTCGCTGCTCTTGTCGAGTCCCCGGGTGATCGTCACCTCGCCCGCCTGCCGCGCGCCGGGCTGCTTGCGGATGATCTGCTTGCCGGTGGAGGTCACCTGCCGGACCTCGACCACCTCTTCCTCGACGGTCAGGCCGCTGATCTCCTGGATGGACTCCACGAGATAGCCGCCGAGCTGCACGCCGAAGACGTGGGTGGAAAGAGCGTCGCCCTCTGCCATGACTGTGTGTCACCTGTTCCGTTCGTTGTCGTCTGCTGAGTTACTGCGGGAGAGGGACTGCGGTCACTCGTCCACGAGACTCGTGCTGTCCGAGAACTGCGAGAGCCGGAAGACGACGAACTCCGCCGGCTTCACCGGCGCGACGCCGATCTCGCAGACGACCTGGCCGAGGTCGATGGACTCCTGCGGGTTGTTGTCCCGGTCGCACTTGACGTAGAACGCCTCCTCCGCCGTACGGCCGAAGAGCGCGCCCCGGCGCCACTCCTCGGAGAGGAACGCGGTGACGTTGCGCCGGATGCTCGACCAGAGGCGGTCGTCGTTCGGCTCGAAGACGACCCACTGGGTGCCCAGGAGGATCGACTCCTCCAGGTAGTTGAAGAGCCGGCGGACGTTGAGGTAGCGCCAGGCCGGGTCCGAGGAGAGGGTACGGGCGCCCCAGATGCGGATGCCCCGGCCGGGGAACGCACGCACGCAGTTGACGCCGATCGGGTTGAGCAGGTCCTGCTCGCCCCGGCTCAGGCGGAGTTCGAGGTCGAGCGCGCCCCGGATGACCTCGTTGGCGGGGGCCTTGTGCACACCGCGTTCGCCGTCGCTGCGGGCCCAGACGCCCGCCACGTGGCCGCTCGGCGGCATGAGGGTCTGGCGGCCGGTGGCCGGGTCGAGGACCTTCAGCCAGGGGTAGTACACGGTCGCGTAGCGCGAGTCGTAGCCGGCGTCGTCGTTGCGCCAGGTGCGGACCCGCTGGGCGTTCATGCCGGGCGGGGTGTCCAGGACGGCGACCCGGTCGCCCATCTGCTCGCAGTGCGCGATGAGGGCGAGCTGTACGGCCCTGACCCCCTCGTCGTCGATGTCGCCGCGCTGGTGGGCGCTCATCAGGTCGGGGACGGCGACCATGGTGATCTCGTCGATCGCCTCGAGGGCCGCGATGCCCGTACGCGCCGACGCGTCGCCCACGTACTCGGTGGGGCCGGTCCGGCCGGTGGTGCTCGCGTCCGGGGCGGCGGGCGCGAGGGTGAGGCTCTGCTTCTCGGGGCGGGACTGCGCCGCGCCGGGCTGCTCGGTGACCTCGATGAGCTTGGACTGACGGGCCTGGGTGACGAGGTAGCCCTTGACGTTCTTGCGTACGGAGGTGTCGAAGGTCTCGACCACCTTGCCGCCCTGACGGACCAGCAGGCGGAAGCGGTCCTCCGGCGGGTTCTCGCCCTCGGCGTCGGCGACCTCGATGGAGATGCCGTCGCCGGCGCCCTGGCGGGCCGAGACGAGGAAGCCGCCGATGGCCACGGAGGGGGCCGTGGCGGGCGCGTCGTCCCGCGGGGCGTCCTCGGCGGGGCCGCCGATCCGGACGATGTACGCGGCGCCGCCGCCGTTGCTGAAGAAGCCGTGGACGGCGAGCGTCAGATACGTGTCCGGGGTGAAGGTGCCGAACGTCGAAACGTACTGGTCCCAGCTGGTCACCAGCGTCGGCCGGTGGAAGGGGCCGGTCTCCGCGAAGCCGACGAAGGCGGCGACCGCGGTGCCGACACCCTCGATGGGCCGTGCTCCGGACTGCACCTCCTCCACGTAAACACCTGGGGTGAGGTACGACGGCATGCTCGCTCCTTCGGCTGGTCAGTCGTTCGCCCGCCCAGTCTTGCCAGGGCGTACGCGGGGGCAGTAGGTCTCAAAGTCCTGGCCGGGGGGCAGGGCGGCTGCCTTTCCGGGGCGGTGCGTCCGCACACCGGGCGCGAGGGATTGGTTTCAGCCAGAAAGTACCGGGCCGGCCCGCGAGATCGGCTGGATTTCTTCGGTCGCTCCGGGGAACCGATGGAGTCCCGATCCGCTCCACCGAGCGCACGGCCGGGTGGTCCAGTCCATTTACCGCACACGGAAATGACCTGGAATCACCCGGGAAACGCCGGAATTGGCCCGCTGCCCGCGCTCCGCGCATTTGCGCGTCCAGTCGTTCCAGGTGTGTCCGGGTGTGTGAAGGGCCACATCCGGATGAACGCCGGGTGGCGCATCCTCGCAGGTGAGAAACCCGTCTGTTCATACAGGCGGAACAGAAGGCCAGTAATCCGGCGCTATCGTTCCTCTCGCGAAACATCGCTCAGCACACCGCTGACATTGAGCACTTGGTGACATCCGGAAGCCTGCTTACCGGTGGCCGGTGTCCCAGGCTTTGCGCAGGTCACGGAAACGGTGACCGCCGCCTTCTCCGGTATCTGAATGGGGGTGACCCAGTGATAGTCCTGGTTCCTGAACGTCTCCAGGGCAATGGTGGTGATCTTCCGCTGCCCGAAGGAGATCGTCAGCAGCCCTTCGTCGCCCTGGAAATTGGCCACGACGATGTCCGTGACACCGAAAGTCTTGCCTTCCGGGACCACATAGGTGCCGGTCTTCCGGCCACCCGCGCCCGTCTGCACGTCGATGGTCTGGGAGCTCTGCTGGCCGCCGGTCCCGCCGGTCCCGCCGGAGCCGCCCGTCCCACCCGTGGAGCCGGCCGGGCCGGAGCCGCCCGTGGCACCGCCGGACCCGTCGGCGCCGCCCGCACCCTGCCCCTTGCCCTGGGGCTCCTGCTGCCCGCCGCCGGAGGCCGAACCCTCCTGCCGGGGCTGCCGGTTCTCCTCCTGCGCGGCCTTGGCGCCCGCCTCCTTGGCGGTGCTGCGGACGGCCGGGCGCACCAGCGCGAACCAGGCGAGCAGCAGGGCGATGATCGCGGCGAGCAGGATCAGCAACCACTTCGGGAACAGCGGGAGTTGGGCGAACTCACCCGGCAGCGGCTCCGGCCGCCCCACCCGGGCCTCCTCGGCCCCGGCGTCCTCCGGCTCCCCGGCCACGACCTCGAACGGCCAGGCGGCCGGCGCGCCGAACCAGATCAGCTTCCGGGCCCGGACCCGGAGGGCCGCCTCGGCGGACTCGCCCGGCTCCAGCTTCCGGCGCTCCGGCGTGAACGCGAGGCGCAACTCCTCGCCGGGCTGCCGGGCACTCAGCGACACCTCCGTGGGAGCGTTCCCACGGTTCTGTACGACGGTACGGAAGCGGGCCCCCAGCCAGCCCCGGCGGCGCCCCGGCTCCAGGCGCGCGCGCAGCTCGTGGAACGGCTCGACCACCACCGTCATCTCCGGGACGGCCACCGACTCGGGGTGCTCGGCGGGCAGGACCCGTATGCCCAGGGGCTTCTCACCGGCCAGGACCTCGTGGGACCGGGGCGGCGCGAACCGCACCGTGACGGTCTCGGAGGTGCCGGGGTAGAGGGAGACCCGGGCCGGTTCCACCGTGGTCCACGCCGCACAGTCGCCGACCACGTCGAGGGTGTACGCCTCGACGATGTCCCCGTCGTTGCGCACGGTCAGCGTGGTCGTCGCTTCGGCGCCGGGCGACACCGTCACCGTGGGCATTGCGAGTTCGGCAGATGTGGTCACCCTGCGACGCTAGGCCGCACCGCACCCCCGGCAGCAGGGGCGCGAGGGCAATGTGCGGGCAGGGGCGGTGCCCCGGGGGCACACCCGCGCCGGGTGCCCGCACCGCATCCCCGCGCCAGGTCGCCCTGCGCCGCCCGGACGAGCGCGTACCCGACCTCACGCATCGGAAACCGGCGGAAGCGGCCCAGAAGGACGAGAGCATGACCACGATCACGACAGACATGACGACGACGGGGGCGGCGGGCCCGCGCGGCCTCGCCCCGCCCGAGCAGCCCGCGCCCGGCATACCCGCCCCGGCGTCCGGCCGGGTCTCGGTGGCGGTGTACGCGGAGGACCTGATCCTCCGGACCGGGGTGGTGCAACAGCTGCGCCGGCGCCCGGAGATCGAGCTGGTCCCGGACGAGGAGGCGGACCGGGCCCAGGTGTCCCTGGTGGTGGTGGACGTGGTGAACGAGCCCGCCGTCCAGCTCCTGCACCGCCTCCAGCGCAACACCGCGACCCGGACGGGCCTGGTCGTCGGGTACTTCGAGGCGGGCGCCCTCCAGACGCTGATCGAGTACGGGGTGGCCGCCGTGCTGCGGCGCGGGGAGGCCGACCAGGACCGGCTGGTCCACCTCGTGACGGCCATCGCGAAGGGCGAGGGGGTCCTTCCCGGAGACCTCCTCGGCAAGCTCATCGACCACGTCAGCAGCCTGCACCGCTCGGTCCTGGACCCGAGGGGCCTCTCCCTGTCCACGCTCACGACACGGGAGGCGGAGATGATCCGGCTGGTGTCGGAGGGCTACGGCACGGCGGAGATCGCGCAGAAGACCTCGTACTCCGAACGCACCGTCAAGAACGTGCTGCACGAGGTCGCGACCCGGCTCAACCTGCGCAACCGGGCGCACGCGGTGGGGTACGCGATGCGGCACGGGCTCATCTGACGCGCACCCGGGCCGACCGCGCACCGGGCACCGGGAGGGCAGCCGCCGTTGCCCCCTCGGTGCCTCCGCCCGCCCTCCGGCGGGCGGACCGAACTCCGCGGGGGCCGGGGCGCCTTGACGAGAGAACGGTCCGGGGCGGGCCGCCGGGGCCGCGGCAGCCGCAAAGGGCACCCGCTCTTCCCCCGCCCCGGGTACTCCCGGCCCTGTTCCACCGGCCCCATGGACGGGATGCTCGTCGTGGAGAACCATCGATTCAGACTGCGAGGTGGACTGTGGGCGGTCCGAAGGGTCCCCGGCTGCGCCGGCTCGGCGGGGCGGCGGTGCTGCTGGCGCCGTTGCTGGTGGCGGGTTCCGTGTCCGCTCCGCAGGGCGCCCAGCCGGCCGCCGCGGCGTCGAAGGCGGTGGCCGACACCGGGCGGATCGCCTTCGCCGGTACGGGGCACCGCAGCCTCGGCACGGTCGCGTCCGAGAAGACCACCGAGGACCTGTTCGAGAGCGACGACCCCGCCCACTACGACCAGGACGCGTACGGGCGCGGCGACGCGCTCGTCTTCACCAGCCTGCGGGACGAGACGCGCCCCCAGGTCTACCTGCGCCGCGCGGACGGCGGCGTACTGCGCCTGACCCACGGTGTGGACGCCGCGCATCCCGAACTCTCCTACGACGGGAAGACCGTCGTCTTCGACTCGCCCGGGAACGGCGGCAGCCGGGACCTGTGGTCGGTGCCCACCGACGGCTCCGGGAAGCTGCGGCAGCTGACGGACACCCCGGACGAGGAGACGTCCCCGACGCTCTCCCCGGACGGCACCCGCATCGCGTACGCGAGCGACGGCGGCCCGGAGCCGGGCACCCAGATCTACGCACGCGACCTCGACGGCGGCACGGTGACGTGCCTGAGCGACAGCACCGAGGGCGACGCGGACGAGCCCGAGTGGAACCCGGTGAAGGACGGCACCCACGGCTCGCTCGTCGCCTACACGCTGCACGTCGAGCCCACCTCCGACACGGACACCGGCCACCGGCTGCGGGTCACCACCGACGGGTCCGGGACCGCCCGGCCCGTGCTCACCGGTCTCGGCAAGGACTGGGGCTCCCGGTCACCGGCCTGGCTGCCCGACGGCGAGGGCCTGCTCTTCCTCAGCCCCAACACGGACTGCGGCTGCTCCGTCTACGACCACGTCTACCGGATCGGGTCCCTCGGCGACCCCACCCCCCGCATGGTGCTCGACGAGGACCGCGAGGTGGGGACCCCGGCGGCACTCGGGCCCCGGGACTCCTGGTCCGCGGTCGTCACCCGCAGGACCACCGAGGACGCCGCCCTCGTCACGCTCCAGGACATGCGGCAGGACGGCTCGGACCCCCGTGACCTCCGGGTCGGCGTGCTGCGCGAGGACCCCGCGGCCCGGACCAACACCAGCGACGACCCGGCCGACGACCCGCTGTTCCACCCGGCCGACGGGCACGACCCCTGGACCGAGCGGCAGACGTACACCCCCGACGGGCGCCGGATCGCCGTGACCCGCTTCGAGGAGCTCGACGGGCAGCGGGTCCAGCGGATCTGGCTCGTCGACACGGACGGGAAGCACCCGTCGCCGATGGAGCTGGACGGGCGCGGCCCCGGGGACCGCGACACCGACCCCTCGTTCTCACCGGACGGCACCCGGCTCGCCTTCACCCGGTCCACGCCCGGCGCGGACGGTGCCTGGACCAGCCGGGTGCTCGTCGCGGAGGTGGCCTCCGGGCGCATCACCGGCGAGGTCGTGGCGCCCGCCGGCGAGGTCACCGGCGCCGACGCGCAGCCCGCCTGGTCGTCGGACGGCACCGTGCTGGCGTTCACCCGCGCCGAGGTCGTCCGGGGCCTCGGCGGCATCAAGCACGTCTGGACCGCCCCGGTGGAGGACCTGAAGCAGCAGCAGGACCTCAGTCGCCTCGGCGGCTGCCCCGGCGAGTGCAAGGTCATCGACGACAGCCCCGCGTTCTCGCCGGACGGGAAGTCCGTCGCCTTCAACCGCAAGGACCGCGCGGACCAGATCAACCAGCGCGCCAGCGTCGTCGTCGTCTCGCCGGACGGGAAGAACTGCCGGGTCGTCCTGCCGGCCGGCCGCAGCAACGACCCCGCCGCGTGCGCGGCGAAGATCCCGGACGTGGAGACGACCGGCCCGTACCAGCCGCGGGACGTGGCCTGGTCGCCGGACGGCTCCCGGCTGGTGCTCAGCCACCGCCGGGGCCGGGCGCCCAGCTCCCCCGAGCAGCTGTCGGAACTCGACCTGGCCACCGGCGCCCTGACCCCGCTCACCGCGGAGCTGCCCGGCCGTCAGAAGGAGCCCGCGTTCCAGCAGAAGGTGGACCTGACCGTCACCGCGCCGCCCACCGCGCCGACCGTGGAGACCGGGTCCTCGGTGTCCGTCACGGTCACCGTCACCAACAACGGCCCGGCCCCCTCCCCCGGGACCACGCTGGTCGCCGACCTCCCGCCGGGCGTCCGGCTGGAGGGCATGACCACCCCCGACGGCCCCTGCGCCACCACGTCGCCGAGCTGCGACCTCGGCGTGCTGGCGCCCGGCGCCGAGGTACCGGTCACCGTGCGGCTCATCGGCGTCACCAACGGGCCCTGGCAGCTGGGCTGGTCGGTCAACGGAGCGGTGGTCGACCCGAACCCCACGGACAACGCCACCGGAACCTCCGTACGCGTCCGCACCACGCCCGACGTGCCCAGCCCGCCGCCCTCCGGACCGGCGACCCCGCCCAAGCTGCCGCCCCCGGCCGCGCAGCCGCCCGCACAGCCGCCGGCGCCCGCGCCGGAGGCCGGTCCCGGGGTCGTCGTCCGCGCACAGCCCAGCCCCGGCTACGTCGGCGGCCGGGTCGTGGTGACGTACACCGTCCGCAACGGCGAGAACGCCCTGGCCACCGGTCTGCGGCTGCGGCTCGGGCTGCCCTCCCGCATCCCCGTGGCCACGCTCCCGGCGGGCTGCACCGGCGGGGTGTGCGCCCTGCCCGACCTGGCGCCGGGCGCCTCCTCGGTGCTGCGGGTCGTCCTCGCCCCGGACCGCGCCGTCACGACCCGGATCACCGGCACGCTGACGACCACCGGCACCGACGCGGACCGGGGCGACAACGTCTCGCGCATCCCGCTGCGCATCCTCCAGCCCCGGATCGTCTCGGTGCCGGAGATCGGCAAGCCCGGGTTCGTCACCTCGGTGCGCGGCAAGGACTTCCCGCCCGGCGTGCCCGTGAAGCTGACCTGGAAGCCCGGGATCACGGTCGCCGCCGCGCCCACCCTGCCCGGCCGGGACGGCACGTTCATCGCCCAGCTCCTGATCGTGGTCAAGGACCGGACCGGGCCGCGCACGATCACCGCCTCCGGCCCCGGTTTCTCGCCGGTGAAGACGGACTTCCTCGTGGTGACGGGCAACCTGGTGCCGCCGGACGAGATGGGGCGCCGGTGATCCACGAGGTGGACGAGGCGCTGCGGCTGCTGCTGGTGGACGCGGGCCTTGAGGACAGCGGCGTCGATCTGGTCTTCGACGCCCCGACGAGGGACTGGTCCGCCCGCCGCAACGCGCCCACGGTGAGCGTCTTCCTCTACGGCATCCGCGAGGACGCGACGCGCCGCCGCAGCGGCACGTCCGAGGAGTACGACGCCGAGGGCCTGGTCACCGGCCGCCGCACCCCCGCGCGCTGGTTCGAGCTGACCTACCTGGTGACGGCCTGGACCAACCGCCCCCAGGACGAGCACCGGCTGCTCTCCGAGGTGTTGCGCTGCCTGATCCGCACCCGCGCGCTGCCGGCCGGCACCCTCACGGGCAGCCTCGCCGAGCTGGGGCTGACGGTCGAGATGGAGGCCGCCTCGGCCGGCTCGGGCGACCGCCCGTCCACGGTGGACGTCTGGTCCGCGCTGGGCGGCGAGCTGAAGGCCGCGATCGACGTACGCGTATGGGCCCCGCTGTCCGGCGAGGTGGAGCCGGCCGGCCCGCCGGTCACGGAGGGGCTGCTCGTACGCACGGCCGCCGCCGTGGACGGCGCGGCCACGGAACCGGGCCGCCGGCTGCGGTACGGGGACGGCGCGACGGACCCGGCGGGCGAGGGCTTCGCGGCCGAGCGCGAACGGCAGCTGCCGCCGGGGCGGCGGCGGCGCGGGGGCGGTGCGGCCCGGTGACCACCGCACAGCGGCTTCCGGCGGCGGCCGACACCGCCGTCGCCGAGCTCTGGGAACGGCTCGGGCACGTCGAGCGGCGCGTCCGGGCCGCCGTCGCACTGCGGCACGAGGGCGATCCCACGCCGGACGACCCGTTCCGGGGGCAGTACCTCACGCCCGCCGCGGCCGAACGCGTCCTGGACTCGCGCGACGCGTTCCTGCCCGTGCCGGACCTCGGGCCCGGCGCGGCGCCCGGCGCGCCGTCCGGCAGCGGGCGGATCGCGGAGCTGGCCGGGCGGTTCGGGCTGACCGGCCCGGACCTCGACCTGCTGCTCGTCGCCATGGCGCCGGACATCGACGCACGGTTCGAACGGCTGTACGGGTATCTCAACGACGACCTGACCCGGCGCCGCGCCACGATCGGCCTGGCGCTCGAACTGTGCGGGCTGCCCGGCGCGGGCCCGGGACGGTTCCGGTTCGCGCCGTCCGCGCCGCTCGTCGCGGCCGGCCTGGTGGAGGTGCTGGAGCCCGAACGCCCCCTGCTCTCCAGGGTGCTGCGCGTCCCGGACCGGATCACCGCGCATCTGCTCGGCGACGACGAGGTGGACGCCCGGGTGCACGGCCTGGTCCGGGTGGCGGAGCCGGACGGGGAGCCGGACATCGGGCCGGTCACCCGGCGCGTCGCGGCGGCGGCCTCCACCGGGAGCGGGTTCACGCACCTGCTGGACCGGGGCGGCGACCCGGCCCGGCTCGCCGTCGGGGCGCTCGCCGCGTCCGGGCTGCGCCCGCTCGTGGTGGACCCGGCGGCCCTGGCGGCGGCGCCCGAGCCGGAGCGGGCCGTCCGGATGCTGGCCACCGAGGCCCGGCTGAGCGGCGGCGGTCTCGTCCTCGGCCCGCTGGAGGCCCTGGCCCCGGAACAGCCCAAGGGCGCCGCCCTGGTCGGGGCGCTGTGCGCGGCGGTCGGCGGCGGCTCGCCGCTGGTCGTGTACGGGCGGAAGCACTGGGACCCGTTGTGGGCCGGGGAGAGCCCGGTGACGCTCGCGGTCCCGCCGCCGGACCCGGCGGACGCGGTACGGCGGTGGCGCGGCGCGCTCGCCCGGGCCGGTGCCGCCGACGGGCTGGCCGCCGGGACGGAGGAGGCCGACGCCCGCCTCGCGGACGCCACCCGGGCGTACCGGCTGGACTCCGGCCAGATCCGCCGGGCCGCCGATGTGGCCGCCCGGCTGGCCGCGCAGCAGGACCGCCCGGTGGACGCCGCCGACCTGCGGACCGCCGTCCGGGCGCAGAACGGCGCGGGGCTCGCCCGGCTGGCCCGGCGCATCGAGCCGACCGTCGGCTGGGACGACCTCGTGCTCCCCCCGGCGACCCGCCGCCAGCTCTCCGACCTGGCCCTGCGCGCCCGCCACCGCGACCAGGTGCTCGGGCGGTGGCGGATGCGGCCGGGCGGCGGCCGGGGGCGGGGCATCGTCGCGCTGTTCGCCGGGGAGTCCGGGACGGGCAAGACCATGTCGGCCGAGGTCGTCGCGGCGGACCTGGGCATGGAGCTGTACGTGGTCGACCTGTCGTCCGTGGTCGACAAGTACGTCGGTGAGACCGAGAAGAACCTGGAACGGATCTTCGTGGAGGCGTCCGAGGTCAACGCGGTGCTGCTGTTCGACGAGGCGGACGCCGTCTTCGGGAAGCGCTCGCAGGTCAAGGACGCGCAGGACCGGCACGCGAACGTGGAGTCGGCGTACCTCCTCCAGCGCGTCGAGTCGTTCGACGGCATCGCCGTGCTCACGACCAACCTGCGGGCCAACCTGGACGAGGCGTTCACCCGCCGCCTGGACGTGGTCGCCGACTTCCCCGTACCGGACGCGCAGCAGCGCCTCGCGCTGTGGGAACGCTGCCTGGGTACGGAGGTCCCGCGCGCCCCGGACCTCGACCTGCCCACGTGCGCGGAGCGGTTCGAGCTGACCGGCGGCTCGATCCGGGCGTGCGCGGTGACCGCCGCGTACCAGGCGGCGGAGTCGGGCCGTCCGCTGGACACGGAGCAACTGGTCGGGGCGGTGCTGGCGGAGTACCGGAAGCTCGGACGGCTGGTCCTGGAGAGCGAGTTCGGGCCGTGGCTGGAGCGTACGAGGCGGCGCGGATAGCCGTACCGGGCTCCGTATCATCAGGTGCATGACTGCCGAGCCCGCCCGTTCCGCCGCCCGTATGCGCGCATCCGACGCCGACCGCGAGGCGGTGGTCGAGCGGCTGCGTGAGGCGGCGGCGGAGGGGCGGATCGACCTGGACGAGCTGGACGAACGCCTCAACCTCGCCCTCACGGCCAGGACGTACGGCGAACTCGCGCCGATCACCGAGGACCTGGGCGGGCCGGCCGCGCGGGACACGGGCGAGCCGCTGACGGTGCGGGGCGGCATGCACAAGGTGCGGCGGACCGGCGGCTGGAAGGTCCCCGCGCGCATCGTCGTGTCGGGCGGCCTCGGCGGCGCCCTCCTCGACTTCAGCGGCGCCGAGTGCCGGGTGCCCGTGGTCGAGCTGGAAGTGGACGCGCAGATGGGCGGGGTCCGCATCGTGGTGCCGGACGGCTGGGGCGTGGACACCGACGCGCTGGACCTGGCCTTCGGGGGCCTGAAGTCGAAGGTCAAGGGCGAGCGGGCACCGGGCGCGCCCCTGCTGAGGATCACCGGCTCCTGCGGCGCGGGCGGCGTCCGCATCCGCCGCCCGGGCCTGCGCGAGCGCCGCGCGAAGCGCTGAGGCCGGTCAGAGCGGGCGGACCGTGAGGATCTGCTCCGCCCGGCCGACCGGTCCGTCGACGTCGTGCAGGACCGTGCTGGTAAGCCCCTGGCCGGTGGGGCCGAAGACGACCGTGGTGTCGAGGCCGGTCCAGCGGCCCCGGGGCTGGCGGTGCAGATGGATCGTCAGGTCCACGTTGGGGAACATCCACTCCGTGGGCTGCTCGCGTACGGCGATGCCGTTGGCGGTGTCCACGAGCGCCACGTACGAGGCCAGCGGGCCGGCGGTCTCGCCCGCGACCAGGTCGAGCGGGGTGGAGATCCAGGCGGTGGTGCGGCCGGGCAGCGGCGGGGCGAGCGGGCGCACGTCGAGCGACGCGATGTAGCCGCCGGGCCAGAGGTCGGCCATCGGCCACGGGGCGAGCGCCTCGGGCGGGGTGAGGCGGGCGTCCTCGCCGTCGGCGACCCCGGTCGTGTCCACGGGGGCGAGCGACCAGGCCCTGGCCCGTACGACCGGGCGGCCCGCGATGAGGGCGACGGCCTCCACCAGCTCGATGGTGCGGCCGGGGCGGACGGTCTCCACCCGGATCTCGCACTCGTCCAGGGCGAGCCGGCCGAGGATGTCGAAGCTGATCCGGGACAACAGCAGCCGCTCGCCGGGCCGTTCCGCCAGATGGCGCTCGACGGCGTGGACGAGGAGCCCGCCGAACGGGCTGAAGTGCACCTCGTCCGTGCTCCACGCGCCGCTCGCGTGGGCGGTCGGCTTGTAGCGGTGGGCGTCGATGCGCTCGTAGTAGCTGCCGGTGTTCAACGGATCGCTTCCCTCACGGCCGTACGGATCGGGCACCGACAGCCTGCCACCGGGGGTGTTCCGGCCGGCGCGCGGGTACCGCGCTCCGCACCCGCGTTCGAGCGTGATCAATTCGCAATCGATTCCGGTCTTGACCGAGACCCATCAAGGAGTCACGCGATTACGCTCCGAAGCATGTCCGACAGCGCACCCACCGCCGGTAGCACGTCCCCGGCCCCCACCGACCTCACCGAGGACCGCCCCGTCTACGTCATCGGCGGCGGCCCGGGCGGACTGGCCGCGGCGGCCGCCCTGCGCGCGCGGGGCGTCCGGGCGGTCGTGCTGGAGAAGTCCGGGGACGTGGGCGCCTCCTGGCGCGGCCACTACGACCGGCTGCACCTGCACACCACCCGGCGCTGGTCCGCGCTGCCCGGCCTGCCGATGCCGAGGAGGTTCGGCCGCTGGGTCGCCCGGGACGACGTGGTGCGGTACCTGGAGAAGTACGCCGAGCACCACGAGCTGGAAGTGATCACCGGCGTCGAGGTCTCCCGGATCGACCGGGCGGCGGACGGCACCGGCTGGCGGCTGAGCGCGAGCGGGGGCCGCGAGCTGACCGGGCGCGCCGTCGTCGTCGCCACCGGCTTCAACCACACCCCGCGGCTGCCGGACTGGCCCGGCCGCGAGACGTTCACCGGGGACCTCCTGCACGCCTCGGACTACCGCTCCCCGGCCCCGTACGCGGGCAAGGACGTCCTGGTCGTCGGCGTCGGCAACACGGGCGCGGAGATCGCCGTGGACCTCGTGGAGGGCGGCGCCGCACGGGTACGGCTCGCGGTGCGCACCGCCCCGCACATCGTGCGCCGCTCCACGGCGGGCTGGCCCGCGCAGGCGACCGGCATCCTGGTCCGCCGGCTGCCCGTCGCCCTGGTGGACCGGGCCGGCCGCCTGATGGCGCGCGCGGCCGTGCCGGACCTGTCGGCGCACGGGCTGCCCCGCCCCGATACGGGCCTGTACTCCCGCGTCAAGGAGGGCGCGATCCCGGTCCAGGACGTCGGTCTGATCGACGCGGTGAAGCGCGGCCGGGTACAGCCCGTGGCGGCCGTCGAGTCGTTCGACGAGGACGCGGTGGTCCTCGCGGACGGCACCCGGGCCACCCCGGAGGCCGTGATCGCCGCGACCGGCTACCACCGCGCCCTCGAACCGCTGGTCGGCCACCTCGGCGTGCTGGACGGCCGGGGCCGCCCGGTGGTCCACGGCCCCCGCACCCCCAAGCAGGCCCCCGGCCTCTACTTCACCGGCTTCACCAACCCCATCAGCGGCATGCTCCGCGAACTGGCCCGCGACGCGGAGCGGATCGCCAAGCGGGTCGCCCGGCGGGCGCGGCGCTGACGGACCCCGTGCGTCCCGCCGGACCATGACTTTCGGCAGTGCCGCCGCCGCGCCGGGGTGCGTACGGTCGCGGGATGGAGAGAGCGATCGTCAGCGGCGCGGTCCGGCGGGCCGCCGCGCCGGGGAACCTGCTGACCGTGGCGGCGGCGGCCTGCGTCGCGCTGAGCGCGGTCAGTCCGTGGTGGGCGCTGCCCGCCGCCGTGACCGCGTTCCTCGCCGGGCGGGTGCCGGGCAGGACCGGGCCGACCCTGCTGGTGCTCGTCGCGGTCGTCGCGGGCGGGGTCGTGGCGGTCGCCCTCGTGCCGTCCTGGGTGCTGATGGCGGGGCGGTTCGTCGCGGTCGTGGCGGTGGCCGCGATGCTGCCGTGGTGCGCGGGGCGGTTCTGGTGGCAGTACCAGGAGCTCGTACGGGCCGGCTGGGAGCGGGCGGAGCGGCTGGAGCGGGAGCAGCGGCTCGTCGCCGAGCAGGCCAGGGCGCGGGAACGGGCCCGGATCGCCCAGGACATGCACGACCTCATCGGCCACGATCTGAGCCTCATCGCCCTGTCGGCGGGCGCGCTCAAGCTGGCGCCCGGCCTGGACGGGGCGCACCGGGAGGCGGCCGGGGAGATCCGGGCCCGGGCGGCGGCCTCGGTCGAACGGCTCGGCGAGGTCATCGGCCTGCTCCGCGAGGACGGCGGCGGCCGGGCGGACGAGGAGCCGCCGGGCCCGCCCGGCACCGGCATCCGCCGGCTGGTCGCGGAGGCCGCCGCCACCGGCCTCCCGGTCACCCTGCACACCGAGGGCGACCCGGCCGCGATGCCGCCGCAGGCCGCGCGGGCCGCCCACCGCGTCGTCCAGGAGGCCCTGACCAACGCCGCCAAGCACGCCCCGGGCGCCCGGGTGGACGTCCGGCTGACCCACACGGCCGGGACGACGACGGTCCGGGTCGGGAACGGCCCCGCACCGGCCGGGCGGCAGGGCGTCCCCGGCACCGGGCGGGGCCTGCCCGGCCTGGACGAGCGGGTGCGCCTGGCGGGCGGCACCCTCACCCACGGCCCGTACGAGGACGGCTTCGCGGTGACCGCGCACCTCCCGCACACCCCGCCCGCCCGGCTGCCGGCCGCCGCGCCCGCGCCCGCGCCCGGAGCGCTCCCCCCGGAGCACCGGCACGCGCGCGGGCGCGCCCGGCGGGCGCTGGCCCTCGCCGTGGTCCTGCCGCTGGCGGCGTGGGCCGGGCTGAGCGCGGCGCTCCTGGGCTGGGACATCCACTCGGCCCGGCAGTCCGTCCTGGACCCCGGCGACTTCGCCCGGCTCCGGGTGGGCCAGGACCGGGCGTCGGTCGAGCGGCTGCTGCCCGCGCGCGAGACCACCCAGCGGCCGGTGGCCGGTGAGCCGCGCGGTCCGGGCGTCAGCTGCGCGTACTACGCGATGACGGCGGACCGTTTCGACGACCGCTCCGGAGACGCCTACCGGCTGTGCTTCCGGGACGGCAGGCTGATGTCCAAGGAAGCGCTCACCCCGGGCGCGGAATGACCATGACGGAGGGACCACCCATGATCCGCGTCCTCGTCGCCGACGACGAACCGATGATCCGGGCGGGCGTGCGGGCCGTCCTCACCACCGACCCGGGCATCGAGGTCGTCGCGGAGGCGCCCGACGGGCACGAGGCGGTGGAGCGGGTGCGGCTCCACCGCCCGGACGTGGCCGTGCTCGACATCCGGATGCCCGGCACCGACGGCATCGAGGCGGCTGCCGAGATCCGGCGCGCCGTGCCGGGGACGGGCGTCGTGATGCTGACGACGTTCGGCGAGGACGACTACATCCTGCGGGCCCTCGGGGGCGGCGCCGCCGGCTTCCTGATCAAGTCCGGCGAGCCGGAGGAGCTGATCGCCGGGGTCCGGGCGGTCGCGGACGGCGCCGCCTATCTCTCACCGAAGGTCGCGGCCCGGGTCGTCGCCCATCTCTCGGCGACCGGCGCCGGTGCCCTGGCCGGCCGCCGCACCGCCGCCCGGGAACGGGTGGGCGCGCTCACCGCCCGGGAACGCGAGGTGCTGGCCCTGCTGGGCGCCGGGCTGCCCAACGCCCGGATCGCCCGCCGGCTCCACCTGGTCGAGGGCACGGTCAAGGCGCACGTCAGCTCGATCCTGGCCCGGCTCGGGGTGGAGAACCGGGCCGCGGCGGCGGTCGTCGCCCACGAGGCGGGCATCGTTCCGGCCGCCGGACCGGCCGAGGAGCGCTGACACCGCCGCCCCGGACAGGGGCAGGAGCGCCAGGAGCAGGGCCGCGACGAGCGCCCCGCCGAGGACCGCCCCGGCCAGCACGTCGTGCGGGTAGTGCGCGCCGACCAGCACCCGGGACACCGCCGCCACGACGGCCACGGGGAGCGCGAGGGCGGCGAGCCCGGGCCGGAGCAGCGCCAGGCCCACCGCGAGGCCGGCGGCGAGGGTGGCGTGGTTGCTGGGGAAGGACCAGTCGCCGGGCGCCGGGCACTCGGCGATCCCCGCCGCGCCGCGGAGCAGGACCCGGCAGGGGCGCTCCTCGTCCACCACCAGCTTCAGGGCCTCGCTGACCGCGTACGCGAGAACGGTGCCCGCTCCGGTGAGCACCGCTCCGGCGACGGTGCGGTGGTCCGCCCTGCGCACGGCGCTCCAGCAGACCCAGGCCAGCAGCAGCCCGAGCACCACGAGCGTCCCGTCGCACACCACCTCCAGCAACGACCCGGCCCAGGAGGGCGCGCCGGCCAGCGCGTCGGCCACCGACCGGTAGGCGTCCGCCGATACCCCGTCCGTGACCTCCACGGCCCGCTCCGCCCCCAGCCCGCCGGGCGCGAGGCCCACGACGGCGGCCCCTCCGCCTGCCAGCACGGCGCAGGCGAGCCAGGGCCGTGCGGTCGGGGTGCTGGGTGCGGTGTCTCGTGCTCTGCGTCTCATGGGACCCGAACCTAGGGGCGGGGCACGCCCGGAACCCGAGGCGAACGGCAGGACCCACCCCTGACGAAGGTAGGGGGCCCGCCCGCCCCCGGGTCAGCGGGTGAGGGTGTACCACTCCGGGGCGTCGAGGTCGCCGTACTGCCGGTTCAGCTTCGGGTGCTCCGGGGTCCCGCCCACACGCCAGCCGGAGTCGTCGAACGCGTCGAAGTCCTCGAAGCGGCAGCGTTCGATGCGCACCTTGAGGCGCTGACCCCAGGTGGAGGAGTCACCCGGCTCGTACGCCCACCGGCCCGTACCGGTGCAGCGGTATGCGGCGGAGTCCGCGTCGGCGTGGTCCTCGTACGCGGAGTCATGGTCCGTCAGCCGCTCGGCACGGGCGGTGCCGTCGGCGGACAGCCGCAGCGTGCCGCCGTGCCCGTCGCTCCAGGTCCCGGCGAGCTGCGCGGCGGTCACCTCCGGGGGGCTGTACTCGGTGACCAGCCCGGCCGCGAACACCCCGGCGCCCACGAGGGGCACGGCCACCGCCGCCAGCGCGCCGTACCCGAGGGTCCGCAGGAGCCGTCGGCCGTGCAGCGCCGAGTCCCGGGCGATCAGGGCGGCCCCGGTCAGCAGCGCGGCACTGGTCAGCCAGGTGAGGGCCAGGGTGCCGGTCCCGGTGGTCCAGATCCCGACGACGGCGGTGACCGCGACCGCCGCCAGCGCCGCGACGGCCGGCACCCACCACCAGACGTCCCGCCCGGTCACGCGCCCGCTCAGCCGGCGGGCCGCCCACACCAGGGGCAGGACGACCGCGAGGCTTCCCCACAGCGCGGCCGGGCCGCCGACGCAGACCATGAACGGCACGGCGAGCAGGGCCCCGCCGGGCCCGTCGGGCTGGGCGGGCGACTCGACGGTGGTGTCCACCATGCCGGAGACCTCCATGACGAGGAACGCCCCCATGAACAGGGCACCCGCCCCCGCCACGATCGACCGCCCCGACCACACGGGCGGCGGCCCGTCCGGCACCTCGGCCGGTCGCCGGTCCGCCCACGGCCTGCTCGTGTCCCACGCGGTTCTGCTCGACATGAGAACCCCCCTCCCACGCCGCATTCTCGCCCTACGCCACCAGCGCCGCCCCCTCGGGGCCCCTCACCCGCCGGATCACCAGGACCATCAGCGCCGCCACCGCGCACAGCGCCCCCGCCGCGTACCAGACGACGTTGTATGTGCCGAAGTAGTCGCGCGCCACGCCGCCGAGGAAGGCGACCAGCGCGGCGCCCACCTGGTGCGAGGCGAGGACCCAGCCGAAGACGATCGCGCTGTCCTCCCCGTACTGCTCCCGGCACAGGGCCAGGGTCGGCGGGACCGTGGCGACCCAGTCCAGGCCGTAGAACACGATGAAGAAGACCATCGGCGGCTCCACGGTGGCCTGCATGAGGAGCGGCAGGAAGAGCAGCGAGACGCCGCGCAGCGCGTAGTACACCGCGAGCAGCCGGCGCGCGTCGAAGCGGTCGGTGAGCCAGCCGGAGAAGACCGTGCCGATGATGTCGAAGATCCCGATGACCGCGAGGAGCGAGGCGGCGGCGGTGATCGGCATGCCGTGGTCGTGCGCCGAGGGCACGAAGTGCGTACGGATCAGGCCGTTGGTGGAGGCGCCGCAGATCGCGAAGGACCCGGCCAGCAGCCAGAACGGGCCGGTGCGGGCCGCGTCGAACAGCACCCGGACGGCCCGGCCCGCCGCCCCGCGCACGGGCGCCGGCTTCTCGGTGTACTCACCGCCGTACGGGGCGAGCCCCACGTCCGCCGGGTGGTCGCGCATCAGGAGCCACACGAACGGGACGACGACCAGGGCGGCCAGCGCCACCGTGACCGACGCGGGGCGCCAGCCGTGCCGGTCCACGATCCACGCGCAGAGCGGGAGGAAGACCAATTGGCCGGAGGCCCCGGCGGCGGTCAGGACGCCGGTCACCAGGCCGCGCCGGGCGGTGAACCAGCGGTTGGTGACCGTCGCGGAGAACGCGAGCGCCATCGAGCCGGTGCCGAGCCCCACGAGGACGCCCCAGTAGAGCATCAGCTGCCAGGCGGCCGTCATCCACACGCTCGCCAGCGCCCCGGCCGCGACCGCGCTCAGCGCCACGGCCACCACCCGGCGGATGCCGAACCGGTCCATCAGCGCGGCGGCGAACGGCGCGGTGACCCCGTACAGCGCCATGTCGATGGAGACGGCCAGCCCGATCTCCCCGCGCGACCAGCCGAACTCGTCCTGGAGCGGGTCGAAGAGCAGGCCGGGCAGGGAGTTGAAGGCGGCGCCGCCGATGATCGTCACGAAGGTGACGGCGGCGACGATCCACGCGCGGTGGACGCGCCACCGGCGGGGCCCGCCGGGGGCGTTCGGCAGCGGGGCGACGGGGACGGCGCTCTCGGTTGTCGGATTCACCCGCTCAGCATCCGGGCGCGGGGCGCTTCCCCACGAGTGGCCCGAAGGCCACGGTTCGCAAGGATCGGGCCACCACCCTGTCGCTCTCCACACACGCGTACGATCGCGTGCACACCGATCCGTCCAAGTCCCGGGGGAACTCCATGCAGTGGGCCGAACGCCAGCGCTTCAACCACGCGTCGTCGCTGATGCAGGGCTGGGGCACCCTGCTGCTGCTCATCGCCTGCGCGCTGTGGGTCCGGGTCGGCTTCCTGATCTGGGACACCGAGGACACGCTGTACTGCTTCCGCGCCTCGTCCATCTGCGAGATGGACACCACCATGCCCGAGCAGCTGACCCTGCTGGGCATTTCGGCACCGCTCGCGGTGGCCGGTACGGGGCTGATCGTCGCCGGAAGTGTGCGCCGGCAGACCAGCGCACACGTCCTCCGCGTCATCGAGATGCAGCAGTCCGAGGAGCGGGCGCGCAACAAGTAGTGCTCGGCGTCAGCCGATCCGTTCCAGGCGGCGGATCGGGCGGGCCGCGAGCAGCACCCCCACCGCCAGGATGTTGACCACCGCCCCGGCGAACAGCACCTCCGCAGCGCCCAGTTCGTCCGCGAGCGGGCCCGCCAGCGCGCGTCCCGCCGCCACCATCAGGAGCGATCCGGCGACGTCGTACGCGTGCAGGCGGTTCAGGGATTCGGGCGGCACATGGGTCTGGACCGTGGTCGACCACATCACCAGCCAGAACGCGGAGGCCGCGCCCGCCACGAACTGCCCCGCGCCCAGGGCCGGTACGGAGAGGCCGAGCCCCAGCACCACGAGGTTCGCGCAGACGCCGGTGAGCGCGACGGCGCCCGCCGCGAGGGGCCGGCGGGGGCGCAGCCGCAGGGCGAGCAGGCCGCCGACGACACTGCCCGCGCCGCTCACCGCCATCATCGCGCCGTACGTCCCCGAGCCGTGCGCCTCGGTGACGCGGACGGCGGTGAGCGGGAGCATCGGGCCGAGCACGGCGAAGCCGTACACCGTCCAGACGGCGATCACACCCCAGAGCCAGCTGCGCGCGGTGAACTCGCGCCAGCCGTCCACCAACTCGGCGAGGAACGAGCCGCGCGGCGCCTCGTCCGAGGGGGCCGGGGCCAGGCGGAGCAGGAAGAGGCACGCCCCGGAGACCAGGAAGGTGGAGGCGTTGGCCGCGTAGACCGCGCCGGCGCTCGCCAGGCCGACCAGGACGCCTGCGAAGGCGGGGCCCGCCATGGTCATCAGCGCCTCGGAGACGCGGAGTACGGCGTTGGCGCGCTGCACGTCCGGGGCGACGCGCGGCACGGTGGAGGCGACACCCGGCTGGAACAGCGCCGCGCCGACGCCGGCCACCGAGCTGAGCGCGTACACCGCCCACAGCGGCGGGTTGCCGGTCGCGAAGGACACGGCGAGCACGGAGGCGCCGACGAGCCGCAGCGCGTCGGCGATGATCATCATGCGGCGCGGCGTGAACCGGTCCGCGAGGACGCCGCCGAAGAGGACGAACACGGCGAGCGGGCCCATCCAGCAGGCCAGCGCGTAACCGACCGAGGAGGCCGGCCGGCCGGCGTCGAGGAGCCCCGCGGTGAGGGCGACGGGGATCATGCCGTCACCGAAGACGGCGGCGGTGCGGGCGACGAAGAACAGCCTGAAGTTACGGTTCCAGAGCTGCCTGCCGGGCTCCTCGGACAAGGGTGGCAGGGGTGGGAGAGGGGACGGGCCGACGGGGGCGGCCTGGGGGTCCGTGGCGGGAATGCGCACGGAGTCTGCTGACTTTTCCTTCACACCGGAGACATGTATCAGCTTATGGTCTATACCAGCTAGGGCCTTTTCGCAGGGGCCTCGCCGGGCTGAAGGGAGTCCGCTGTGCCGCACCGGATCGTCGTTCTCGCCCTCGACGGGCTGCTCCCCTTCGAACTGGGCATCCCCCAGCGGATCTTCGGGCGCTCGCTCGGTACCGAGCCGCTGAACCGGGGCCGGAAACTGTACGACGTCGTGACCTGCTCGGCCCGGCCGCCCGGCCCCGTCCTCACCGACGCGGACTTCTCGATCGTCGTGGAGCACGGCCCCGAGGCCCTCGCCACGGCGGACACGGTCGTCATCCCGGCCAGTTACGAGCTGGGCCCCGTCTACACCGAAGGCCGGCTCACCGACGAACTGGCCGCCGCGTTCGCGCACATCCGGCCGGGCACCCGGATGGTGTCCATCTGCACCGGCAGCTACGTCCTGGCCGCCGCCGGGTATCTCGACGGGCGCCCCGCCACCACGCACTGGGCCTCCGCCGACCATTTCCAGCGGCTCTTCCCCGGTGTCCGGGTCGACCCGGACGTCCTGTTCATCGACGACGGGGACGTGCTGACCTCCGCCGGGGTCGCGGCCGGGATCGACCTCTGCCTGCACATCGTGCGGCGCGACCACGGGACCGCGGTCGCCAACGACGTCGCCCGGCGCACGGTCGTGCCGCCGCACCGGGACGGCGGCCAGGCGCAGTACATCCAGCGGCCCGTGCCGGACACCCAGCTCGCCACGACGACGACCGCGCGGGCCTGGGCACTGGCCCGGCTGGAGCGGCCGATCCTGCTGCGGGACATGGCCCGGCAGGAGTCGATGAGCGTACGGACGTTCACCCGGCGGTTCCGCGAGGAGGTCGGCGTCAGCCCCGTGCAGTGGCTCACCCAGCAGCGCGTGGAGCTGGCGCGCCGGCTCCTGGAGTCCACGGACCTGTCCATCGACCAGGTCGCCCGGGACTCCGGCTTCGGCACCTCCACCTCGCTGCGGCAGCACCTCCAGGCGGCGCTGGGCGTCTCGCCGACGGTCTACCGCCGCACGTTCCGCTCGACGACGGCGGGGGGCCGGGTCTAGGAGGCGGCCGGGCTCGGTTCGGCGCCCGGGACGGCCCCGTGGGCACCGGGCTGGAGCCGGCCCTGGATCAGCGGGACGCCGCGGTCCACCTCGCACCAGATCCGCTTGCCCGCGCCCTCCGGCTGCCAGCCCCAGCGGTCGGCGAGGCCGTCGACCAGCTCCAGGCCCCGGCCACCGGTGTCCTCACCCCGCGCGTGGCGCTGCTGCGGCGGGCGGCAGCTGGCGTCGGCCACCTCGACGCGCACGGTCCCGGCGCCGCCCGGGGCGCCCGCCGGGCCGAAGAGCATGCGCAGCACGGCCGGGCAGCCGGTGTGCACGACCGCGTTGGTGACCAGCTCGGAGATGAGCAGGATGAGGGTCTCGGCCAGCGGCTCGTCGTCCCTCACACCGGAACCGGCGAGCCGTGAGCGCGCCCATCTGCGGGCCCGTCCGACCTCCGCGGGGTCGGGCCCGACCTCCAACTGAACCTGAAGCACCTGCACCGCTCACACCATCCGAACCGGCGGACACATCGCCTCGCGCCTCCACAGGATCACGGAACGTGATTCCCTTGCACGACAGCATGGTTGACGTACAGTCACCGCAACAAGCGCTTCGGGCATATTCCAGCGCGAAGGAGTACGCGTGGTGCATACTGTGCGACGCACATCGCGGGGAGTCGAACAGCACCTCACGCCGAGCCGACGCGCCGCACGGGCCGCGTCCGGACCGCCAGGTTCCAGAACCACTCGCATCCCACGGAGGGTACCCGAGGCGGGCGCCGACTCCACGCCGTGACGAAATCACGCGAAGGACCCGGGCCCGCACCGGCGCCGGACGGTCGCGCTGTGTCACGCCCAGGGGCCGGGCGCCCCCGGGCGTGCGGCCCCTGGCTGACGCGGCACTAGTCCGGCTCGATCACCGTCACGTACGCCGCCAGCGCGGCCACGGCGTCCTCCTCGACGACGCCGCCGTCCCGGTCCGTGTCCAGGCTCTGCGCGGCGAAGGCCGCCGCGTCCGGGCTCGCGCCGAGGACCTTCAGGGCCCGCTCCACGGCCGGCACCGGTGCTCTGCCGTCGCCGGACGGCCCCGCCGCCACCGCGAGCGCCGCGCGCAGGAACGGGCGGGCGATCTCCGCGAACCGCTCCGGGTTGTCGCGCAGCCGCTTCACCGCGCCGCCGACGAACTCCTCACGGGTGACGCGCTGGTCCCCGTCCACATCGGCGATGCCCGCCATGCCCTGCCAGAACGCCTCGGCGCCGTTGTAGAGCGCCTGGCCCTTGTCGCAGCGGGCCGTCGTACCGAACTCGGTGAGCAGACGGGCCGCGGCGGCGTTGAAATCCGCGCGATCGATGTATCCGTTGCCGTCCTGGTCGAAGGCGGCGAAGCGGAAGGCGATCTTGCGCTCATACTCTGCGCTGTCCATGCGGGGAGCGTACGACGCCCGCAGGCGTCACGTGTCACTTACCCGGCTCAGCCCTGTGACAGGTCCGCACGGACCGGTGCGGCGGCGACGGGTTCAGGCCGTCAGCGGCTCGGCCTCCTCGTCCACGGCCGCGTCCCAGTCCGGGTAGACCTCGAACAAGCGGCGCACGCCGAGGGCGGCGAGCACGCGGTTGACGTGGGAGCCCTCCTCCGCGCCCCGGGCGGGCAGGATCAGGCGCAGGCGCCCGCCGCAGGACCGCATCAGGCGGCGCAGGGCGATGAGCACCCCGACGCCGCTGGAATCGCAGAACAGCACACCGGACAGGTCCAGCACCACGTCGTGGCGGCCCACGGCCACCACCTCGTGGACGGACTGGCGGACGGTGGCCGAAGTCAGCAGGTCCAGTTCGCCGCCTATGTGCAGCACGGTCCATCCGCCCCGCTCGGTCTCCGAGACTTTCAGGGTCACGCGACTGGGCCTCTCGTTCCGGGGATTCCGGGGCAGCCCGGTGATCCGGAAGTTTGCGTTCCTCCTCTGGCGGCTGCCCCCGTACGCCCCTCGCGAAACACCCGTCTCGCAAAGACGGCGTGTTCTCCCCCTGGGACGTACTTGTCGTAAAGGGGCGTGCTCCCCCGGGGCGGCCGACTACATTCGGACAGGACGAGTGGGACGGGGACGCACAGGTCCGACGGCGGGAGGGCTGGGGGGCAGATGGCCGAAAACGCACCACCCCGCTGGGACCGCGGGATGCAGCAGCGGCTGTCGCGCGGCGAGGCGGCCGCCCTCGGCGAGATGTACGACCGGTTCGCCGCCCTCGTCCACAGCCAGGCCAACCGGATGCTGGACGACGAGGACGCCGCCGGGGCGGTCACGCGCGAGGTCTTCGGCTACGTCTGGGAGAACCCGGACATGTACGACCCGAAGCAGGGCTCCATGCGGGCCTGGCTGGCCTTCCTCACGCACCGCGAGTCCGTGCGGCGGCTGCGCGCCGCGGCGCCCGACGGGGACCCCGGCGAGCCCGACGATCCGGGCGCCCTGGACGAGCGGGTGCGCCGGGCCACCGCGGCGGCCCGGGCCGACTACATCGTCTCCTCCATGCCCGCACCGCTGCGGGCCGCCCTGGAGCTGGCGTACGTGCAGCGCCGCGACTACCGGCAGACCGCGGCGGACCTCGGCGTCACCGAGGACGAGGCGCGGCGCCGGCTGCGCCTCGGGCTCCAGCTGCTGTCCACCGCGCGGACCCGGCCGGCGGAGGGCGCCCCGCCGCCCGGATACGGGAGGGCGCTGTGAGCGGCGGCGCGGGCGGCGGCCGGGACGAGGAGGGCCGCGACGAGGTGCGCGGCGCCCGGCGCATACCGGGCCCCAGGGCCGCCGCGGACGACTTCGGCGACCTGGACCGCGTGGCGCCGCAGGAGCCCCCGGCGCCCGCGCGTCCGGAACGGGAGGCGGCACCCGAGCCCCCGGCGCCCGCCCCGGTCCTCCCCCACCGCGTGCTGCAGGCCCTCCTGGGCGCCTGGGCGCTCGCCGCGTGCTCCGCCGAGGAGACCGAGGCCGTCGAGGCGCACCTCACCGTGTGCCCGCCCTGTGCCGGTGAGGCGCTCCGGTTGCGGGACGCGGTCGGGCTGCTGCACACGGACCGGAGCCTGGATCTCGATCCGCTGCTGCGGGCCCGGGTGCTGGACGGCTGTCTGAGCCGGCGGCCCGCGAAGGTCCCGGTGCCCGGCTGGGCCGCCCCGTACGACGCCGAGACGGCGCGGCTCGACGCGCTGCTGCGGGACATCGACGCCGCCGAGTGGCACGCCCCGGTGCGGCTGAAGTGGTTCGAGGACGAGCGGCGGACGAGCCGCCGGACCACCGTCGCCGGGGTGATCGGGCACCTGATGAGCGTGGACGGCCTGGTGGGCGCCGCCCTGGGGCTCGACGACCCGCTCCCGGGCGCACCGCTCGCCCCGACCGCGCGCACCGAGGCGTACTGGTCGTCCGCCCGGCGCCCGCCGACCCGCGCGGTCCGTGAGCCGTGGCGCGAGCAGAGCCACACGCTGATCCGGACCGTGTCGTTCGTGCGGCGCGACGCGTCGGAGCTGTCCGTGCCGTACGGGCACTTCGCGCTGCCGTTGCGGGACGCGATGCTCGACCGGGCCTTCGAGTGCTGGGTGCACGCGCGGGACATCGCGAAGGCGGTGGACTACCCGTACGAGCCGCCGTCCGCCGGGCATCTGCACCGCATGATCGACCTGGCGGTCCGGATGCTGCCGAGGGCGCTCGCGGCACGGCGCCGGGCGGGGCTCGCCGGACCGGCCGGGCCCCCGGGGCGCTCGCTGCACCTGGAGATCGAGGGCTCGGGCGGCGGCGACTGGTACATCGCGCTGGACTCCTCCACCGCCCCCGGGTGCGCCGAGCACGCGGTGGCGCAGGTCGCGCTGGACGGGGTGGAGTTCTGCCGGCTGGTGGCGGGGCACGTGCCGCCCGTGGAGGCGGCGGCCGGGCAGTGCGGGGACCGCGGGGCGATCGGCGACGTGCTGTCCGCCGCCGCCTCGCTCAGCCGCCTGTAGCTCCGCCCCGTACGGCGCTCAGTCGAAGACGACCGTGCGGCGGCCGTTGAGCAGGATGCGGCGTTCCGCGTGCCACTTCACCGCGCGGGCCAGGGCCTGGCACTCCACGTCCCGCCCGATGGCGACCAGCTGGTCGGGGGTGACGCCGTGGCCGACGCGCTCGACCTCCTGCTCGATGATCGGGCCCTCGTCCAGGTCGGCGGTGACGTAGTGGGCGGTGGCGCCGATGAGCTTCACGCCGCGCGCGTGCGCCTGGTGGTACGGCTTGGCGCCCTTGAAGCTCGGCAGGAAGGAGTGGTGGATGTTGATGATCCGGCCGCTGAGCCGCTTGCACAGGTCGTCGGAGAGGACCTGCATGTAGCGGGCCAGGACGACCAGCTCCACGTTCTCCTCGCGGACCAGGTCCAGCAGCTCCGCCTCGGCCTGCGGCTTGTTGTCGCGGGTCACCGGGATGTGCCGGAAGGGCACGTCGTACGAGGCGACGAGCTCGGCGAAGTCCGGGTGGTTGGAGACGACGGCGGCGATCTCGACCGGCAGGGCGCCGATCCGGGACCGGAAGAGCAGGTCGTTGAGGCAGTGGCCGAACTTGCTGACCATGAGCACGATCCGCATGCGCTCCGAGGCGCGGTGGATCTGCCAGTCCATGGCGAAGGAGTCGCCGATCGCGGCGAAACTGGCCCGCAGCTTGTCGACGGTGACCGGGGTGCCCGCCGAGAAGTGGACGCGCATGAAGAACAGGCCCGTGTCGTGGTCCCCGAACTGCTGGCTGTCCTCGATGTTGCAGCCGGTCATGAAGAGGTAGCTCGACACGGCGTGCACGATGCCCTGTTTGTCGGGGCAGGACAGCGTGAGGACGTACTGGTCGGGGGCAGGCTGCGGCGCGGTCATCCCCGTAGCGTGCCACAACCTGGCCCGGTCAGGCCGTCCTGGTCAGAATGCGGAGGACGTCCAGGGAGCGCGGCGGGGCGTCGGGGTCCTCGCCGTCGTTGGTGGAGAGCAGCACATGCGCCTCACGGGCGGCGGCGACGGCCTCCGACCAGCCCGGGTGCTCCAGGTAGACGGAGACGGGCGCGTCCGCTCCGACCTGGTGCAGGATGCGCAGCACCCGGAGTACGGCGGCGTCCACCAGGGCGGCCTCGGTGGCGTCCCGGAAGATCGTGCCGACGTACTTCTCGGCGGACCAGTTGTCGAGCCAGGTGTCCTCGACCAGGCGGTACACGGCGTCGGTGACGTCGCCGTACCCCTCCCGGCCGGCCAGCCAGCAGTCGCGGTGGAAGACGGGGTCGGAGAGCATGTGCAGCGCCGAGCGCACGTTGCTGCGCCAGCGCCACCACGGAAGGTCGTTGAGCGGCATGCCGCCCATGGTGGAGGAGCGACGGCCGCGACGGGAAGAGTTCTCGGAACCTGGCTGCACGGTTGTCGATCGTACGTTCCCTTTTCGGCGCCCCCGACCGGCCCCTGGCGTTCACGGTGACGTCACCGGCCGTTGACGGCACCACACCACGGCGTTACCCGGGGCGGGGAAAGGTCTCGGTCCATGACCGGACGGCGACGCCCCCTTCCCTCCCGCTCCTTCGGATCGCTCACCGGTGCGGTGACGGCCGGGGCCTTGCTGCTGTCCGGCTGCGGCGCGCTCCCTGGGGGTTCGGGGGACTCCAGGGAGCCCGTCACCGTCGTGACCTGGGCGCCGAGCGGCGCGGCCGGGCCGGACACCGAGAACATGGCGGGGATGACCGCCATGGCGCAGGCGTACGGCCGCTGGATCAACGAACAGGGCGGGATCGACGGACACGAGCTGCGCGTCCTCACCTGTGACGAACAGGACGCCTGGACCGGGGCCGGGGACTGCGCCCGCAAGGCCGTCGAGGAGAAGGCGGTCGCGGTCGTCGGCTCGTACAGCCGGCACGGGCGGGCGTTCATGGCCCCGCTGGAGGTCGCCGGCATCCCGTACATCGGCGGGTACGGCGCCTCCGAGGAGGAGTTCCGCAGCTATGCGTCCTACCCGGTGACCGGGGGCCAGTCCGCCCTGCTCGCCGGCACCGCCGAGCAGCTGGCGCGCGACTGCGACCGGGTCTCGCTGGTCCGCCCGGACACGCTGGCCGGGGACAGCCAGGCGTGGCTGCTGCGCACCGGCCTCAAGGGCGCCGGACGGCCGGTGCCGCTCGACATACCGGCCGCCGAGGGCGCCACCTCGTACGACGCCGAGGCGGAACGCGCACTCTCCGGGGCGGGCGCCGCGGGCGGGTGCGTGACGTCCGTGCTGGGCGACCGCACGGAGACCTTCTTCGACTCGTTCCGGCGGCTGGAACCGGAGGGCGCCGAGGTGCGCGTGGCCTCCGTGCTCGGCAGTGTGGGGCAGCCGCTCATCGACCGCACCGGCGGCCGGAACAGCCCGTTCGAAGGGGCGTACGTCACCGGCTGGTACCCGCCCCCGGGCGACGCCAGGTGGGACCCGATGCGGAAGGTGATCCGCGAGCACGCCTTCGGCGACGACCGGATCGACCCGGACGACACGGGCGTGCAGACCACGTGGATCGCGTACACCGTACTGAAGTCGGTCATCGAGTCGATGCACGAGTCCCGGATCACCGCGTCGAAGCTCACCAGGGCGCTCGGCAAGGGCGCCCGCGCCGACACCGGGGGCCTCACGCCGGTGCTGCGCTGGCGCTACGAGGACATGATCGGCTCGCGGTCGTACCCGCGCGTCGTCAACAGCAAGGTGACGTTCCAGGTGGTGCGCGACGGGCGGCTCGTCGCCGCGCGGAAGGACTTCGTGGACGTCACGGAGACCATGGCCGAGGCCAGCGCGACCCGCTGAACCGGCCCGGGCGCGCCGGGCCGGTCCAGCGGGCCCCGGTCAGAGCTCGGTCGCCTGGCGCTCGGTCAGGCCGTACTTCTCCGCGATCTTGTTCCACAGCCCGGACGCCTCCCGCTTCGCCTTGCTGGCCTCGCCGCTCTTCACGGTGGCCTGCTTGGTGTGCGAGGTCGTCTTGGCGTGCCCGTGCTTGCAGACCTTCTTGCTCTTGGCCTGCACCGCCCAGGCGGCGTAGTGGTCGTCGGCGGACGCGGACGCCTGCCACGCCGTGGTGAGCGCGGACGTCAGCCGGTCGTGGTCCGGCAGTTCGTCGACGGACAGCGCCTGGAGCCGCGTGACCAGGTCGCGGCGCGCCTTCGCGGCGCCCTTGAGGTCGGAGACGGCCGTGTCCAGGTCGGTGCAGGACTTGGTCTTCTCGACCGCCCCGATCACCGCGGCACGGCTGTTGTTGCTGTCCGCGAGGAGCTTGTCCAACGCCTCGGCCTGCGGCTTCGCCGGGTCGGCGGCGGGCTGCTCCTTCTTCTCGGACGGTTCACCGGCGGCCGGTGAACTCGCGGACGCCACCGGCTGCTTGCCGTCCTCGTCGTCGCCGCCGCTCATCAGCGCGCCGGCGCCGAGGCCGATCACCGCGCAGCCGACGACGACGGCCGCGATCAGCGGCACCGCGCCGGACTTCTTGCGCCGCCCGCCGTCGCCCTCGTCCCGCCCCGGCCCGTCCTGGGGGCCGCTGTACGGGGGCGGCTGCTGGAAGCCCTGCTGGGGCGGCGGGCCCGCCTGGTACGGCTGCTGCCGGGGCGGCTGCTGGTACGGGGGCTGCTGGGCCGGGTCGAACCGGGGCATCTGCTGCGTCGCGCCGTCGGGTGCGTCGCTGCGGAAGAGGTTGTCGAACTCGGCGGGCGGCTGCCGCTCGCCGGGCGCCCCCGGCCGGATGCCGTACGGCGCGCCGCCGGGCACCGGCGGGATGTACTGGGTCGCCTCGGCGTCCCCGCCGCCGCCCTGCGGGCCCTGCGCGGCGCCGCCCAGGAACCGGGTGGACTCCGCGGGGTTCTCCGGCGGCAGTCCGCCGGGCGCCGGGCCGCCGGGGACCGGCGCGATGAACTGCGTGGCGTCGGCGTCCCCGCCCGGAACCGCCCCGGGCCCCGCCTCGGGCGGCAGCGGCTGCGCGTACGGCTGGGGCCGGGCGGGCGGCTGCTGGGTGGGCGGCTGCTGGGCGGGCGGGGGCGCGGCGCCCTGGTGCCCGCCGTACAGGCCGCCCTGGTTGCCGCCGTAAGCGTCCTGTCCGTACCCGCCGGGCTGCTGTCCGTACGGTCCCGGCTGCTGCGGGCCCGCCTGATACGGCTGCTGCCCGTACGCGTCCTGCCCGCCGTCCTGCGGGCCCCACGGCTGTCCCCACGGCCGGCCGTCGGCCGGAGGGGCCTGGTCCGCCGCTCTTCCCGGGGTCCAGGGCTCGCCGCCGTCCGAGGGCAGCACGACACCCTCGTGCGCGGGTCGTACAGCAGGGGGCTGCTGCTCGTCGCCCTGTCCGCTCTGTGTCACCGGGACTCCTACGTGCGTGTCAACTAGGTAATCGTCGACTCACGCTATCGGGTGGCAGCCGCGGTGTGCCAAGTGCCCGCCGACCGCTGCCCACCTGTGACCCGGGGTGTAACACCGCGGCCCCTCGCAACGCAGATGAAGGGGCGCGGTCCGGGGCTCACCCGCCCCGGCTCACGCCGCCTGGAGTTCGAGGCGCGCCCCGAACTCCCGTACCGCGGGCTCGTCCCCGTACGGCAGGAGGCGCTGCTGGAGGTCCTCCAGGTACTCCGCGCCCCGGGTCGAGCGCACCGTGCCGAGCAGTTCCATCGCCCGGGTCCCCGTGTGGCACGCCTGCTCGACCTCGCGCAGCTGCACCTGGGCCGTGGCCAGCAGCGCGAGGCCGATGCCCCGGCGCCGGGCCCGGGACTCCGGGTGGCCGTCCAGGGACTCCTTCGCCCGGCGCGCGGCGGCGTCCGCCTGCCCCAGGTCCCGGTGGCAGTGCGCGAGTTCGTCCGCGAGGTAGGCGTGGTCGAAGTGGGCGATCCAGTCCGGGTCGTCCCCGCTGTCCGGCTCGGCCCGCTCCAGGGCGGCCTCGGCCCGGCCCGCGGTCTCCAGGCAGGTGCGGGCGTCGCCGAGCAGCGCGTGGCCGCGCGCCTCCGCCGCGTAGAACATCGCCTCCGCGCGCGGGGTGACCCGGCCGCGCGCGCCCTCCTGCGCGGCCCGCGCCAGCTGGGCGATCTCGCGCGGGTTGCCGAGCTGGGCGGCGAGGTGGCTCATCGAGGCGGCCAGCACATAGCCGCCGTAGGCGCGGTCGCCGGCCGCCTGGGCGAGGCGCAGGGCCTGGATGTAGTAGCGCTGGGCCAGGCCCGGCTGGCCCGTGTCGACGGCCATGTAGCCGGCGAGTTCGGTGAGCCGGGCGACCGCCGCGAAGAGCTGACGGCCCGTCGATTCGCGGTACGCCCCCGAAAGCAGCCCGGAGACCACGCTGTTGAGGTAGTGCACGAGGACCGGGCGCACATGGCCGCTGCCGAAGCGGTGGTCGAGGTCGACCAGGGCGGCCGTCGTCGCCCGCACCGCCGCCACATCCGGCATCCCGACCCGGGACCCGGCGGCCCGGGCGACCTGCGGGTCCGCGCCGGTGATCAGCCAGTCCCGGCTGGGCTCCACGAGCGCGGACGAGGCGACCGCCGACCCGGTGAGGAAGTCGCGGCGGCCGACGTCGCTGCGCCACAGCTCGCAGACCTGCTCGATCGCCCCGATCACCGTCGGCGCGAACTGGAGGCCGACGCCCGAGGCGAGGTTCTTGCCGTTGGCCATCCCGATCTCGTCGATCGTGACCGTACGGCCGAGCTTGCGGCCCAGCGCCTCGGCGATGGTGCCCGGCGCCCGGCCGCGCGGCTGCTGGCCGCGCAGCCAGCGGGCCACGGAGGTCTTGTCGTAGCGGAGGTCGAGGCCGCGTTCGGCCCCGACCATGTTGACCCGGCGGGCGAGGCCCGCGTTGGAGCATCCGGCTTCCTGGATGAGCGCCTGGAGCCGTTCGTTCGGCTGACGTGCGACGAGTGGCCTGGCTGCCATGTGTATCCCCCTGAGGCCGCAGTGATAGGTGGCGGGATCACTGCCCGGCATATGTCCGAGAAATGCGCTGATTCATCGTGTTGGTCACTTTCCGCGCGACTTACCTCATTCGTCACGGCCGGTCACTAAAATGCCGCGCCGAACCGCACCGGCCGGACGTCCCGTAACCAGCTACCCGCCCAGGGCCCGCGCCTCTCCCACGCGCCCCCGCCCGTGCATCCGTGCGCCCCGTATGCGGAACCACGCACCGGGCGGCCGTAACTCTTCGTGAAGCCCGTAGTTGAGCCGGACGTGGAAGAGCCCATCGGAGTCATGGAAGCCGCACAGGTCCCCCGGCAGCGCGTGGAGCAGCTGCTCGACGCCGCCGTGCGGTACACGGAGGAGAGGCACTGGGACGTGTGCCCGGGCACCTGGCTGGAGCCGTCCGGCGGCGGGCGGTGCTCGTGCGGCGAGGAGGCGTGTGCCGCGCCCGGCGCCCACCCCGCCGGGGACGACTGGGCGGAGGGCGCCACCGGCAGCGGAGCGGCGGCCCGCCGGCTGTGGAGCAGGCGGCCGGGCGCCGCGGTGCTGCTGCCGACCGGGCGGGCGTTCGACGCCGTCGACGTGCCGGAGTCGGCGGGCTTCCTGGCGCTCGCCCGGATGGAGCGGATGAGCCTGCCGCTCGGCCCGGTCACCCGCACCCCCGACCGCCGCATGCAGTTCTTCGTGCTGCCCGGCGCCGCCGCGAAGGCGGAGGACCTGGCCCGCAGGGCCGGGTGGAACGCCGCGTCGATCGGCCTGCGCGGCGTCGGCGAGGGCGGTTACGTCGTCGCGCCCCCGACCCGGGTCGGCGGGGCCGGTGCGGTGCAGTGGGCGCGCACCCCCACCACCGCCAACCGCTGGCTGCCCGAGGTGGAGGAGCTGATCGGCCCGCTCGCGTACGCCTGCGGGCGGGCGGCGGCCGACGCGCGCTAGGCCGCCTTCCGTAGGGTGGTCTCCGGGTACGACACGTACGTACGGGGACTTCGAAAGGCGTGCACATGCCGGACCGGGCGGAACACGAGGGCACCGGAGGGACCGAGGCACCGCCCGCGGTGCGGGTCCAGGGGCTGTGGAAACGGTTCGGCGAGCAGACCGCGGTCGCCGGCATCGATCTCGACCTGCCGGCGGGCAAGTTCATCGGCCTGGTGGGGCCCAACGGGGCGGGGAAGACCACCACGCTCTCCATGGTCACCGGGCTGCTCCGGCCCGATCAGGGGCGGATCGAGATCGGCGGGCGCGACGTCTGGGGCGACCCGGTCGAGGTGAAGTCCCGGATCGGGGTCCTGCCCGAGGGGCTGCGCCTCTTCGAGCGGCTGTCCGGCCGTGAACTCCTCGCTTATACCGGCCGGTTGCGCGGACTGCCCGGCCAGGAGGTGGACAGCCGGGCGACCCAGCTGCTCGACGTGCTGGACCTGGCGGGCTCCCAGCACAAGCTGGTCATCGACTACTCGACCGGGATGCGCAAGAAGATCGGGCTCGCCGCCGCCCTGCTGCACAATCCCGAAGTGCTCTTCCTGGACGAGCCGTTCGAGGGTGTCGACCCGGTCTCGGCACAGACCATCCGCACGGTCCTGGAGCGCTACACCCGGTCCGGGGCGACCGTCGTCTTCTCCAGCCATGTGATGGAACTGGTCGAGTCGCTGTGCGACTGGGTGGCCGTCATGGCCGCCGGCACCATCCGCGCCCAGGGCCCCCTGGCCGAGGTGCGCGGCGAGGCGCCCTCGCTCCAGAACGCGTTCCTGGAGCTGGTCGGTGCCGGCGACCGCGACACCGGCGCGACCCTGGACTGGCTGGGCGGCGACCGATGAGCGTGCTCGACGCCCCCGCCGGCACCGGCCCCCGGACCGGGGCCGCGACCGGTGCGACGGCGCTGATCCCCGTGTTCGCCCGGCTCAAGCTGGCCCTGCTCCGCAACGGGCTGCGCCAGTCCTCCGGGCGCCGGGCCGCCTACCTCGCCTCGGTCGCCGGGGCGCTGCTCATCGCCGCCGGGCAGCTGGTCGGGCTGGTCCTGCTGCGCGGCCACGCCCACGCGGACTCGGTGGTGGTGCTGCTCACCGCCGTACTGGCGCTCGGCTGGGCGGTGATGCCGCTGTTCTTCTCGGCCGGCGACGAGACGCTGGACCCGACCCGGCTGGTGATGCTGCCGCTGCGGCCCCGGCCGCTGATCGTCGCGCTGCTGGTCTCCTCGCTGATCGGGATCGGCCCGCTGTTCACGCTGTGCCTGGCGGCCGGATCGGTGGCCGCGCTGGCCGAGGGGGCGGGCGCGGTGGTCTTCGCGGTGCTCGCCGTGCCGCTGACCCTGCTGGTCTGCGTGGCCCTGGCCCGGGCGGTCGCCGCCGCCAACACCCGGCTGCTCACCTCCCGCAAGGGCCGCGACCTGGCGGTCCTCAGCGGCCTGCTGATCGCGGTGGGCATCCAGGTCGTCAACTTCGGCGCCCAGCGCCTCGGGCAGGCCGGCGGGCTCTCCTCGCTCGACCCGGCGGCGGACGTGGTGCGCTGGCTGCCGCCCGCCTCGGCCGTCGGGTCCGTGGGCTCCGCCGCCGAGGGGGCGTACGGGCGGGCCGTCGTCCAGCTGCTGAGCGCGGCGGTCGCGCTGCTGGTGCTGCTGTGGCTGTGGCAGCGCAGCCTGACGAAGCTGATGACCGCGCCGGACGGTTCCACGACCGCCGCCGCCGGGCCGGACCGGGAGAGGTCCGGCCGGATCGGCGCGGGCCTGTGGGCGCTGCTCCCCGAGGGCCGCACCGGCACGGTGATGCAGCGGGCCCTGCGGTACGTGGCGCGGGACCCGAAGACGAAGGCCGCCTGGGTGACCGCGCTGGCGATCGGGCTGATCGTGCCGCTGATCAACGCCCTCCAGGGCCAGGGCACGGTGTACTTCGCCTGCTTCGCCTCCGGGATGCTCGGCATGCAGATGTACAACCAGTTCGGGCAGGACACCTCCGCGTTCTGGATGGTCGCCCAGACGATCTCCTCGTCGCGGGACGCGTACGCCGAACTGCGCGCCCGGGCCCTGGCGCTGCTGCTGATCACGCTCCCGTACACGGTGCTCGTGGCGGTGGTGACGGCGGCGCTGCTCGGCGACTGGGACCTGCTGCCGGGGGTGATCGGCCTGTCGTTCGCGCTGCTGGGCGCGATGCTGGCGACCGGCGCGGTGGCCTCCGTGAGCTTCCCGTACTCGGTGCCGCAAGAGGGAGCGTTCAAGAACGTGGCGCCGGGGCAGGCCGGGATCGCCTGGATCTCCATCCTCGGCGGCATGGTCGCGGCGGCCGTGCTGAGCGCCCCGGTGATCGCGCTGACGATCACCCTGCACGTCACGGACCGGACCGACCGGCTGTGGCTGCTGCTGCCGGCCGGCGCGGCGTACGGGGTGCTGATCGCCTGGGGCGGGCTGCGGCTGGCGGCCCCGCGCCTGGCCCTGCGGCTGCCGGAGATCCTGACGGCGGTCAGCAAGGGCTGAGAGCGGCGTTACGGGGACACGGGCTCGCGGTCGTCCCGGGCGTCCTCGGACAGCTGCTCCAGGAAGGGTTCGACCGCGGCGCGCCAGCCCTCCGGCTGGTCGAAGTGGACGAGGTGGCCGGCGTCGGCCACCTCGGCGTACCGCCCGCGCGGCAGGACCCGGACCATCTCCTGCGCCTCGGCCCGGCCGAGCTCGCCGTCCAGGCCGCGCAGCACCAGCGTCGGGCACCGGACCTGGGCCAGCTCCTCCCAGTGTGCGTCGAACACCCAGGTGGCGCGGGACTCCAGCATCTGGCGCCGGGAGAAGACCGGCCACCAGCCGCCGTCCCGCTCGGCCATCACCTCGGCGTAGAACGCGCCCCGGGACGGGTTGGGGCGCTCCACCCACGGGTCCTCCTCGCCGAACCACCGCCGCACGGCGTCGGGCGAGGCGAAGGGGAGCGGCCAGCTCCCGAACCAGTCCTCCCACTCGCGCTGCGAGGCCGCGCCGAGCGCGGAGGCCCGCATGTCGCAGACGACGAGCGCGCGGACCAGGTCGGGGCGCTTGGCGGCGAGCTGCCAGGCGGTGAGCGCTCCCATGGAGTGGCCGACGAGGGTGACGGGGGCGAGCCCCAGCTGTTCGATCACCGCCTCGGCGTCCGCCACGTAGGCGTCGCGGGTGTAGGGGCCGTCGGCCGGTTTCGCGCTGTCGCCGTGGCCGCGCTGGTCGAGGCCGACCGGCCGGTGCCGCTCGGCGAGCCACTCGGCGGTGGACGCCCAGTGCGAGGCCCGGCCCATCAGGCCGTGCAGCAGTAAGACGGCGGGGGCCGGGGCGCCGTCCGCGCCCGCCCGGGGCGGGTCGGCGAACTCCCAGGCCGCGAGGTGTACGCCGTCCGATCCGGTCACTTCGATGCGCCGCGCCATAGCTTCTGGCACCCCCTTCTCTCCCTGGGTCACCGGGCGGGTCGCCGGGTGGTCGTGTCGGCCAGACTATCGAACCTCTATTCGAAAACCGGGATCTGCCGGCCAACACCGCTCGTTCGAGTGACTGCTTCCCAGGATTGGCGACGGCAGCTGCGGGGAGATGTTCTCCAGGAGGCGGGCCGCTCGGGGATGAGGGCTCGCGGGACCGACCTAGGGAGCTCGGGGCTCCAGGTCGGACACAGGGAGGGACAGGCCCCGGCGCCTTGCGGCGCCGGGGCCATCCGCTTGTGTGCGTACGACGGGTGCATCGCAGCTCCCCTCCCCGGCGGCACGGGCGGCGGCCCACACGCTCAGCCACCCCTCCGCCACAGCGTGGCACGGACCGCGCCGGAGCGCTGCGGTTCCGTACGGAAAAAACAGAAACCGGACACCGGCGGCTGCCGGTGCCCGGTCCCCCGGAACGGTCTCGAACGGTCTCGAACGGCCTTCACGCGGGGTCTCCCCGCAACGGCTCCTACCGCTTGGCGACGAAGACGTGCGAGGCGATCTCGGAGTCCAGCTCCGCCGCCTCGCCGCTGCTGCCGACCAGCACCCCGCCGGGCGACTGCGTCACGCTCACCACGGAACCGGGCTGCACGCCCGCCCGCCGCAGCGTGTACATCAGCTGGGCGTCCGTCTGGATCGGCTCCCCGATCCGGCGGACCACCACCGTCTTGCCGTCGCTGCCCGGGTCGAGGTCGGACAGGCTGACCATGCCCTCGTCGAGGAACGGGTCGGCCCCGGCGTTCTCGCCCAGCTCCTCCAGGCCCGGGATCGGGTTCCCGTACGGCGACTCCGTCGGGTGGCGGAGCAGCTCCAGCACCCGGCGCTCGACCGCCTCGCTCATCACGTGCTCCCAGCGGCACGCCTCGGCGTGGACCTGCTCCCACTCCAGGCCGATCACGTCGACCAGCAGGCACTCGGCCAGCCGGTGCTTGCGCATGACGCGGGTCGCGAGGCGGCGGCCCTCCTCCGTCAGCTCCAGGTGCCGGTCGCCCGCGACCTGGACCAGGCCGTCGCGCTCCATCCGCGCCACGGTCTGGCTGACGGTCGGACCGCTCTGGTCCAGCCGTTCCGCGATCCGGGCGCGCATGGGGACGACGCCTTCCTCTTCGAGTTCGAGGATGGTGCGGAGATACATCTCCGTGGTGTCGATCAGTCCGGACATTCGTGCCCCTCGATGCAATCGTGCGCTGGCCCTGACCCCAATTCTGACGCATCGCGCCGGTAACCGTGCCGTGCCGTCGCCAGGGGGGCCGTGCGGTATTGACAGGTCACTGGTCCAGACCGCAACGTGATCGGCGTTACGGACGCCCCCTGGACACCCCACCCCGCCGGAAAGGTCCTCCTCGATGAGCGAAAGCAAGCTGGCCGGTCAGTTCCTCGATGCCGCGATCGGCCTGCTGGGGAGGGTGCGGGACGAGGAGGCCGGGAACATCGCGGCCGCCGGTGCCGCGATCGCCGACACCGTCGAGGCGGGCGGCCGGCTCTTCGCCTTCGGTGCCGGGCACTCCTCGCTCGCCGCGCAGGACGTCGTCTACCGGGCGGGCGGGCTCGCCCTGATGAACCTCATGGCGGTGCCCGGAGCCCTCGGCGTGGACGTCATGCCCGCGACCCTGGGCTCCGCCCTGGAACGCGTGGACGGCCTCGCGGGCGCGGTACTCGACTCCAGCCCCGCGAAGTCCGGCGACGTGCTCGTGATCATCTCGCTCTCCGGCCGCAACGCCCTGCCCGTCGAGATGGCGCTCAACGCCCGCGCGCTGGGCCTGAAGGTCATCGGCGTCACCTCGGTCGCGTACGCGGAGGAGACCCGGTCCCGGCACAGCTCGGGCGGCTTCCTGCGGGACCACTGCGACATCGTCCTGGACAGCAAGATCGCGATCGGCGACGCGGAGCTGGAGGTGGACGGCATCGAGGCGCCGTTCGCGCCGGCGTCCACGGTGGTCACCAGCGCGATCATGCAGAGCATGATGGCCGCGGCGGCGGAACGGCTGCTGGAGCGGGGCATCGAGCCGCCGTTGCTGCGGTCCGGGAACGTGGACGGCGGGCACGAGTGGAACGGGCGCGTGATGGCGCGGTACGCGGACCGGATCTTCTACCGGCACTAGGGCCTGTCCGGCGGATCTTCGTGGAGCAGCCCGCGGCGTCTGGTGCGTGCTCTCGGCGCGCGCCCGCATCACCCTCGTACTGGACGTACTTGGGTGATTCGGGCGTGCGGCGAGAGTGCGTGCCAGGCGTCGCGGGCCCGCGACGATCCGCCGGACAGGCCCTAGGGGCGTCCCGGTCCGGGAGGCGCCGTTTCCCGGCGGCAACGGTTCCGTCCTCAAACGCCGGACGGGCTGGGATTGCGCGACCGTTCCGTCCTCACGCGCCGGGCGGGCTGGAGAGGTGCAGGTCCACCGAGGTCGCGACCCGGGCCGCGACCGTCTCCGCGTACATCGCGTCCGGGCGTTCGAACGCGGTGCGGTGGGACGAGCGGAGGAACGTCACCACGCCCAGCGTGCGACCGCGGCTCCGGAGCACCGTGGAGAGGGCGTGGACCGCGTCCGGGGGCCACTGCCGCTGCCGGGCCCACTCGCCGTCCGTACGCCCCGCCCCCGCCGATGTGCGCACCGAGCCCGTGCGGTCCACCGCCTGCCGGGCCGGGTGGCCCGGCGCGTACGGCAGGGGGACGCCGCCGCCGGCCACCGGGAGGCAGGGGCCCGGCGCGTCGGCCGGGGTGGCCGCCGCCCGGACCAGGCGCTCCCCCGCCACCAGGTCGACCAGCGCGTGGTCGGCGAACCCGGCCAGCGCGAAGTCGAGCGACGACAGCGCGGCCTCCATCGGGTCCTCGCACTCCGCGGCGGACCGCGCGGCGCGGTGCAGCTGGTTGGAGCGGAACCGCAGCCGGTCCGCCTCCTGGGCGGCGAGCCGGGCCTCCGTGACGTCCTGGAAGACCCAGCCGGCGCCCAGCGGCACGGGCTCCTCGGTGAGCGGGGAGGCCAGCCGCAGGAAGCCGCTGCGCCAGCAGCGACGGCGGGTGCCCTCACCGCCGCGCAGGGTCACCCACAGCTCGGCGGGCGGGCCCGGCGCCCCCTCGGCCAGCACGTGCTGAAGGGCGCCCTCCAGCTCCTCGACCCCTTGGGCGATCAGCTCGCCGAGGGGCCGCCCGAGCGGGGTCGTACGGCCGCCGCCCAGCGCGCGGGCCGCGTGGGCGTTGACCACGGTGGGGCGCAGGTCCACGTCGACCAGGACGACGCCCCAGGAGGCGTCCTCCAACAGGGCCTCGCTCAGGGCGATGGCCCGTTCCAGGTCGATCTGGGCGTGGACCTCGCTGAACGCGCAGTACACCCCGGCCGGTTTCCCGTCCGCGCCCCGGACCCCGGCGGACTGGGTGCGCACGAGGACCCGGCCGCCGTCCTTGCGCAGCAGCGCGAACTCGTGGACCTGGCGGCCCGGCGCGCCCATGACGGCCATCAGCCGCCCCTGCACCTCGTCCGCGTCGGCCCGGCGCACGGCCCATCCGGCGAAGCCCGGACGTCCCACGGCCTCCTCGGCGGACCAGCCGAGGACGCGCTCGGCCTCGCGGTTCCAGTGGGTGACGGTGCCGTTCGCGTCGAAGGCGCAGAGCGCCGCGTCCATGCCGTCGAGGAGGGCCGCCAGCAGCTCCGCACCGGCCGCCCCCCTGCTCGTGGAAGCACTCATCCCGGTCCCCCTGCGAGAGGTGTCCGCCATAGCCGCACGTCAGACCATTGAACTCGAACGTGACCCAGGACACAGGGACTTTTCCGGAAATCGATCCGCCGTTAATTCGCTTGCCCGGCCCGGAGCCGGTTCCTAAGGTGGCTGTACACGCGAAAGGAGGTGATCCGAAAAGTGCAGTCTTATCGGATTCGTGAGGTGGCTGCGGGCTGACAGCCCGTCGTCGCACTTCGTGCACCTCGGCGGGCTGTCCGCCGAAACCCAAGCAGTCACCGACCCGCAGGCTCGCCGGTAGATCCGGCCGGCTCCCTCCGCGAGGAGGGAACCAGAGCCTGCGGGTTTCCGCTGTTCCCGGGCCCTACGGCCTCACGGGCACAGCCGCTCGACCCGCCACGTGCCGTCCTCGCCGCCCTCGCGGACGTAGCGCAGCCGGTCGTGGAGCCGGTTCTCGTGGCCCTGCCAGAACTCGATCGTCCCGGGCACGACGCGGAAGCCGCCCCAGTGCGGGGGCGCCGGGACCTTCTCGCCCTCCGGGTAACGGGCCGACAACTCCTCGTAGCGGCTGACCAGCTCCTCGCGGCCGCCGATCACCGTCGACTGGTCGCTCGCCCAGGCGCCGAGCTGGGAGCCGTGCGGACGGGTGCGGAAGTAGGCGACGGTCTCCTCGCGGGCGACGCGGACCGCGGTGCCGGTGACGATGACCTGGCGGGCCAGCGGGTGCCAGGGGAAGAGCAGCGAGACGTACGGGTTGGCCGTCAGCTCGCGGCCCTTGCGCGAGCCGTAGTTGGTGAAGAAGACGAAGCCGCGCGCGTCGTACATCTTCAGCAGCACCGTGCGGGACGAGGGCCGGCCCTCGGGGGTCGCCGTGGACACCACCATGGCGTTCGGCTCGTGGAGCATGCCGCCGGCGGCGACCTGTCGGAACCAGAGCGCGAACTGGTCCATCGGGTCGGGCGCGAGCGAGTCCTCGGTGAAGGTCTCGGATCGGTATTGCTCGCGCATCGCGGCCGGATCGGTGGTGGAATCGAAGGAGGAGTCTGGGGTGGGCACGGTGCCATCCTGCCGCAGCGGGCGGCCGGACGGGCAGGAGATCCCCCCGGCCCAGCCGTCGATCCGAGGGAGCCGCCAGATGTCCGACTTCGTACCCGGACTCGAAGGAGTCGTCGCGTTCGAGACGGAAATCGCCGAACCCGACAAGGAAGGCGGTTCGCTCCGGTACCGGGGCGTCGACATCGAGGATCTCGTCGGCCACGTCTCCTTCGGCCATGTGTGGGGGCTGCTGGTGGACGGGGCGTTCGAGCCCGGCCTGCCGCCCGCCGAGCCGTTCCCGATCCCCGTGCACTCCGGTGACGTCCGGGTCGACGTGCAGGCCGCGCTGGCGATGCTGGCCCCGGTCTGGGGGCTGAAACCGCTGCTGGACATCGACGCGGAGACCGCCCGCGAGAACCTGGCGCGGGCCGCCGTGATGGCGTTGTCGTACGTGGCGCAGTCGGCGCGCGGACAGGGCGTGCCGATGGTCCCCCAGCGGGAGATCGACAAGGCCGAGTCCGTCGTGGAGCGGTTCATGATCCGCTGGCGGGGCGAGCCGGACCCCCGGCACGTGAAGGCCGTCGACGCGTACTGGACGTCCGCCGCCGAACACGGCATGAACGCCTCGACGTTCACCGCCCGGGTCATCGCCTCGACCGGGGCCGACGTGGCGGCCTCGCTGTCCGGCGCGGTGGGCGCCATGTCCGGCCCGCTGCACGGCGGCGCCCCGTCCCGGGTGCTCGGCATGATCGAGGAGATCGAGCGGACCGGCGACGCCACGGCGTACGTCAGGAAGACGCTGGACAAGGGCGAGCGGCTGATGGGCTTCGGCCACCGCGTCTACCGGGCCGAGGACCCGCGCGCCCGGGTGCTGCGGCGCACCGCCGAGGAACTGGGGGCGCCCCGGTACGAGGTGGCGCGGGCGCTGGAGAAGGCGGCCCTGGAGGAGCTGCACGCGCGGCGCCCGGACCGGGTGCTCGCGACGAACGTGGAGTTCTGGGCGGCGATCATGCTGGACTTCGCCGAGGTGCCGGCGCCCATGTTCACGTCGATGTTCACCTGCGCGCGTACGGCGGGCTGGTCGGCGCACATCCTGGAGCAGAAGCGCACGGGCCGCCTGGTGCGCCCGTCGGCGCGTTACGTGGGCCCGCGCGCGCGGAGCCCGCACGAGGTCCCGGGGTACGCGGAGCTGCACAGGCCCTGAGGCCGGGCGGGACCGCATGCCGTGTGCGGGGGACAGCACGGCATGCGGCCGTTCTGGGGGGTGGCGGAGCGCCTTACGCGGCCTGGGGCGCCCACTCGACGCCGTAGCGGGCGAAGATCAGCTGGATGTCGTCGCCGTTCGGCAGGTGTCCGGCGCCGCCCTGGAGTTCGGCGGCGATCAGCCCGGTGACGTCGCCGACGCTCTCCAGCGACATCGCCTTCTCCGGCGGGAGCGGGTCGAGTCCGAACAGGTCCTCCAGGGTGAAGGCGAGTTCGGCCAGGGCCAGCGAGTGGTAGCCGAGGTCGGAGATGAGGCGCTGCTCGGGCCGGCTGTGCTCGTTCTTCTGGGGGGCGACGAGCAGCACGAGCCTGCTCACCAGGTCCTCCACCGAGCCGGAGTCGATCACGGTGCTGCTGTCAGTCATGGGACTTCTCCACGTTCGGGTGCCGGCCTGATCCGGACGAAAGGCCCTGGCCATGTTCCGGCCGGTGATCACCGGACTCCAGGCAACAACTCCGGCAAGGGCGCGGCAACTCCGAGCGGAATTCCCCCTTCCGGAGCGTGGCCCAGTTGCCTGCCGCATGCCGGGCCCCATGCCTGGAAGGGGCTGGGCCACCGCTGCCACAATGCTGTCCGACCGTGACCGGACAGCAGAGGTGGACCGCATGAGTGCGACGGGACGGCCGCAGGACGAACGCTGGATATCCGGCCGGCTCGCCGTCGGCACCGCGCACACCCGGCTGATCTGCGTACCGCAGGCGGGCGCGGGCGCCGGGGCCTTCGCGGGGTGGCGGCGGCACGTCCCGCCGGGCATCGAGCTGGCCCCCGTGGAGCTGCCGGGCCGGGGCACCCGGCAGGACGAACCCATGCCGGACGGGTTCGACGAGCTGGCCGAGCGGCTGCTGGCCGGCCTGACGCCCGAATTCACCATGCCGTACGCCCTGTTCGGGCACAGCTTCGGCGGGGCGCTGGTCTACGAACTGAGCCGCCGGATCGCGGCGCGGGGGCTGCCCGCCCCGGTCGCGACCCTCGTCTCCGGCTTCCGGGCCCCGCACATCCCGCCCCCGGCGACCATCTCCCAGGCGTCCGACGACGGCCTGCTCGACTGGCTGCTCCGCAACGGCGGGCTGCCCGAGGAGATCCTCGCCTTCCCGGATTTCCTGCGCCAGATCCTGCGCCCCATGCGCACCGACCTCCGGTTCGCGGAGAGCTACCTGCTCGCCGAACCGGACCCGCTGCCCGGCCCGTTGCACGTCTTCGGCGGTAGCGACGACGAGGTGACGCGCGCCGACGGGCTGCCCGAGTGGCGGCACTGCGCCGGAGCCGCCTTCTCGCTCACGCTGCTGCCCGGCGGTCACCACTTCCCCCACACCGACCCCGCCGCGATGATCGCCGCGCTGACGGACGCCCTCGCGCGCACCGCGTGACCCGTACCCCCACCCCCCGACCCCAAGGGAACGCCCATGCTCAGCCTGCTCGCCCACGGCTCCGCCGCCCCCACCGCGCAGCTCGCGGCGGTCCACGCCGACGGGAGTGGTGACTTCGCCATCGTGTTCAACACCGTTCTCGTCGTGGGGATCACGGTGGGGGTGCTGATCACCCAGTTCACCGCGCGTGAGGTGCGGCCCCGGATGTACCTCTGGTGCGCGCTGCTCATGGCGCGGGGCTGTGTGCCGCCGGGCCCGAGCGAGGCGACGAAGGGCGGCATCGGCTTCCTGGTGCTCGCGCTCGCCGTCTCCGTCGTGTTCGGCGCGCTGCGCGCCCGGTCGATGCCGATGTGGCGGGACACCGCGGGCAGGGTGATCCGCAAGGGCGGCATGGGCACGATGTGGCTGTGGCTGGCGACGATCGCGGCGCGGCTGGTGGTGGGCGCGATCGCGCATGTGACGACCGGTGAGCCGATCAACGTCAACGCGCTGTGGCTGGGCATGGGTGTGACGCTGCTCGTCCAGCAGTACTTCCTGGGCCTGCGGGCGAAGGACTCCACCCTGCCGGTACGGGAGTCGGCCGCGCCGGCCCCCGGTCCCCGGACCTCGGAGTGACGGGCGGGTTGCTGCCCGCCGGTGTGATCCTGGTCGAGTCCTTCGGTGACACGGGGGCGGCGGCCGGGATTCGCCTTTTCCCGGAGGAGGAGGCGCTGATACCGGATGTGGTCGAGGAGCGGCGGCGCGAGTTCACGACCGTACGGGGCTGCGCCCGCGAGGCGCTGCGGCAGCTGGGCAGGGAGCCCGTGCCGCTGGTACGGGAGGGGCGCGACGGGCCGAAGTGGCCGGACGGCCTGGTGGGCAGCCTGACGCACTGCGTGGGCTACCGGGCGGCCGCCGTCGCCCCCGCCGGGGTGTGCCGGGCGGTCGGGATCGACGCGGAGCCGGACGCGCCGCTGCCGTACGGGGTGGCGGGGCGGGTGCTGGGCGCCGGGGAGCGCGCGGCCGTCGCGGAGCTGGGGCGCACCGGGGCGCCGGTGGCCTGGGACCGGCTGGTGTTCTGCGTGAAGGAGGCGGTGTACAAGGCGTGGCATCCGCTGACCGGGCTGCCGCTGGGCTTCCTGGACGCGGAGGTCTTCCCGGCGGCGGACGGCACCTTCACCGCGCGGGTGCCGGGCGGGCCGGTGCCGGGCGGGCCGCCGTTCCCGGAGCTGCTGCGGGGCGCCTGGGCGGCCGGGCGCGGGCTGCTGCGGGTGGGGCTCGCCGTACCGGCCCCGGTACCGGACGGCGGTACGGGGCCGGCGGCGGCTCAGGCGGAGGTCAGGGCGGCGGAGGGCTGAGGGGTGAGGGTGACCGGGAGGCTCGCGAGGCCGTTGAGGAAGTTGGAGTAGACCCGGCTCTCCTCACCGGTGACCGCCAGCTCGGCGGCGTACTCGCACAACCCCTCTACCACGGCGGAGAGTTCGGCCCGGGCCAGGTAGGCGCCGATGCAGAAGTGCGCCCCGTGGGCGAAGCTCAGGTGCTTGTTCGGGGTCCTGGCCAGGTCGAAGCGGTAGGGGTCCGGGAAGACCGTCTCGTCGAAGTTGGCGGAGGCGTTCCAGACGGTGACGACGTCGCCCTCCTCGATGAACTGCCCGCCGAGGAAGGTGTCCTGGGTCGCGGTGCGTCCGCTGTGCAGGGCAGGGGTGGTCCAGCGCAGGATCTCCTCGACGGCCGGGGCCACCGGCACCTCGCCGTCGCACAGGGCCCGCCACTGGTCCGGGTGGTCGACCAGGGCGCGGAAGCCGCCGATCATCGCGAGCCGGGTCGTCTCGTGGCCGCCCATGATGATGCTGTAGCAGTTGAAGATGATCTCCTCGTGGGTCAGCGGGCGCCCGTCGACCTCCTTGCTGACGAGCAGGCTCACCACGTCGTCGTACGGCTTCTCGCGCCGCGACTGGGCGAGTTCGGAGAAGTAGAGCAGCAGGTCGTTGCGGGAGGACCAGGTGCCCTCCTGGGTGGGGGCGCCGTCGGTGGAGGAGAGCGCCGAGGACGTCAGCTCGATGATCAGGCCCCGGTCCTTCGGCGGCACGCCGAGCAGGTCGCAGATCGCGGCGAGCGGGATGTGCGCGGCGACGTCGGTGGCGAAGTCGCAGCTGCCGCGCTCCACGGCCTGCCGGATCAGCTCGCGGGTGGAGCGCCGCACGCTGTCCACGACGACGTCCAGCGAGCGCGGCGAGAACGGCTTGCTGAGCACGCCCCGGAGCGCGGAGTGCGGGCGGCCGTCGGTCACGGCGAGCATCCGCCCGGCGGCGGAGTCCCCGCCGTGGAGGAGGGTGTCGAGCACGTTGCCGTGCTCGGAGGTGAAGGTGCGGCTGTCCTTGTAGACGGCGGCGACGTCCTCGTAACGGGTCACCACCCAGAAGCCGTCGGCCTGTCCGGCCGGCGGGTGCCAGTGCACCGGGGACTCGGCCCGCAGGTGGCTCCACAGCTCGCGCAGGTCGTACGTGGCGTGCAGCCGGGGATCGGACAGGTCGGCCGTGTCGAGGTGCGCCGGGTCGAACACGGGGCGCTCGGTCATGATCGTTCCATTTCTGCGGTCGTGTTCTGCGGTCGTGGGCGGTCCGGGGCCGCCGGAGGTGAGGGTCCGGCGGCCCCGGGCACGGCCCCGGGCTATCCGGTGTGGCCCGGGAAGAAGGCCGTCGTGGCGCCGGCGGTCTCGCCGCCGTCCACGACGAGTTCCTGGCCGGTGATGAACCGGGCCCCGTCCGACGCCAGGTAGTGGAAGGCGGCGGCGATCTCCTCCGGCAGGGCGTGCCGCCCGGCCGGGATGCGGGCGTTGACCTCGTCGAGCATGGCCGGGGTGTACTCCGCCTCCTGCATCGGCGTGAGCACCGCCCCCGGGGTCACGCACGCGGTCCGCACCACCGGGCTCAGCTCCATGGCGAAGGTCTGGCAGAGCGAGGCGACCCCGGCCTTGGAGGCGTTGTAGTCCGCGTAGAGCGGGTAGCCGCGCGAGCCGTTGACGGACGCCGTGGCGAGCAGCACGCCGTGGCCCTGGCGGACCATGTGCCCGGCGGCGTGCCGCCACAGTGCCAGGACGCCCATGAGGTTGACGTCCAGCGTCCTGCGCGCCTCCGCCTCGGTGAGTTCGAGGACGCCGTGGCGGATGCTGATCCCGGCGTTGGCGATCACCACGTCGAGCCGGCCGGTGGATGCCTGGACGGCGGCGACGGCCTCGCCCACGGCGTCCCAGTCGGCCACGTCCACGTCGAGCCACCGGACGCCGGGGACCTCGCCGTCCGGCTTCGCCACGTCCAGGTTGACGACGTGGTCGCCGTCCAGGGCGAACCGGGCGGCGACCGCCCGGCCGATGCCGCTGGACGCGCCGGAGACGACGACCGTACGGCCCCCGGTCACAGGATCACCCGGTGGCTGTCCGTGGTGGACGTGTTCAGACCGCGCCGCAGGTTGCGGCTGACCAGCTGCTTCTTCAGCCAGCGGTCGGTGCCGTCGTAGCGGGCCCGGAAGGAGCGGCGGCCGTGCGCGGCCAGGTAGTTGTCCACGACGAGCAGGGAGCCCTGCTCCACGACCACGTCCTGCTGGACCCGTTCCAGCTCCTCCATGAGCCGGTCCAGGGCGCCGACGGCCCGGGGGTCGTCGTCCACGCAGCGCATGAAGGGCCGGTCGATGCGCAGGTACGGGTTGAGCCGGTCGCCGAGCAGGACCGCGCTGGGCACCGGCCGCTCCAGCATCCGGCGGGCCTCGGCGAGCGCCGGGTGGTCCGGGTTCCACGCCTCCAGCTGCCGGATGTGCTCGGTGTCGGGCAGGATGTGGAAGCTCTCGGAGGCGAGGATGTCGCGGTCCTCGTCGGAGAGCCGGATGTCGCGGACCGAGGCGACGATGGTCGGCACCCGGTCGTGGTTGCGCAGGCCGAGCAGCATCAGGTAGTCGCAGCGCTGCGGGTGGAAGCCGTCCTCGGTGTGGAACTCCAGGAGCGATGCGCTGCCGTAGCCGCTCTGGTTCTCCTCGTCGCCGGCGATCGGCAGGACGTTCTGCACGAGCCGCCCCTGCTGGAGGGTGGCCCAGGCGAACGGCTCGCCGAGCACCATCCCGCAGAGCGCGAGGGCGAGTTCCTGGTCGAGGGCGTTCTTGACGGTGATCGCCTCGCTCCAGTGGGCGGGGGTGGCGCCCAGGGCCTCGTCGTCCACGGGGAAGCCGTGGACCAGGCAGGCGGCGGACTGCTCGGTGCGCCGGAAGTCCTCCAGGAAGGCGCGCAGCCCGGCCGGCAGGACCTCGACGGCCTGCCAGGAGTGGTCGTAGAAGTCGGGGAACGACGGGTCGCCCGCGCTGTCGCGCAGCGAGGCGATCCCTTCCCCGAGCTCGGCGGTCTCGCGGCCGGTGAGGGTGTACGCGGCGACGCTCTCCAGGACGGTCATCGGGCACTCCCCCCGGTGGCGGCGACCAGGCTCTTGGGCCGCATGTCGGTCCACTCGGCCTCGATGTACGCGAGCGCCGACGCCCGGTCGGACTCCCCGAGCGCGGTCGTCCAGCCGGCCGGGACCTCCGCGAAGGCCGGCCACAGCGAGTGCTGCCCCTCGTCGTTGACGAGGACCATGAAGGTCCCCTCCTCGTCGTCGAACGGATTCGCCATCGTCGTGTCCTCTCTCTGGCCGGCCGGGGCCGGTCGGGTCCGGTCCTGTTGCGGCCCCATCGGCCGCGGGGTGGTGCCGCCCTCGGAACCGGCCGAGCAGGGTCCCTGCCGGGTCGTCGTGGGGCGTGGCCCCCGGCGCGCACGGGCGCGCCGGGGAGGTCTCAGGCGGAGTCGTCGTCCCACTCCGCGGTGAACTCGTCCAGCTCGTCCTGGTCCAGGGCGACCAGGGGCTCCTCGGGGGCCGCGGCGGGCTGCCGGGCCTCGGAGCCGAGCCGCTTCGCCAGCGCGGCCAGACCGGCCACCGTGCGGCCCGCGAAGACGTCGCGCGGGGCGATCTCGTACCCGGCCCTGCGCGCCCGGGTGACGAGCTGGATGGACGTGATGGAGTCCCCGCCCAGGTCGAAGAAGCTGCTGTCCGCGCCGGCCCGGTCGACCTGGAGCACCTCCTGGAAGAGCGCGCAGAACAGCTCCTCCGCCTCGCCGCGCGGGGCGCGCCCGGTCGCGGCGGCACCGAAGTCCGGGGCGGGCAGGGCGTTCCGGTCGAGCTTGCCGCTGGGGGTGACCGGCCAGGCGTCCAGCTCGACCACGGCGGCCGGGACCATGTAGTCGGGCAGCACCGCGCCGACCCGCTCCCGCAGCGCCGCCGGGCTGACCCGCTGGCCCGGTGCGGCGACGACGTACCCGACCAGGCGCCGGATGCCGGGGGCGTCCTCGCGGGCGACGACGACGGACCGGTCCACGGAGGCGTCGGCGGTGAGCGCGGCCTCGACCTCGCCGGGCTCGATCCGGAAGCCGCGCACCTTGACCTGCTCGTCGCTGCGGCCCAGGTACTCCAGCTGCCCGTCGGCGGTCCACCGGGCGAGGTCGCCGGAGCGGTACATCCGGGTGCCGGGGGCGCCGTACGGGTCGGCGACGAAGCGCTGGGCGGTGAGCGCGGTGCGGCCGAGGTAGCCGCGGGCGAGCCCGGCGCCCGCGATGTGCAGTTCGCCGGGGACCCCGGGCGGCACCGGGCGCAGCGTCTCGTCGAGCACGTAGACGCGGCTGCCGGCGACCGGGCGGCCCATGGGCGGGGCGGTGCGGCCGGCCAGGGGGGCGCTCATGGTGGCCATGACGGTGGACTCGGTCGGCCCGTAGGCGTTGACCATGCGGCGCCCGGCGGACCAGCGGGCCACCAGGTCGGGCGCGCACGCCTCGCCGCCGACGACGAGCGTGACGCCCTCGGGCAGCCCGCCCTCGGGGACCACGGCCAGCGAGGACGGCGGCAGCAGCAGGCAGTCCACCCCGTACCGGGCGACGGTGTCCACGAGCGGCTGCCCCGGCAGGAGCTCGCCGGCCGGTACGACGACGGCGCAGGACCCGGTGAGCAGCGCGGTGCACAGCTCCCACACGGAGGCGTCGAAGCTGGGCGACGCGTAGAGCAGGACCTTGCCGAGCGGCTTGGCGTCGAGCCCGTCCGCCTGGGCGGCCATCATCGAGGCCAGCCCGGCGTGGGTGACCAGGACGCCCTTCGGGGTGCCGGTGGAGCCCGAGGTGTAGATGACGTACGCGGCGGACGCCGGGCGCAGCGGGCCGGTCCGGTCGGCGTCGGTGAGGTCGGCGTCGGAGGTGGACTCGGGGACCGTCAGCTCGTCCACGTACAGCCGGGTGGGGCCGTCGTCCTCCTCGGCGGGCAGGCCCGCGGCGGCCTCGCGGGTGGTGAGGACGAGGTGCGGGGCCGCGTCGCGGAGCATGAACGCCACCCGGTCCGCCGGGTAGCCGACGTCCAGCGGCAGGTAGGCGGCGCCCGCCTTGAGCGCCGCGACGATCGACACCACGGAGTCCGTCGAGCGGGGCATGGCGACCACGACCAGGCGCTCCGGGCCGGCGCCGTGGGCTGCCAGGACGCGGGCCAGGCGGTTGGCGCGGGCGTCCAGCTCGGCGTACGAGAGGGTGCCCCCGGGTCCGGTCACGGCGGGCGCGTCCGGGCGGGCGGCGACCTGCCGGGCGAACAGCTCGGGGAAGGTGGCCGGGGTCGCGGTCCGGGCGTCGGCCGCCCGGTTGGGCTCGCCGACCAGGCGGTCGAGTTCGGGCGCGGAGAGCAGGCCGATGCGGCCGGCCGGCAGGTCCGGGGTGGCGACGAGGGCGTCCAGGACCCGGCCCACCACGGCGAGCAGCCCGTCCGCCTCGTCGTGCGTGAACAGGTCGCCCCGGTAGTTCAGTTCGAGGCTCAGGCGCTCGCCGGGCACCACGACCAGGCTGAGCGGGTAGTGGGTGGCGCCCGGGGCGGCGGTGTCGTCCACGGAGATCCGGAGACCGGGCACCTGCTCCTGGACGACGGCGCGGTCGACCGGGGTGTTCTCGAACCCGAGGACCGTGTCGAAGAGTTCGCCGTGGCCGGCGCTCTGCTGCACGGCGGCCAGGGAGACGTGGTGCGCCTCGCCGAGGGCGGCCTGCTCGTCCTGGAGCCGGGCCAGGACGCCGGTCAGGGGCTGGCCGGGTTCCCAGCGCACCCGGACCGCGATGGTGTTCATCAGCATGCCGACGACGGACTCGGCGCCGGGCAGCTGCGGGGTCCGTCCGGCGACGGTGGCACCGAAGACGATGTCGCGGCGGCCGGTGAGGCGGCCGAGGGCGACCGCCCAGGCGTACTGGAGGACGGTGTTCAGGGTCAGCCCGTGGGCGCGGGCGGCGGCGGTGAGCGCCCGGGTCTCGTCGGCGCCGAGGCGGTGCGCGACCAGGTCCGGCACGACGGCGGCGGCCGCGTCGGCGCCGGGCGCGACCAGGGTCGGCCCGTCGAGCCCGGCGAGCGCGTCCTTCCACAGCCGGTCGCCCGTACCGTCCTGGGCGGCCAGCCAGCCGAGGTGGTGGCGGTACGGGGTGACGGCCGGCAGGGACGCGGCGGCGCCGCCGTTCGCGTACAGCTCGAACAGGTCGCGGAACATCAGGGGCAGCGACCAGCCGTCGAGCAGGATGTGGTGGTGGGTCAGCAGGAAGAGGTGCCGGTCGTCGGCGAGCTTGACCAGGGTGACCCGGACCAGCGGCGGTTCGGCCAGGTCGAAGCGGCGGACCCGGTCCTCGGCGAGCAGCGCCGCGACCCGGTCGCGCCGGGTCTCCTCGTCGAGCCCGGTGAGGTCGATGTCCGTCCACGGCAGGGCGACGGCGGCGGGCACCACCTGGACGGCGGCCCCGCCGGCCGGGCGGACGAACGCCGCGCGCAGGTTGTCGTGGCGGGCGAGCAGCGCCTCGCAGGCGGTCCGCAGCACGCCCGGGGCCAGCTCTCCGGCGAGGTGCAGGGGGCGCTGGGTGTTGTAGACGTCCACGCCGTCCTCGGCGAGCAGGGCGTGGAAGTGCATGCCCTGCTGGAGCGGGGTGAGCGGCAGGACGTCCAGGTGGCCGGGGAAGTCCCGGTCCAGCTCGGCCCGTTCCTCGGCGCCGAGGGTGACGAGCGGCCCCTCCGGCGGTACGAAGGACGGCTCGGTGTCGGCGGTCGCGGTGGCGGCGGAGGCCAGCGCGGCGACGGTGCGGTGGGTGAAGACGTCCTTCGGGGTGAGCGACAGGCCCGCCTTGCGCAGCCGGGAGACCAGCTGGAGCGAGAGGATCGAGTCGCCGCCCAGGTCGAAGAAGCTGTCGTCGGCGCCGACCCGTTCGACGTGCAGCACCTCGGCGAACAGCTCGCACAGCAGCCGCTCCCGGTCGTTCCCGGGCGCCCGGCCGCCGGCCGCCCCCGCGAACTCCGGGGCGGGCAGGGCGCGGCGGTCCAGCTTGCCGTTGATCGTGAGCGGCAGCTCGGGCAGCGTGACGACGGCGGCGGGCACCATGTGCGCGGGCAGCACCCCGGCGAGCCGCCCGGTCAGCCCGGCGATGTCGGCGGAGGCGTCGGCGGGCACCACGTAGGCGACGAGGCGCTTGACGCCCGGCCGGTCCTCGCGGGCCAGGACGGCCGCCCGTGCCACGGCCGGGTCGGCGGCGCAGACCGCCTCGATCTCGCCGGGCTCGACGCGGAAGCCGCGGATCTTGACCTGGTCGTCGGCGCGCCCGGCGAACACCATCGTGCCGTCGGGCAGCCACCGGCCGAGGTCCCCGGTGCGGTACATGCGGGCACCGGGCGCGCCGAACGGGTCGGCGACGAAGCGTTCGGCGGAGAGCCCGGGGCGGCCCAGGTAGCCGCGGGCGAGGCCGGCCCCGGCGATGTACAGCTCGCCGTCCGTACCGGCGGGCACCGGGCGCAGCCGGTCGTCCAGGAGGTAGACGCGGGTGTTGTGCGCGGGGCGCCCGATGGCGGGGCGGTCGCTGTCGCCGGTGCGGCACAGCATCGCGTCGACGGTGCACTCGGCGGGGCCGTACAGGTTGTAGCCGTTCAGGCCCTCGGTGGCGCGCAGTTCGTCCCACAGGTCGTCGCCGACGGCCTCGCCGCCGAGCGCGAGCGTGGTCGGGCGGTGGCCCGCTCCGGCGCCGAGGAGGCCGGCCGCGAGGAGGGAGCGGGCGAAGCTGGGCGTGGTGTCGAGGACGTCGATCCGCCGCTCGGTGACGTACGCGGTCAGCGCGTGCGGGTCCTTGCGGGTCTCGTCGTCCACCAGGTGCAGTTCGTGGCCGCCGGTCATCCACAGGAGCTGGCTCCACGAGGCGTCGAAGACCAGGGCGTTGGTGAGCGCGACCCGCATCCGCCGGCCGCCCGCCGCCTCGGACTCCGGCGCGAAGAACCGGTCCCGGTGGCTGTGGAACATGTTCACCAGGGCGCGGTGCTCGACCGCGACGGCCTTGGGCGTGCCGGTGGAGCCCGAGGTGGAGATGGTGTACGCGAGGTGCGCGGGGAGCAGCGGGGCGGTGCGGTCGGCGTCCGTGAGAACGGCGTCGGAGGGTGCTCCGGCGCCGCCGTCGAGCTCGGCCGCGAGGGCGTCCAGCGAGAGCCGGTCCGGGCCGCCGTCCGGGAGTCCGGCCGCCACGGCGTCCGTGGTCACCAGCAGGACCGGCGCGGTGTCGGCGAGCAGCGCGGTGATCCGGGCGGCCGGGTACTCCGGGTCGATCGGCAGGTAGGCGGCGCCGGCCTTGAGCACGGCGAGGATCGCCACCACGGTGTCGGCGGTGCGGGGCAGGGCGAGCGCGACGAGGGTGTCGGGGCCTGCGCCGCGGGCGGCGAGGAGCCGGGCGAGCCGGTTGGCGCGGGCGTCGAGGGCGCCGAAGGTGAGGGCCTGCCCGCCGCCGACGAGGGCGGTCGCGCCGGGCGTGGCCCGCACCTGCGCCTCGAACACCTCGGGGAGGGTGGCGTCGGGCACCTCGCGGGCGGTGTCGTTCCAGGTGTGGAGGGTGCGGCGGCGCTCCTCCTCGGTGAGCAGGTCGACGCGGCCGGCCGGGGTGTCCGGGGCGGAGACGAAGCGTTCGAGGAGCAGCCGGAGCCGGCCGAGGAGGGCGGTCGCCGCCTCGGTGTCGAAGAGGTCCTGGCGGTGGTTGAGTTCGAGGCGCAGTGCGTCGCCCGGGTAGACCGCGAGGCTGAGCGGGTAGTGGGTGCCCTCGTGGGCCTCGTGGCCGGTGGCCTCCACGAGGGAGATGGCCATGCCGGGGATCGCCTTGGAGGCGGCCAGCGGGTCGATCGGGAAGCTCTCGAAGGCCACGGTGGTGTCGAAGAGTTCGGTGTGCCCGGTGGTCCGGTGGATGTCGGCAAGGCCCAGGTAGTGGTAGTCGCCGAGCCGGGCCTGCTGGTCCTGGAGCCGGGCCAGCATCGCGGACAGCGGCTCGTCCGGGTCGATGCGCAGCCGGGCCGGCACGGTGTTGATGAGCAGGCCGACCATCTGGTCGACGCCGGGGATCTGCGGCGGACGGCCCGCGACGGTGGCCCCGAACACGATGTCGTCGCGCCCGGTCAGGGAGGCGAGGAGCAGCGCCCAGGCGCCCTGGACCACGGTGTTGAGGGTGAGCCCGCGCTGCCGCCCGGCCGCGGTGAGCGCGGCGGTCAGCTCGGCCGGCAGGTCCGCGATGACGCGCTGCTGGCGGCCCGGGGTGCCCGCGGTGGCCGCCGGGGCGACCAGCGTCGGGTCGTCCAGGCCGTCCAGCGCCTCGGCCCAGGCCCGTTCGGCCTCGCCCCGGTCCTGGGCGTCGAGCCAGCCCAGGTAGTCGCTGAACGGGGCGACCGCCTCCAGACCGGGCAGGCCGGCGTCGCCCCGGGCGCGCCGGTAGAGGCGGAAGACGTCGCGCAGCACGATGGGCAGGGACCAGCCGTCGACCAGGATGTGGTGGTTGGTGATGACCAGGACGTGGCGCTCGGCGCCGAGGCGCACGAGGGTGAAGCGGACGAGCGGGGGCCGGGCCAGGTCGAAGCGGCGCTCGCGGTCGGCGGCGAGGAGCCGGGTGAGCCGGGCCCGCTGCTCGGACTCGCCGAAGCCGCTGAGATCGCTCTCCTCCCAGGGCACCTCGACCGCGCGGGCCACGGCCTGGACGGCCTGTCCGGAGCGGCGTTGCAGGAAGCCCGCGCGCAGACCGGAGTGGCGTTCCAGGAGCTGCCCGCAGGCGCGCTTCATGGCCTGCGCGTCCAGCGCCCCGGCCAGCTCCAGGGGCGTCTGCATGTTGTAGAAGTCGACGCCCTCGGTGTCGTAGAGAGCGTGGAAGAGCATGCCCTCCTGCAAGGGGGACAGCGGCAGCACCGCTTCCAGTGAGGTCTGCTTCACTTCGAATTCTCCCATTGGGCTTCGAGCTCTTCGAGCTCGTCCAGGTCGAGCGGGACGAGGGGCTGCTGGGCGGGGGCCCAGGTGCCCTCGCCCGCCGCGACGTCCGTGGCGTGGGGGGCGAGCGCGGCGACGGTCTTGTGGGTGAACACGTCGCGCGGGGTGAGGTCGAGCCCTTCGGTGCGGGCGCGGCCGGCCAGCCGGATCGACATGATCGAGTCGCCGCCGAGGCCGAAGAAGTCGTCGTCGATGGAGACCCGTTCCAGGCCGAGCACTTCGGCGTACAGGCCGCAGAGCAGCGTCTCGCGGGCGTCGCGCGGTTCGCGTCCGGCGGGGGCCGCCGAGAACTCCGGTACGGGCAGGGCCTTGCGGTCCAGCTTTCCGTTCGGGGTCAGCGGCAGGGCGGCGACCTCCATCAGGACGGACGGCACCATGTAGCCGGGCAGCGAGGCGGCGAGGTGTTCCCGGAGCGCGTCGGCGTCGAGGGCGTGTCCGGCAGCGGGGACGGCGTACGCGACGATGCGCGGGGCCCCGGCCCGGTCCTCCCGGACGATGACGGCGGCGCGGGCCACCGAGGCGTCGGCGGTCAGCACGGTCTCGATCTCGCCGAGCTCGATGCGGTGGCCGCGGATCTTCGTCTGGTGGTCGGCGCGGCCCAGGTACTCCAGCTCCCCGTCGGCCCGGCGGCGGCCGAGGTCGCCGGTGCGGTACATCCGGGTGCCGGGCGCGCCGTACGGGTCGGCGACGAAGCGTTCGGCGGTGAGCCCGGGCCGGCCCGCGTAGCCGAGGGTGACGCCGGGTCCCGCGATGCAGATCTCGCCGCTCACCCCCGGCGGCACCGGACGCAGCCGGGCGTCGAGCACGTACACCCGCAGGTTCGAGGCGGGGCGGCCGACGGGCACGGCGGCGGGTTCGGCGCCCGCGACCGCCAGGTGGCTGGTGGAGTAGACGGACACCTCGGTCGGCCCGTACAGGTTGTGCAGGGCGGCCCCGCTCACGGCGCGGAACCGTTCCACCAGGCCGGAGGTCATGGCCTCGCCGCCGCAGAACACCCGCCGCAGTCCGTCGCAGAGGTCCGCGCCCGGCTCCTGGACGAAGACCTCCAGCGTGGACGGGACGAACTGGGCGACGGTGACCTTCTCGCGGCGGATGAGGTCGGGCAGGTAGCCGGGCCGGGTGTGCCCGTCCGGCTCGGCGATCACGACGGCGGCGCCGGTGATGAGCGGCCAGAAGATCTCCCAGACCGAGGGGTCGAAGCTCATCGAGGTGCGCTGGAGGACCCGGTCGCCGGGGCCGAGCGGGAACGCGTCCTGCATCCAGTGCAGGTAGTTGGCGACCCCGGCGTGCGCCACGACGATGCCCTTGGGGCGGCCGGTGGAGCCGGAGGTGTGGATGACGTAGGCCGGGTGCAGGGGCAGCGGCCGGTCCGGGGCCGGGCCGTCGGCGGCCGGGGCGCCCGAGGTCAGGGCGTCGTAGTTGGCCGGGTCGATGACGAGGACCGGGTCGGCGTCGCTGAGCATGTTCCGCACCCGCTCCGCCGGGTACTCCGGGTCGATCGGCAGGTAGGCGGCGCCGGCGCGGTGGACGGCGTGCAGGGCCACGATCAGCTCCACCGAGCGGGGCAGGCTCACCCCGACGACCCGTCCGGGCCCGGCGCCCTTGGCCACGAGCGCGGCGGCGAGGCGGCCGGCCCGCGCGTCCAGTCCGGCGTACGTGACCGTCTCGTCGCCGCAGACGACGGCGACCGCGTCCGGGGTGCGGGCGGCCTGGGCCGCGAACAGCTCGGGCAGGGTGGCGTCCGGGAAGGCGCGGACCGGGCCCGCGCCCGCCGCGAGCGCCCCGGCCGTCTCCTCGGCGGTGAGCAGGGAGATCCCGGCGACCGGCCGGTCCGGGTCGGCCGCGAACGCCGCGAGGGCGAGCCGGAGCCGGGTGAGGACGGCGTCGGCCTCCGCCCCGGTGTACAGGTCGGCCCGGTAGGTGAGTTCCAGGCGCATCCGGTCGCCGGGGGCGGCGATCAGGCTGAGCGGGTAGTGCGTGGCGCCGGTGGCGTCGGACTCCTCGACGCTGATCCGCAGGCCCGGGACGGCCCGGCCGATGGAGGCGCGGTCCACCGGCGCGTTCTCGAAGACGGTGCTGGTGTCGAAGAGTTCGGGCATCCCGGTCAGCCGCTGGAGCACGGGCAGGCCGAGGTGGTGGTGGCCGGTGAGCGCGGCCTGCTCCGCCTGCACGGTGGCGAGGAGCTCGGCGAACGGCCGCGCGGGGTCGACGCGTACCCGGACCGGGACGGTGTTCATCAGCATCCCGACCATCTCCTCGACGCCCGGGAGCAGGGGCGGCCGGCCGGAGACGGTGGTGCCGAACACGACGTCGTCGCGGCCGGTGAGCAGGGCGAGGAGCAGCGCCCAGGCGCCCTGGACGACGGTGCTGGTGGTCAGGCCCCGGGTGCGGGCGGCCGCGTTCACCGCCCGGGTCAGCTCCTCGTCCAGCTCGGTGACGGCGAGGGCGGGGGCGCCGGTGGCGGCCTGGGCGCCGGGGGCGACGAGGGTCGGCTCGTCCAGGCCCGAGAGTGCGGTGCGCCAGGCGTCCTCGGAGGCCGTGCGGTCCTGGGCGGCGAGCCAGGCGAGGTGGTCGGAGACCGGGACGGCGGGCGGCAGCGCGGCCCCGGCGCCGCCGTCCGCGTACAGCAGGAAGAGGTCCCGCAGCACCAGCGGCAACGACCAGCCGTCGTACAGGATGTGGTGGTTCGTGAGGACGAGCAGGTGCTCGTCCGGGGCGGTGCGCACGAGGCCGAAGCGGATGAGCGGCGGCGCGTCCATCGGAAAGCGGCGGGCCTTGTCCGCGGCGAGCAGCCCGCTCAGCGCGGCGGACCGCTCCGGCGCGGGCAGGTCCGCGAGGTCGTGGAAGGCCCAGTCCGGTTCGAGGCCGCCGCAGATCACCTGGACCGGCACCCCGGACTCGGCGCGGTCGAACGCGGCGCGCAGCGCGGGGTGCCGGTCGAGCACGCCCCGGCAGGCCCGGCGCAGCGCCTCGGCGTCGAGCGGCCCGGCGAGCCCGAAGACCTTCTGCACGTTGTACGGGTCGGGGCCGGCGTCCGCGTCGCCGTCGCGGAGGGCGGCGCCGGAGTAGAAGGCGTGGAAGAGCATGCCCTCCTGGAGCGGGGCGAGCGGGAGCAGCGCCTCCGCGTTCCGCCCGGCCCAGCGGGCACGCAGGGCGGCGGCCTCCTCGGGTCCGACGGGCTCCGGGAGCGGCGGGGCGGCCGGAGCCCCGTCCCCGGGGGCGTCGACGCCCGCCGCGCGGGCGGCCATGGCGGCGACCGTGCGGTGCGTGAAGACGTCCTGCGGGGTGAGCCCGATCCCGGCGCGGGCGGCCCGGGTGACGAACTGGACGGCCACGATCGAGTCGCCGCCCAGGTCGAAGAAGTTGTCGTCGATGCCGACGGCGGTGGCGCCGAGGAGTTCGCCGATCAGCCCGCACAGCAGGCGCTCGCGCTCGTCGCGCGGGGCGCGGCTCTCGGCGGCGCCGGTGAACTCCGGTGCGGGCAGCGCGTTGCGGTCCAGCTTGCCGCTGGGCGTGAGCGGCAGCGCGTCGAGCACCACGACGGCGGCGGGCACCATGTACTCGGGCAGTCCGGCGGCGGCCAGCTCCCGCAGCGCGGCGGGCTCCGGCAGCGCGCCGGGGCGGGGCACCACGTAGGCGACGAGGCGGCGCACACCGGGGGCGTCCTCGCGGACGACGACCGTGGCGTGCCCGACGGCCGGGTCGGCCGCGAGGACCGCCTCGATCTCACCGGGCTCGATGCGGAAGCCGCGCACCTTGACCTGGTCGTCGCCGCGCCCCAGGTATTCCAGCTCGCCGTCGGCGGTCCAGCGCGCGAGGTCGCCGGAGCGGTACATCCGGGCGCCGGGCTCCCCGTACGGGTCGGCGACGAACCGCCCGGCGGACAGGGCGGGGCGGCTCAGGTAGCCGCGCGCCAGGCCGGAGCCGGCGATGTACAGCTCACCGGCCACGCCCGCCGGGACCGGGCGCAGCGCCTCGTCCAGGACGCGTACCCGGGTGCGGTGCACGGGGCGCCCCATCCGGGGGACGGTGCGCCCGGCCAGCGGGTCGCTCATGGTGGTGATGACGGTGGATTCGGTGGGCCCGTAGGCGTTGACCATGCGGCGCCCGGGCGACCAGCGCTCGACCAGGTCGGGCGGGCACGCTTCGGCGCCGACGACGAGCGTGACGCCGGGCGGGATGGAGCCCTCCGCCATCACGGAGAGCGCGGAGGGGGCGAGCAGCAGGCAGCTGACGCCGGTCTCGGCGATCAGGGCGGCCAGGGCGGGGCCGGGCCGGAGCCGTTCGGCGGGGGCGACGACCGCGCAGCCGCCGGTGAGGAGGGCGGTGCACAGCTCCCAGACGGAGGCGTCGAAGCTGGGCGAGGCGAACATCAGGACGCGCTCGCCTGGCCGCAGCGCGAGCCGGTCGGCCTGGGTGGCGGCGAGGGCGGCGATCCCGGTGTGCGGGACCAGGACGCCCTTGGGGCGCCCGGTGGACCCGGAGGTGTAGATGACGTACGCGGTGTGGCCGGGGCGCAGGGGCGCGGCGCGGTCCGCGTCGGTCAGGTCGCTGTCGTCGGCCTGCGGCGCCAGGGACGCCTCGTCCAGGACGAGTTCGTCCAGGAAGAGGTCGCCGACGAACAGCTCGTCCAGGAACAGCTGCTCGGGGAGGTCCGCGAGACCGGTGAGCCGGGCGGCGGCGGCGCGGGTGGTGAGCATCAGGGCGGGGCGGGCGTCGTCCAGCATGTACGCGATGCGCTCGGCCGGGTACGACACGTCGACCGGCAGGTGCGCGGCGCCCGCCTTCAGGACCGCCAGGACGGCCACGACCGCCTCGGGTGAGCGGTCCATGGCGACGGCGACCCGGGTGTCGGGCCCGGCGCCCTTGCGGGCGAGGAGCCGGGCCAGCCGGTTGGCGCGGGCGTTGAGCCGTTCGTACGAGAGCGTGGTCTCCCCCGCCCGTACGGCGTCGGCGTGCGGGGTGGCCCGGACCTGGCGCTCGAACAGCTCGGGGAAGGTGGCCCCGGCCTCCGGGCGGCCGGTGTCGTTCCACTCCACGAGGACCCGCTCGTGCTCGGCGGGGCCGAGGAGCGGGACCCGGCCGATGGGGAGGTCGGCCGGGGCGGTGGCCAGCGCGGTGAGGTAGCGCAGGAAGCGGTCCTGGTGGGCGGCGAGTTCGTCCTCGGTGTAGCGGTCGGCGGGGGCCTCGAAGTCGATGGCGGCGCCCTGGCCCGCGCCCTGGGGGCGGACGCTGATGTTGAGGTCGGGGACCGGGCCGCCCTGGAGGGTGCGGGCGTAGGTGGGGTGGCCGTCGAAGAGCAGGTCGCTGCTGGTGGGCAGGATGTTGACCTGCACCCCGAAGAGGTGGCCGCCGCTGCCGACCAGCTTGAGGTCGCGCCGCAGGTCGTCGTACGGGTAGTTCTGGTGCTCCAGCAGCTCGGCCAGCCGGGTCGCGACCTGGCGGAGCAGCTGGGAGCGGGTGGTGGCGGGGTCGACGGTGAGCCGCAGCGGGAGCTGGTTGGCCATCATCCCGGGGTTGTTGCGGGCGACGTCGGTGCGCCGGGCCGCGACCGGGACGCCGATGGTGAGGTCGCGCTGCCCGGTCATGCCGTGGAGGTACGCGGCGACCGCGGCGAGCACCGGCACCGTCCAGGTGGTCCGGGCCTCGCGTCCGGCGGTCCGGAGCGCGGCCAGCGCGGACTCGGGCAGTTCGGCGGTGCGGGTGGGCAGCACCTCTCCGGCCCGGCCCGGCACCGTACGGTCCGACAGGGTGGCGGTCTCCGGCCGCACCGCGAACCGGTCGAGCCAGTAGGCGCGGTCGCGGGTGAAGCGGTCGGAGGCGCGGTAGGCGGCCTCCTCGGCGACCAGCTCGGCGAGGGTGTTGAGCGGGGCGCCCGCGGACTCCTCACCGGCCGCCTCGGCGGCGTAGAGCTCGGCGACCCGGCGGGTGAAGAGGACGCTGCCGAAGCCGTCGATGAGGATGTGGTGGCAGCGCTTGTACCAGATGAAGTGCTGGGGGCCCAGCTTCAGCAGCACCTCGTTGAACAGCGGGTCGCGCACGAGGTCCAGGGCGGTGTGCCGGTCCTCGGCCATCCAGCGCAGCGCCTCGGCGTGCGGGTCCGGGCGGCCGGAGAGGTCGATCTCCCGCAGCAGCTCGCCCGCCTGCGGGACGGCCGTCTGGTACGGGCCCTGCGGGCCCTCGCCGAAGGCCACGTCGAAGGTGCCGCTCTCGACCTCGGCCCGGCGGACCGCGCGCCGGAGGACGCCGGCGTCCACCGGTCCCCGGATCTCCAGGTAGTCGGCCAGGTTGAACGTGGAGGTGGGTGAGGCGAGCCGGTGTGCGAACCAGACCCCGCGCTGGGCGGCGGTCAGCGGAAACGGGGTGCCTTCGGTGACGAGCGGAGTCATCGGACGACGACCACCTTCCCGGCGCGTTCCAGCGCGCCTCGGTCTGGTGCCCTGGGCCGGATCGCGGGGTGTTCGGCGCGGTCCGCAGGGCGGGACGTCCGGCGGTCGTGGGGCGCCGGGGTGACGGCGGGCGCGGCCGCCCCGGGACGTGCGGGGCGGCGACGGCAGGGTGTCGACGGGCCGGCGCCGTGGCATCGATGCTCGCCGAACGCGCGTGCGGTCACCAGGAAAGGGACCGGCAACCGGTGTCGCCGGCTGCCGGTCGGCCGCCGGGGCGAGTTACCGGATTCTTGCCTGGAAGAGGCCCGCCGCCGCTCGGCATGATGCGCAGCAATGCCCGCAGAGGCTGAGAGGACCACTGCTTTGACCCGTCCCGAGAGCTATCCCGACCGCGCCCTGCTGGAGTGGCTGACCGACGCGCCGGCCGACCGCGGGCTCTACTTCGCCGGACCCCGTGACAGCTGGGACTTCCACTCCTACCGGTCGCTGGCCCGGCTGACCCTCACCACGGCCGCCGCGCTGCGCGCGCACGGGGTGCGCCGCAACGACGTGGTGGTCGTGGTGCAGCGCTCCAGCCCGGGCTTCGCGGCCAGCCTGTTCGGCGCGCTCGCGGCCGGGGCGACGCCGTCCTCGATCGCGCCGCCGTTCGCGTTCCAGCGCAGCGAGGACTACCAGCGCCACGTCGACCACCTCTTCCGCACGGCGGCCCCGGCCCTCACCATCTGCGACGAGGACTCCTTCGAGGCGGTCAGCAAGACGGCCGCCGGGCTCGGCATCCGCCAGCCGGTCCTCTTCGACGAGCTGGTGCGCGGCGTGGAGCCGGCGCCCGCCCCGTACCCGCTGCCGGACCACGCGCTGCTCCAGTTCACCTCCGGGTCGAGCGGCTTCTCGCGCGGCGTCCGGGTCGCGTCCGACGCGCTGCGCGCCAACATCACCGCGATGCGGCGCCGGCTGCGGTGGCGCCCCGAGGACGCCGGCATCAGCTGGATGCCCGTGCACCACGACTTCGGCCTCACCGGCTGCCTGATCAACATGGTGGTCACCGGGTGCGACGGCTGGCTGATGCAGCCCGAGCACTTCCTGCGCGACCCGATGCGCTACCTGCGCTGCATGAGCGAGAACCGGATCGGCCTGACCGCGATGCCCAACTTCGGCCTCGCGTACATCCTGCGCCGGGTCCGCCCGGCCGCCCTGGAGGGCCTGGACTTCAGCGCCCTGCAGTCGGTCAGCCTGGGCGCCGAGCGCATCGACCCGGACGCCCTGGAGGCGATCGAGGCGCTGCTCGGCCCGTACGGCTTCCGGCGCGGCGTCTTCACCCCGGCGTACGGGGGCGCGGAGGCGACGCTCGGGGTGACCGGACTGGCCCCGGACGAGGGCTGGACGGCTTCCGCACCGGACGGCGAGGACGGGCGGCCCGGCACGGCCCGGATCGTCGGCTGCGGGCGCCCGATGGAGGGCGTCACGGTCTCCGTGCTGGACGAGGACGACCGGCCGGTGCCCGACGGCACCGTGGGCGAGATCGTCGTCGGCGGGACCTCGGTGCGCGGCAACAGCTATGTCGGCGAGGCGGGTTCGGCCTCCGGCACCAGTCTGGCGTCGGGGGTGCTGCGCTCGGGCGACGCCGGGTTCCTGCGGGACGGGCAGCTGTTCGTCCTCGGCCGGCTCGGTGACGGCATCAAGATGAACGGCAAGATGGTCTTCGCGGAGAGCCTGGAGGGCCGGCTGCACGAGCTGGGCGTCACCGAGCGCCGGGCGGCCGTGCTGCTGGGCTTCCGGGACGGCGTCGCGACGGCCGCCGTGGTGATGGAGGGCGCCAAGCCGGAGTGGGACGCGGTCGCCCGGGAGGTCGTCACGGAGTCGCTCCCCGACGCGGAACTGCTGCTCGTCCACGTCCGCCGCAGCGGCCTGGCGGTCACGTCGAGCGGCAAGCCGCGCCGCCGGCTGATGTGGAAGCGGCTGTGCGACGGCACGCTCACGGACACGGTGGCCTGAACCGTACGCGTACGGGAGGAGGGGGCCGGTCGGCGACCGGCCCCCTCTTCTGTGGCGTCTACGAGCGGAACGCCAGCACCACGTTGTGGCCGCCGAAGCCCGCCGCGTTGGACAGGGCCGCGAGGTCGCCGGCCGGCAGGGCGCGGGGCACGGTGCGGACCACGTCCAGCGCGATGGCGTCGTCCACGTCGGCCAGGTTCGCGACGGGCGGGGCCGTGCGGTCCCGCAGGGACATGACGGCGGCGAGCGCCCCCAGTGCGCCGGAGCCGCCGATCAGGTGGCCGGCCGCCGACTTGACCGCCGAGACGGCGTAACCGGACTCCCCCAGTACGTGGTTGAGCGCCCGGCTCTCCGCGATGTCGCCCTGCGGGGTCGACGTGGCGTGGGCGCTGACGTGCGCCACGTCCGCCGGGGCCAGGGCCGCGTCCGCGAGTGCCTTGCGCAGGGCGCTCGCCAGGCCGAGGCCGTCCGGTTGGGGCCGCACCATGTGGTGGGCGTCCGCGCTCACCCCGGCCCCCGCCAGCTCGCAGTAGACCCGGGCGCCCCGGGCCCGGGCGTGCTCGGCGGACTCCAGGACGAGGACGGCCGCGCCCTCGCCGAGGACGAACCCGTCGCGCTGCTTGTCGTAGGGGCGGGAGGCGCCCGCCGGGTCGTCGTTGCGCCGGGAGACCGCGTGCATCGAGGCGAACGCGGTGAGCGTCAGGGGGCCGATGATCGCCTCGCTGCCGCCGACCGCGACGACGTCGGCGCGGCCGAGCCGGATCATGTCCAGGCCCGCCGCGACCGCCTCCGCCCCGGCCGCGCAGGCCCCCGCCGGGGAGTGGGCGGCGGCGCGGGCGTTGAGCGCGAGGCTGACCGCCCCGGCGGCGCCGTTCACCATGACCATGGGCACGGTGTACGGGGAGATGGCGCGCTCCCGTCCGGTGCGCAGCTGCTCCTGGGCGCGCAGGAGGGCGCCGACGCCCCCGATGCCGCTGCCCAGGACGACGCCGACGCGTTCGGCGGGCGGCTGCCCGTGGTCACCGGCCGGGCCGCGGAAGCCGGCGTCCGCCCATGCCTCCTCGGCGGCGACGAGCGCGAACCGGGCGGCCCGGTCGAGCCGGCGGGCCCGGGTCCGGTCCAGGACGGTGTCGGGTTCGACGGCGGCCCGGGCGGCGATGCGGACGGGCAGTGCGCCGGCCCAGGGCTCGGTGAGGGCGCGGGCGGCGGACCGGCCCGCGACGATGCCGCGCCAGGTGGTGGGGGCGTCGCCGCCCAGCGGGGTGGTGGCGCCGAGGCCGGTGACGACGACCTCGGACAGGCGGGTACGGGCGACGGACATCGCCGGCCCTCTCCTTCCGCTTCGGGGTGCGGACGGGCCCGAGGGCCTGTCCTAGGCGGTGCGCAGCGCCTCGGGCCGGGCCAGGTTCTCGGCGAGGAACAGCTCGCGCAGCTTCGGGGTGAGCAGGCCGAGCTGCCGCAGGACGTGGATCACCTGCTGGAACAGCAGCTGCCGGTAGCCGAACATCATCGGGTCGGTACGGGCGAAGGCGAGGCCCCGTTCGACGTCGAGGCCCATGTTCTCCCAGACCTCGCGGAGCAGGAACCGGCGGGACATCAGGTGGACGGCCTCCAGCAGGAACGCCTCGCGCTCCTCGCGCTCCCGGGTCGTCATGTCGTTGTAGAGGCCGGTCAGGGAGACCACGCCGAAACCGATGTGGCGGGCCTCGTCCTTGGCGATCATCCGGGTGATCGAGGTGATCAGCGGGTCGCCGAAGCCGCTGCTGGCGAGCCGGGTCGCGGCCAGGGCGAGCCCTTCCACGATGACCTGCATGCCGAGGTAGACCACGTCCCAGCGGGACTCGGCGAGCAGGTCCCGCAGCAGGGACTTGAGGCCGGGGTTGATCGGGTAGGAGACGCCGATCTTCTCGTCGATGTACCGGGCGAACGCCTCGACGTGCCGGGCCTCGTCGGCGACCTGGGAGGCCGCGTACACCTTGGCCTCCAGATCGGGGACGGTCTCCACCAGCCGGGCCGTGGTGACGAGGGCGCCCTGTTCCCCGTGCAGGAACTGGCTGACCATCCACGCCTGGTACTCCCAGCGGAAGCTGTTGAGCAGTTCGCGGGGGACGGGGCTGTTCTCGGAGACGACGAACGAGGCGAGGCCCGCGCTCTGGTCGTCGGACAGCGGGGCGCCGAAGCGCACGTCGTAGTCCCAGTCGATGTCCGTGTCGGCGTCCCACTGGTTCTGCTTGTTGCGCTGGTACAGCTTCCAGATGCGGGTGTCGCGCCCGTCGTAGTCCCAGGTGAGGCAGGCGCGGATGGAGGCGTCGACCTCCATCAGGTCCTCGCGGGCCCGGTCGAGGGTGAAGAGCGTCGAGTCGGCCGTGCCGTCCTCGCCGCGCGGAGGGGCCGAGCCCTCAACGGAAACGTCGGTCATCGGGAACGCGATCCTTTCATCCACCGTGGCCCGTCGGCCCCGGCCCACACCCTCCCGTCCCCGGTGGCCGGCGGCCAGGAAGGCCCTGGGCAATTTGCGGGCATCAACAGCTGCCGGTCGGTTGCCTGGTGGCGTGTGCGCCCGCGCGCCGAGCATGGGCGCCCACGCCCCCGCAACCCGGCGGGCGCCACCTCCCACCACCCTCATGGAGCTGTTCCCATGACCCTGGAGCACGCCCGGCCGACCCTCGACGTCGTCGCCTCCCTCGAAAGGCTGCTCGGCGACCCAACCGACGGCGAAGGGCCGTTCTCGTTCGCCGGGATCGTCGCGGCCGAGGAGCGCGGCGAACTGCCCGCCGGAGCGAAGAAACTGCTGCTGGAATGGGGGTTCGCCGACTTCCTGGTCCCGGAGGGCGACGGCGGACGGCTGCGGAACCTGGAGACGGCCCTCCTGCTGACCCGCACCCTGGCCCGGCGCAACCTGACGTTCTCCGTGCTGTTCGGCTCCACCCTGCTGGGCGCCGCGCCCGTGTGGCTGTGGGGCACCGACGAGCAGCGCGCCCCGGTCGCCGCGGGGCTGGCCGCCGGGGCGATGGCCTGCTTCGGCATCTCGGAGCGCGACCACGGCAGCGACCTCGCGGCCGGCGGCACGACGGCCGTCTCGGACGGTGACGACGTCGTCCTCAACGGTGAGAAGTGGCCGGTCGGCAACGCGACCAGGTCGCGGTTCGTCAGCGTCCTCGCCCAGCACGACGGGCGCGGGCTGTCCCTGTTCCTGGTGGACAAGGAACGGCTGGCGGACGGCATGTGGACGAACACCCCGTTCGTGAAGGGCGCCGGTCTGCGCGGCCACGACCTGAGCGGGATCACGTTCCACGACGCGCGCATACCCCGCACGGCGCTGGTCGGCCGGCCGTACCGGGGGCTCGCCTCGGTGCTGAAGACGCTCCAGATCACCCGGACCGCGATCGGCGCGATGTCCCTGGGCACCATGGACTCGGCGCTGCGGATCGGGATGCGGTACGCGAATGAGCGGGTGCTCTACGGGGCACCGGTCAAGGAGATCCCCGTGGTGCGGGAGCACCTGGTGGGCGCCCATCTCGACCTCCTGATCGCCGAGTGCGTGGCGCTGCCCGTGGCGCGGGCCCTGTCGGTGGTGCCGTCGCGGATGAGTCTGTGGTCGTCGGTCGTGAAGTACCTGGTCCCGGTGATGGGCGAGGAGGTGCTCGACCACATGGGCAAGGTGCTGGGCGCGCGCGGCTACCTGCGCGAGGGCGTCGCGTCGGGGGCCCTCCAGAAGCTGCGCCGCGACCACGCCATCACGACGGTCTTCGAGGGCACGACGCACGTCAACCTGCACAGCATCGCGACCCAGTTGCCGACGGTCGCCGCCGTCGCGGACCGGCCGGCCGAGGGGGGCCGCGAGGTGCTGCGCGCCCTGTTCGACTGGTCGCGCGAGGCGCCGGTGTGGTCCCCGTCCGGCGATGTCCTCCAGCTCACCAGCGCCGCCCAGGACGAGATCACCCGGGGCTGGACGGATGCCGTGCGGGAGGCGGCGGCCGTCGCGAAGGAGCGGCTGGACGAGGAGTCGGCGGCCGAACTCGCCCTCGTACTGGCCGAGCTGTCGGCGCACCGGACGGCCCTGTACGCCGATGTGGCCGGGGCGGGCCGGGCGCCGGACTCGGTGGCGGCGTCCCGCGCGGCGGCCCGGCACTGCGTGCTGCACGCGGCGGCGTCCTGCCTGTACGTGTGGCTGTACGGGGGTGAGCGGGAGCGGAGCGCGGTGCGCGGCGACGGATGGCTGATTCTGGCGCTCCAGCGCCTCGTGCAACGGCTGGAACCCGGCCGGCTGCTGGGCGAGCGGCACCAGCGGGAATTTGTGCGCGGTGTGGAGGAATCGCTGGCGAAAGGTGAAGACTTCTCGCTTCTCCCTACCGTGTCTTGACCCTCTTTTGACCGGCACTAGGCCAACCGTGCCGTCAAAAGATGCGGACATATACGCATACACGCACCTACAGTCAACCCTTCACCGGAGCTACACTCCTGCGGGTCGAGGGGCCGATGGACAGGGGCCCCACAGGGGTGCGCACCGGTTGCGTCACTCCTCGGTATGCGTTGTGGGGGACAACAATGCTGAGCAGATTGGGCTTCGAATCCCATGAAGAGGATGTGTACCGGCTCATCCTCGAGAACCACGGGCTGCGGCCGAGCGATGTGCGGCAGCGGCTGAATCTGACCGAGGAGCAGGTGCGGCGGGCAGTCGACCAGCTGATCGACCGCAAGCTCCTGGCCGTCCCGCACCACGACGAGCTGCGGCCCGTGGACCCGAACCTGAGCCTGTACTCCCTGTTGAGCGATCAGCTCACCGAACTGCACGACCGGCAGAAGGAGTACGAGCGCACCCGGGCGGACATCCGCGCGATGCTGGCGGAGTTCGGGCATCTGTACCCGTCGCGTTCGCAGCCGGACGCGGAGCGCCTGATCGGCATGGACTCCGTACAGGAGCGCATGCAGGATCTGGCCGACGCGGCCCGGCAGGAGTGCATGACGTTCAATCCGGGCGGCGGCCAGTCGGCGGCGAGCCTCGCCGCGAGCAAACCGCTCGACAGCGACGTCATCGGGCGCGGGGTGCGGATGCGCACGGTCTACCTGGACAGCGTCCGCAACGATCCCACGACCGTGGAGTACGCCGGCTGGCTGACCGGCATCGGCGGCCAGGTGCGGACCGTGCCGGTGCTGCCGATCCGGATGGCGGTGATCGACCGCACGGTGGCGATCCTGCCCATGGACCCGGACCACACCCGCAAGGGCGCCGTCCAGATCAACTCGCCCGGGGTGGTGAAGGCGCTCGTCGAGCTCTTCGAACGGGTCTGGTCGGACGCCGTCCCGCTCGGCGACGGGCACGACCGCTGCGAGGAGCTGGACCAGCACGGACTCGCGCGGCGGGAACAGGAGTTGCTGCGGCTCCTCGCCCAGGGCCTCACCGACGCCGCCGCGAGCAAGAGCCTCGGTGTGTCCCTGCGCACGGTGCGCAGGATGACGGCCGACCTGAGCGAACGCCTCAACGCCCGGAGCCGGTTCGAGGCCGGTCTCCGGGCGGGGCAGCGCGGCTGGATCTGAACTAGTTCACCCCGGCGGCGACCGTGCAGACGGGCGCCGAGTCCCAGTTCAGGTTCCCGTCGGGCAGGTCCACGTCGAGACCGAGGTCCAGGTCCAGGCCGTCGGGCACGGAGTCCCAGTTCAGGTTCCCGTCGGGCACCAGGTCCCAGTTCAGGTTCCCCTCCACGGACGCGCCGGCGCCCTCGCAGCGCAGGGAGACCCCGGCGTCCGCGGGACCGGCGCCGGTGTCGGCCTGGGCGGTCGCACCCAGAGAAACGAACGAGAACACAACCGCGGCGGTCGCGAAGCCCAATATTCGACCAGCGCTGCTCATGTCTTTGTCCCCCCATTGTCATCCCCCGCCCGGTGGTCCTGGAACCGGCCTGCGACGGGTAACTCTGTTCTGTCCGTGATCCATTCTGGGCGAAAAGACGGCGCCGGGAAAGGTTTTCCGGTGGCAGCAAAGGACCAGCGGCAGCCTCATGCCACGTCGGCCGCCGAGCCGGGTGTCACCGCAGATGGCGAGGGGTGCGGCGAGCCGGCGGCCCGTCCCCGTGCCGCTCCTTTGGCACCGTGCTGCCATCGGGAAAATGCTGCCACCAATACCCCCTTCCGTGCGTGTGTTCGCATGAGCAGAATCCACCCGGCGGGGGTTTCTTCCATCATGTACGGACGACCCCCCGCCGGAAACGCCAACGTCAACATCTGGCCGGATTCCCTCCATCTCTCATTCGCCTCAACGGAATCCGGACCGCTTCGAAGGGGGAACTTCCCGATGCGCCGCACCATGCTCAAGTCCAAGATCCACCGGGCGACGGTCACCGAGGCCGACCTGAACTACGTCGGCTCACTCACCCTGGACCCCGACCTCATGGAGGCGGCGGACCTGCTGCTCGGCGAGCAGGTGGCCATCGTGGACGTCAACAACGGCTCGCGCCTGGAGACGTACATCATCGAAGGCGAGCGCGGCTCGGGCGTCGTCTGCATCAACGGCGCGGCGGCCCGGCTGGTCGCCCCGGGCGACATCGTCATCATCATCGCCTACGGGTCGATGGAGGAGGACGAGATCGGCAAGCGGGAGCCGCGCGTCGTCTTCGTCGACGAGAACAACCGCATCGCCCACGTCGGCAGCGACCCCGCCTCGTGACCAGGTGACACCGGACGCCCCCGTGCCCCAGGGCCTTGCCTTTGGATCAGGCCGGATCAGGGAGCGGGCTCTGGTGCCGTGCATCGCAAGGCGGAGGATTGAATCAACGCGGAGCGTTGGTGATTGACGACAACGCCGCGAGGCGCGGCACCAGAGCCCGCGAGCCCGGCATGATCCAAAGGCAAGGCCCTGGTCCGCTCCCGGGCGGACGGGGCGGGGCGTCACACCGCCACGGCCACGAGAGGGAATCGGGGGATCTGCACCATGATCGAGGCCATCGAACAGCCCATGTCCGCGACGCCGGACGTCCGCCGGCTGCGCCACCTGCTCGCCGAGCGAAGACAGGCGCGCGGCTGGACCCAGGAGGAGCTGGCGGAGCGCTCCGGGGTCAGCGTACGCACCATCCGCAACATCGAGACCGGCTCCAACAAGCGGCCCCGCCGCGCCTCCGTCGACCTCCTGCTGGGCGCCTTCGGGACCTCGCTCGCCGAACTCGCCGGCGCCGAGGGCCTCCACCCCGGCCACGAGGTCACCCCGCTCTTCCTGCCCCGGCAGCGCGGCGGCTCCGGGCACTGGCCGCACCCGGTCGACCCGGACCGCTGGCGCGGCCCCCGCCCGCTCACCGAGGCCATGGCCGGGCGCGACGACGACCTGCGCCATGTCCTGGGCACCATGCGGCGGGGCAGGCTGCTCGTCCTCACCGGACCCGGCGGCGTCGGCAAGACCCGGCTCGCCCTGACCGCCGCCGCCCGCCTCCAGGAACGTTTCCGCAACGGGGTCGGCGTGGTCGAGCTGGGCCCGTGCGTCCCGGAGTCGGCGGACCCGGCCGCCGCGCGGGACCAGGTGCACCGGGCCGTGGACGCGGTCCTCGCGGACGCGGGCGCCCGCGAACCCGGCCGGGAACTGGACCTGCTGCTCGTCGTGGACAACGCGGAACACGTCGTCGCCACGGTGTCCCGGCTGGTCCTGCGGCTCGTCGTGACGCACCCCGGGCTGCGGGTGCTCATCACCTCACGGCGACCGCCGGCCGTCCTGTCCGCGGACGTCTGGGAGGTGTCCCCGCTCCCGGCGGGCGAACCGGGCCCGGACGCGGCGGCCGGCGGGCCGAGGGGGGACGGCGAGGCCCTGCCCGCGGCCGTGGAGCTGTTCCTGCGCCGCGCCAGGTCCACCGTGCCCACGCTCGACCTGGGCAGCCGCCTGCCGCAGGTGGCGGAGCTGTGCCGGCGCCTGGACGGGCTGCCGCGCGCGATCGAGGCCGCCGCGCACTGCATCCGGACCGTGTCGCTGGAGTCCCTGCTGTACAGCGGGCCCGGGCTGTACATGTTCGACCGGTTCGACCTGTCGGCCGTCTCGCACCACAGGACCCTCGCGGACAGCGTGCGCTGGAGCTACGACCTGCTGACCGCCGAACAGCGGGACCTGCTGCACCATCTGGCCCGGACCTTCGACTCGTTCACCGTCGAGGACGTGGTGAGCGACCATCCGGCGGGCGCCTGGACGGCGGGCAGCGTCGTCTGCGGCCTGGCCGAACTCGCCGACGCCTCACTGATCCGCGTGCACCGCGGCACCCGCTACGGCTACCGGGTCTACGGCTGGATCAAGGCGTACATCGACACGCTCGACCAGGAGTCCGGCCGCACGCTCGGCGCCTGACGCCGCCCGGAACCCCCGCGCCCCCTCCCCCTCACCCCGCCCGCAGGGCCAGCGCCACCTGGTGGCCGCCGAAGCCCGACGCGTTGCTCAGCACGGCGGCCGGTCCGGCGGGCAGGGGGCGCGGGGCCGCCCGGACCACGTCCAGCTCGATGGTCTCGTCCAGCTCCTCGATGTTCACGGCGGCCGGCGCCACCCGGTCCCGCAGCGCGAGCACCGCCGCCACCGCGGACAACGCCCCGGCGGCGCCCAGGAGATGGCCCGTCATCGACTTGATCGCGGACACCGGGACCCCGCCCGGCCCGAACAGCGCGCCGATCGCCCGGCTCTCGATCATGTCGCCGCCCGGGGTCGAGGTGGCGTGGGCGCCGATCTGGACCACGTCCGCGGTGGTCAGGCCGCCGTCCGCGAGCGCCCGCTCCATCGCCCGGGCCAGGGACCTCCCGGTGGGCTCGGGCCGGGCCATGTGGTGGGCGTCCGCGCTCGTCCCGGCCCCGGCGACCTCGCAGTAGACCCGGGCGCCGCGGGCCCGCGCGTGCTCGGCCCGCTCCAGGACGAGGACCGCGGCCCCCTCCCCCATCACGAACCCGTCCCGGTGGACGTCGAAGGGGCGCGAGGCCCGCTCCGGGTCCTCGTTGCGCCGGGACAGCGCGGTCATGTTCGCGAAGCCGGCCATCGCCAGCGGATGGATCGCCGCGTCGGTGCCGCCGGCCACGACCACGTCGGCGCGCCCGAGCCGGATCAGGTCGAGCCCGGCCGCGACGGCCTCGGCGCCCGCGGCGCACGCGGTGGCCGGGGCCTGGGCGCAGGCCCGGGCTCCGACGACCATGCTGACCTGGGCGGCCGGGCTGTTGGCCATCAGCATGGGGACCGCGATCGGGGAGACCCGCCGGGCTCCTCCGGTCCGCAGCACCTCCTCGTTGGTGAGGGCCGTGCCGAGCCCGCCGAAGGCGGTGCCGACGACCGCCGCCGTCCGGTCGGCGTCGGGACCGCCGTCCTTCCCGGCCGGGGCGGTGAACCCGGCGTCCGCCCAGGCCTCGCGGAGCGCGACGACGGCGAACTGCCCGGCCCGGTCCATCCGCCGGGCCTCGATCCGGTCCAGGACGGACGCGGGTTCCACGGCGGCCCGGGCGGCGATCCGTACCGGGAGGTCCTTCGCCCAGCGCCCGGTGAGCGCGACCGCGCCGCTGCGGCCGGCGAGCAGCGCCTCCCAGGTGGCCGGGGCGGTGCCCCCGAGGGGGGTGGTGGCTCCGAGGCCGGTGACCACGACGTCGTGGAGGGTGCGGGACATGGGCTCGTTCTCCTCAGCGGCGTACGAAGGGGGGCGGGGTGTTACGCGGTGGCGTCGACGAGGCTCTTGGGCCGCATGTCGGTCCATTCGGCCTCGATGTACGCGAGCGCCGACGCCCGGTCGGACTCCCCGCGCGCGACGGCCCAGCCGGCCGGGACCTCCGCGAAGGCCGGCCACAGCGAGTGCTGCCCCTCGTCGTTGACCAGGACCACGAAGATCCCCTCCTCGTCGTCGAACGGATTCGCCATCACTGACTTCCTTCCTGTGGTTCCCGTACGGGTGCGAGCACCGCGGCCAGGGCGGCCGGAGTGCGGTGACGGTGGATCTGCACGAGGTCCGGTTCGACGCCCAGCGCCTCCCGGACGCGCCCGGCGAGCCGGAGCGCCCGCAGCGAGTCGCCGCCCGCGTCGAAGAAGTCCTCGCCGGGGCCGACCTGTTCGCGGCCGAGCACCGAGGCGAACAGCGCGCACAGCACCTCGGTGCGCTCCGGTGCGGCGGCGGGGGGCGCGGGCGGCACGGGCGGCGCGGAGCGCACGTCCAGGACGGGCAGCGGGGTCCCGGGCAGCGCCCCGGTCGCGGTCTCCGGGTCCTCGGCGAAGGCGGTGAGCAGCGCGGTGAGCCGGTCGAGCACGGCGGCGGCGCGTCCGGCGTCCACCAACTCGGCGCGGTGGCTGACCTCCAGGTACATCCGGTCGCCGGGGACGGCCATCAGCTTGAGCGGGTAGTGGTAGGCGTCCCGGCCGTGGAAGTCCGCGACGCGCAGCCCCGCGCCCGGCACGGCGGGCAGGGCGGCGGCCCGGGGGTAGTTCTCGAACACGATCGACGTGTCGTACAGCGGACCGGCGCCCGCGAGGCGCTGGACGTCGGCCGGGCCGAGGTGGTGGTGGTCGGCCAGTTCGGCCTGCGCGGCCTGTACGCGGACGAGCAGGGCGCGCAGCGGTTCGGCCGGGTCGGCCGCCTCGACGCGGACCGGCACGGTGTTGATGTACAGCCCCACCATGTCCTCGATGCCGGGCAGTTCGGGCGGCCGGACCGAGACGGTCGCGCCGAACACCACGTCCCGGCGCCCGGTCAGCTCGGCGAGCAGCAGCCCCCAGGCGCCCTGGACCACGGTGTTCGGGGTGACCCCGGCCGTGCGGGCGGCGGCGGTGAGCGCGGCGGTGAGGTCCTGCGGGAGTTCGGCGGTGATCCGCTCGGGGAGCGTCGTCAGGGTGCCGGTGTCGTGGCCGGGGGCGATCAGGGAGGGCCCGGGCAGGCCCTTGAGCGCGGTGCGCCACGCCTCGCGGGCGGTCTCGCGGTCCCGGCCGGCCAGCCAGGCGGCGTACTCCCGGGCGGGGACGGGCCGGGGCAGCGCGGCGGGGTCGCCGCCGCTCAGGTACAGCGTGAACAGATCGCGCAGCAGCACCGAGGTGGACCAGCCGTCGGTCAGGATGTGGTGGCTGGTGAAGACCAGGGCGTGCCGGTCCGGGCCCGTCCTGAGCAGCGTGAAGCGCAGCAGCGGCGGCCGGTCCATGGCGAACCGGGCCCGCCGGTCGCGGGCCAGGAATGCGTCCAGGCGGGGGCGGGGCGACGACCCGTCGGGGCGGGTCAGGTCCAGCTCGGCCCAGGGCACGTCGACGCGTCCGGCGACGGCCTGGACGGGTTCGCCGGCGTCCAGGAGCGGGAAGCCGGTGCGCAGCGCCTCGTGCCGGTCGGTGAGGGCCTGGCAGGCGCGGCGCAGGGCCGCGGTGTCCAGGGCGCCTTCGAGTGCGGCGACGAGCTGGACGTGGTAGACGTCGGCGGCCCCGCCGTCGTACCGGGCGTGGTGCAGCAGCCCCTCCTGGAGCGGGGTGGCGGGCAGCAGCCCGGCGAGCGGGCCCGGGTGCCAGGTGGCCTCCAGGGATTCCAGCTCGTCCTGTCCGATGTCCACCAGCGGTACGTCGGAGGGCGTGAGGCCGCCCGCTCCGGGCCGCGCGGTGTGGGCGACGAGGTCGCGCAGGGCGGCGAACCACGCCTCGCCCAGCTCCGCCGCGTCGGCCTCGGTGAGCAGGGCGCCGGGCCAGGACCAGGTCGCGGTGAGGCGGGGCCCGTCGGGCAGGTCGTGGGTGGCGGCGTTGACCTCGATGACGTGCGGCATGGGCAGCCCGTCATCGGTCCCGGGCACCACGGCGTCCGCCTCGGCCGCGATGTCCCACGCGCCTTCGCCGGGCCCGGAGAACCGGCCGAGGTAGTTGAACCCGATCTGCGGGGGCGCGTACGCGGCGAGCTTGCCCGCCGTGTCCGGGTTGAGGTGGCGCAGCAGCCCGTAGCCGATGCCGTGGTCCGGGACCGCCCGCAGCTGCTCCTTGACCCGCTTCACCGCCCGGTTCAGGTCACCGGGGCCGGGGTCGATCCGTACGGGGTAGAGGCTGGTGAACCACCCGGCGGTACGCGAGAGGTCGAGGCCGTCCGCGATCTCCTCGCGGCCGTGCCCTTCCAGGTCCACGAGCACCCCGCCCGCGCCGTCCGTCCCGCGCGCCCGGCGCCAGGAGTCGACGGCCAGGGCGAGCGCGGTGAGCAGGATGTCGTTGACCCCGGTCCGGAAGGCGGCGGGCACGCTGGTCAGCAGCGGTTCGGTGGACGCGGCCGGCAGGGTCAGGGTGAGCGAACGGGCACTCCCGTACACATCGCGTCCGGGGTCGAGCGGGCGCGCGGCGAGCGCCGGGTCGCCGCCCGACAGGACCTCCTCCCAGAGCGGCAGCCGGTCCGTGTGCCAGGGCTCGCGGGCCGCCGTGTGCAGCCGCTCGGACCAGGTGCGCAGCGAGGTGTGCACGGGGTCGAGTCCGGCCGTACCGCCGTCGTCGGCGGCACCCTCCCACGCCCGGTGCAGGTCCGGGAGCAGGACGCGCCAGGAGACGCCGTCCACCGCGAGGTGGTGCACGGTGAGCAGGAGGCGGCCGTCGGCGCCGGGGCCCGCGTCGAACCAGACCGCCTCGACCATGCGGCGCGCGGCGGGGTCGAGCCGGTCGCGCGCGGCGGCGGACTCCTCGGCAACCGCGGCCCGCAGCGCGTCCGGGTCCAGGCCGGCGGCGTCGCGGCGGCGCACCAGGTCCTCGGCGCGGACCGTGCCGGGCGCGGCGATGTCGAGGGCCCAGTCCCGGCCGCCCGGCCCGGTGGCCAGGCGGCGCATGCGGAGCGCGTCGTGCCGGTCCAGCAGCCGCTGCACCGCACGGGCCAGCCGGTCGGTGGTGCCCAGGTGCGGGACACGGACCAGGACCGACTGGTGGAAGCCGTCGGAGGGCCCGCCGCGCTCGCGGAGCCAGTGCATGACCGGGGTGGGCCGGAGCGGTCCGATGCCCGCGTCCGGGTGCTCGGCCGGGCGGTCGGCGACCGTCCGGGCGACCCGGGCGAGGGCGGCGACGGTCCGGTGCGTGAAGACGTCCTTCGGGGTGATCACCAGCCCCGACTTGCGGGCGCGGGCGACCAGTTGGATGGAGACGATCGAGTCGCCGCCGAGGTCGAAGAAGCTGTCGTCGACCCCGGGGTCCGCGACGCCCAGCACCTCGGCGAACAGCGCGCACAGGACCTCCTCGGCGCGGCCCGACGGCGCCCGCCCGCCGGAGCCGGTCGCGGCGGCCGGGGCGGGCAGCGCCCGGCGGTCCAGCTTGCCGTTCGGCGTCAGCGGCAGCCGGTCCAGCCGGACCACGGCCCCGGGCACCATGTACTCGGGGAGGGCACCGGCCGCGTGTGCGGTGAGCGCGGCCGGGTCCAGTTCCGGGGTCCCCGTGGGGACCACGTACGACACCAGGCGCTTCACGCCCGGCTGGTCCTCGCGGACGACGGTCGCGACCTGCGCCACCGAGGCGTGGCCCGCCAGGACGGTGTCGATCTCGCCGAGCTCCACGCGCAGGCCCCGGATCTTGACCTGGTCGTCGCTGCGGCCCAGGTACTCCAGGACCCCGTCGGCCGTCCAGCGCACCACGTCACCGGTGCGGTACATGCGGGCGCCGGGCTCCCCGTACGGGTCGGCGACGAAGCGCTCGGCGGTGAGGACGGGCCGGTGCGCGTAGCCGTGGGCGAGCTGCGCGCCCGCGAGGTACAGCTCGCCGGGCACGCCGGGCGGGACGGGCAGCAGCGCCTTGTCGAGCACGCGGAGGCGGGTGTTCCACACGGGCCGGCCGATGGGGACGGACCCGGCCCCCGCGTTCGGCCGGCACTGCCAGTACGTGACGTCGACGGCCGCCTCGGTCGGGCCGTACAGGTTGTGCAGCTCGGCGCCCGCCGGCCCGAGGAGGTCCAGGAAGCGGTTCTGGGTGGCGACGGGCAGCGCCTCGCCGCTGGAGAAGACGCGCCGCAGCCCGGTGCACCGCGCGGCGGCCGGTTCCTGGAGGAAGACCTGGAGCATCGAGGGCACGAAGTGGGCGACGGAGACGTCCTCGCGCCGGATCAGCTCCGCCAGGTGGGCCGGGTCCTTGTGGCCGTCCGGGCGCGCCACGACCAGGGTGGCGCCGGTGTGCAGGGGCCAGAAGAACTCCCAGACCGACACGTCGAACCCGCACGGCGTCTTCTGGAGCACCCGGTCCCCGGGCCCGATGGGGTAGCGGTCCTGCATCCAGCGCAGCCGGTTGACCACGGCGGCGTGCGGCACCATGACGCCCTTGGGCCGTCCGGTCGACCCGGACGTGAAGATGACGTAGGCGGCGCTCTCCCCTCCCGGCGCGTCCGGCGCGGCGGAGACGTCCACCGGATCGCCCGGCGCGTCCAGCAGCAGCCGGGGCGCGTCCGTCTCCGGCAGCGCGGCGGCCGTCGCGGTCTCGGTGAGCAGCAGCGCGGGCGCGGCGTCCTCCAGGAGCCACCCGATCCGCTCGGCCGGGAGGTCCGGGTCGACCGGCACATAGGCGGCGCCCGCCGCCTGCACCGCGTGCAGGGCGACGACCAGGGCGGCCGACCGGGGCAGCGCGACGGCCACGGTGTCGCCGTGCCGGACCCCGTGCCCGCGCAGCCGTGCGGCCAGGGCGCGGACCCTTTCGGCGGTCTCGGCGTACGTCAGCGTGGCGTCCTCGGCGACGAGGGCGACGGCGTCGGGCGTACGGGCCGCCTGCTCGGCGAACATCCGGGGCAGGGTGGTGGGCTCGACCGGATGCGCGGTGTCGTTCCAGGTGTCCAGCACCCGGTCGCGCTCGCCCGGGGTGAGCAGGGCGACCCGGCCCACCGGGGTCTCCGGGGCGGTGAGCCAGGTCTCCAGGAGGTGGCGGACGCGGGCGGCGACGCTTTCCGCCTCGGCCCGCTCGTACACGTCCGGCCGGTAGTTGACCTCCAGCCGCAGCCGCTTGCCGGGGGCGGCCATCAGGCTGAGCGGGTAGTGGGTGGAGCCGGCCGATCCGTCGCCCTCGACGGCGGTCAGCCGCAGCCCGCCGGCCGGGGCGCGCACGTCGTCCCAGCTCATCGGGGCGTTCCCGAACGCCACCGAGGTGTCGAAGAGTTCGCCGAGCCCGGCCCGCCGCTGGATGTCGGCGAGCCCCACGTGGTGGTGCGGTTCCAGCGCCGACTGCTCGCGCTGGATGCGGGCGGCCAGCGCGCCCAGCGCCTCGTACGGGTCGAGCCGCACCCGGACCGGGGCGGCGTTGATGAGCAGGCCCACGATGTCCTCGACGTCGTCGAGCCCGGCCGGGCGGCCGGACACGGTCTGTCCGAAGACCACGTCCCAGCGCCCGGTCAGCCCGCCGAGGACCAGCGACCAGGCGGCCAGGACCACGGAGTTGAGGGTGAGCCCGGCCGCCCGGGCGGCGGCGGTGAGCGCCCCGGTCGTCTCCTCGGTCAGCTCGGCGGCGGCCATGCGGGGCATCGCGGCGCCCCCGGCCGCGTCGGCCCCGGGCGCGACGAGGGTGGGCTCCCCGAGCCCGGCCAGCGCCTCGGCCCAGGCGTCCTCGGACGCGGCCCGGTCCTGCCCGGCGAGCCAGGAGAGGTAGCGGGCGAAGGGGACTGCGGGCGGCAGCGCTCCGCCGTCGCCCCCGGCCGCGTACAGCACCAGCAGGTCGCGCAGCACGATCTGGAACGACCAGGCGTCGAGCAGGATGTGATGGTAGGTCAGGATCATCGCGTGCTCGTCGTCGGCGAGCCGGGCCAGGGTGAAGCGGATCAGCGGCGGGCGGCCCATGTCGAAGCCCCGGGCCCGGTCGTCGGTCCGGTAGCGGGCGAGCCGGTCCTGCTGCTCGTCCGCCGGGAGCGCGCTCAGGTCGAGGTCCGTCCAGGGCACCGCGGCCCGCCGCCGCACCAGCTGGACGGGCTCACCCGTCTTCCGCTGCTGGAAGCCCGCCCGCAGCACCGGATGCCGTTCCAGGAGCGCCCCGCACGCGGCCCGCAGCCGGTCCGCGTCGAGCGCGCCGCTCAGCCCGAAGGCGACCTGGATCGTGTAGACGTCGACGCCCTCCTCGTCGTACAGGGCGTGGAAGAGCATCCCTTCCTGCAACGGCGACAGGGGCAGGGCCGCTTCGAGAGGAGACGGCTTCACGGGGGAGCCTCCGGCGGGAGAGGGCGGGCGGGGTGGTCAGGCGGCGGCGGAGCGGGACGGCTTGGCCGCGACGAACGCGGTGATCGCGTCGACGGAGCAGAAGTGCACTTCGTCCAGCTCGTCCGTGCCGACCTGGACGCCGAACGCGCGCTCCACGTAGGTCACGAGCTGGATGGTGAACAGCGAGTTGGCGAGGCCCGCGCCGAAGATGTTGAGGTCGTCGGCGACGGGCGTCGCCAGCTCCTCGGTCAGATAGGCCCTCACCTGGGTGCGGATGGCTTCGGTCTGCTCGGTCGTGGTCACCGGGACGGTCCTTCCTGTAGGGGGTGTGCGGGGACCGGCAGAACGCCGGCCAGTGCGGCGACGGTCGCCGCCGGTTCGGACTGCGGGAAGCCGTGCCCGCCGGGCAGCAGCGTGATGGTGTGCCCGCCGCCCGCGCAGGCCCGCCACTCCTCGGTCAGGGCGGGCGGTGCGAGCGTGTCGTCCGCCCCGCCGAACACATGGAGCGGGCAGCCGACCCGCACCGGCCCCGGGGTCACGATCCGCTCGGCCAGCGCCAGGTCGGCGCGGACCGTGCGGAACACGTACGCGGCGTACGCGGCGTGCCGCAGCAGCTCCGGGGGCAGCCCGCCGATCCGGGTCAGCCAGGCGGCCAGACGCCGGTCGTCGTACTCCGCGACCGACGCCGCCGGCGGGGTGTGCGGCGCCCGCGACCCGGCCACGACCAGCGCGGCGGGCGCGGGTGCACCCTCCCGGGCGGCCCGCACGGTCACCGCGTGGGCCAGCAGCGCGCCCAGGCTGTGGCCGAACAGGACGTACGGCACGTCGAGTTCGGGGAGCAGCCCGTCGAGCAGCCGGCGCGTCACGGTGTCCGGGTCCGGCGGCAGCGGTTCGGCGGCCCGGGGGCCCCGGCCGGGCAGCGTCACGGTGGCGATCTCGACGCCGGGCGGCAGGCGGTGCCGCCAGGCGGTGAACGCGGCGGGCCCCGCACCGGACTGCGGCAGGCAGATCACCCGCGTACGCGGCCCCTCCACGGCCCCGAACCGGCTGCCGATCCACGGGTTGTCCCGGGGCTTCGTCATCGGTCAGGCCAGGTATCCGGTGAGCCGGGCGAGCATGGACTCCGCGAGCCGGTCGCAGAAGGCGCCGGACGTCCGGTCCGGGTGGTAGCCGATCACCAGCCGCCCGTGCGTCCCGGCGGCCGGCCAGACCTCGGCGTGCACCTCGCCGGAGACCCCGGGGTAGCGCGGCCGGAAGAACTGGGACGGCAGCCCCTTCAGGGCCAGTTCGCCGAGGCCGTTGTCCTGGAGCACGAACATCGTCTGGAACATCCGGTTGCGGTCCGTGGACTCCGTCTTCAGCTGGAGCCCGGCGATCTCCGAGATCGACAGGTCCTGGGCCGAGAACGCCTCCGCGACGGCCGCCGCGGTGGCGGCGATCGAGGCGGCGGGCGAGGCGTCCGGGTCGGTCCTGGGCCGCAGCGGCAGGATGTCGATGAGGCAGCCCGCGGCCCGGCTGAGGACGCTGTTGCCGCGCCGGTTGACGGGTGTGCCGACACCGAAGTCGTGGTCGCCGACGAGTTCGGCCATGGCCTGCCCGTACGCGCTGAGGTACACGGCGAACGGGCTGACCCCGTGGCGCTGCGCGAGCCCCTCGACCCCGTCGGCGAGCCCGGCGGGCAGCGGCAGGTCGACCATCCGGCAGGGCGTCCCGCGCGGCGCCTCCGCACCGCCCGGGTACGCCAGCGGGGTCATGCCGTTGATCGTGCGGCGCCAGTACTCGCGCTGGGCGTCGAGGTCCACGTACGGCAGGTGCGCCTCCAGCGCCTCGGCCACCTCGCGCGGACCGGGGGCGGGCTCCAGGGCGGGCGTCCGGCCCTCGGCGTACGCGTTGTAGGCGGCCGACAGGTCGTGCGCCAGGACCTCCGACGAGCCGCCGTCGAACGCCACGTGGTGGACGGCGTACCCGAAGAGGGTGACGTGCGCCTGCCGCACCGCCACGAAGACCGGCCGCCACACGTCGCCGCGCACCAGCCGGAAGGGCTTGGCCAGTTCGCGGGCCAGGACGTCCTTCGCCTCCTCCTCGGTGTCCGCGAGGAACGCGCCGAGCGGCGGGGCGGGCAGCTCGGCGGGGCGGACGTAGGGCTGCTCCTGGAAGAGGTACTCGGCGCTCAGGTAGCGGTGCCTGCGGTGCAGGTACTCCACGGCGGCGGCCAGCGCGGCCCGGTCGGGGCGGCCCTCGATGCGCCAGCAGCGCACCGAGTGCAGCGAGAGGTCGTCGGGCTTGAAGACGTGCTTCATGAACATGAAGGTCTGCGTCGGCGAGAGCGGGGCGCGCGTCCCGTCGCCGGGCCCCGCGCCCTCGCCGGGTGCCGCGTGCGGACGCCCGTCCGTGGCGTGAATCCACTCCGCGAGCCCGGCCGCGGTCCGCTGCCGGTAGATCTGCGAGATCGGCACCGGCCGCCCGAGCGCGTCGCCGAGCCGGGCGCAGATCCGGCCGATCTCCAGCGAGGTCACGCCGAGCGCGGTCAGTCCGGTCTCCCACGGCACGTCGTCGGCCGGCAGCCCGGTGACCCCGGCGAGCGCGGCGGCGACGGCCGCCCGGATCTCGGGCAGCCCCCGCCCCGCCGCGTCCCGGCCCCGCTCCGGGCGGCCGGGGTCACCGGCCGCCACCCCCTCCGCTGCGACGGTCGCCGCGAGCGGGACGACGGCATGGGGGCCGGTGCTGGCGGGCATGGCGGGTCTCCTCTGTACGTCTGCCGGAACGGGCCGGGGGCCGGTCCCCGGTGATCCTGCCAACGCCCGGGAACCGCTTCCAGGCAGGAACCCGGCAACTGACGGCCCGCGCCGAACGGCCCCGTACTGCCGGTTCGTTGCCTGGTGGGCGGTGTTTCGCCCCGGCAGCATCGAATGGGACCAGTGCGCGAACCCCCGCCGAAAGGAATCCCAGGGCATGCGACGTGACGGTACGGAGACGGGGCCGCCCCAGGACGATCCGCCCGCCGGCGCCCGGCCCTCGCTGTGGCGCAACCGGGACTACGTCGGCTGGTGGGCGGGGCACGGCCTCTCCGCGCTCGGCACCAGCGTCTCGAACATCGCCTTCCCGCTGCTGATCCTGTACGCCACCGGATCGGTCGCCCGGGCCGGGGTGATCACCGCCGCCACGATGGTCGGCACCCTCGCGACCACGCTCCTCGGCGGGGCCCTCGCGGACCGCGTCTCCCGCCGCCTCATCCTGATCACCGGACCCCTGGTGCAGGCGGCGGCGCTCGGCGCGGTCGCGTACGCCGTCCACCGGGGCGAGTTCGCGCTGTGGCTGCTGTCCGCCCTGGCCTGCGTGGCCGGTGCCGCGTCCGGGATCACCTCGGGGTCGACGATCCCGTCGCTGCGCCGGATCGTGCCGAAGGAGCAGATCGGGGAGGCCACCGCCCGCTCGATGGGCCGGGACATGGCGGCCCGGGTCATCGGTGCCCCGCTGGGCGGGCTGCTGTTCTCGGCGGCGCGCTGGGCGCCCTTCCTGGCGGACGCGGTGTCGTTCCTCTTCGCGTCCCTGGGCGCCGCGCTCATCCGCCGCCCGCTCGGCCCGGACCGCGAACGGGGGGCGGAGCGCCCCGGCATCGGCCGGGACGTGGCGGCCGGCTACCGCTTCGTCCGGGACCACGCCTATCTGCGGTTCACGGTGATCTGGGTGGCGCTGCTCAACGCGGTGGCCCAGGGCTTCTTCCTGCTGCTGATCGCCCTCGTGAAGCACCGCGGCGGCGATCCGCAGACCATCGGCTTCGTCAACGCGACGGCCCTGGTCGGCGGGGTCGTCGGCGCGGTGATCGGCCCGCTCCTGCTGGCCAGGGTCCGCGCCCGCACCGCCCTGCTGGTCTCCGCCTGGGTCTTCGTGGAGTCGTTCGCCGTGGTCGCGCTGGTCCCCGAGCCCTGGCAGATCGGCGCGGTGCTCCTGGTGGCGACGGCCGCGATGGTCCCGCTGAACGTGATCCTGGAGTCGTACGAGGTCCGGCTCGTCCCCGACGAGTACAGCGGCCGGGTCTCCGCCGTGAGCCGCTTCGGCATGCAGGCCCTGCAATGGACGGGCCCGCTGGCCGCCGGCTTCCTGGGCGACCGGTTCGGGGTGCAGGGCGCGGTGCTGATCCTGATGGTGCTGATGGCCGCGCTGGCGGTCGCCCTGCACCTGACCCGCTCCCTGCGGGTGCTGGACGAGCCGGTGGACACGGTGGCGGAGCTGGCGGTGCCGGAGGCCCGGGAGGGGGCGGGGGTCTGAAACGTCGGGGGTTCGGGGGGGGCCGGACGTCCGGCGCGGGCCTCAGGCCCGGTCGAGCGCCCAGGTCTGGAGGGCGTACGGGCGCCCCTTCTCCTCGCCCTCGATGAGGGGTACGCCGAGCAGCCGGAAGCCGTTCGCGGCGGCGACCGCGACGCTGGCCGCGTTCTCCGCCTCCAGTTCCAGGATGACCCGGTCGACGCCCAGCTCCTCGAACGCGTACGCGGTCATCACCCGCACCGCCCGCCCGGCGAGCCCCTGCCCGCGGTGGGCGGGGCCGACCGCGTAACCCAGCTCGGTGCCCTCGGGGGCGCGCCGCAGCATGACCTCGCCGAGCGGGGCGCCGCCGTCGAGCGTGATGGCGAGCAGGACCGCCGTGCCGTCCGCGCGCAGCTGCCGGGCCTTCGCCAGCCGGGCGCGGGCGGCCTCGGCGTCGAAGGGCGAGACGATCGGCGTCCAGTACGCGATGTCCGGGTGGTCGAACAGCTCCGGCATGGCGGCGAGGTCGTCCTCGGTCCAGTCGCGCAGGACGAGCCCCTCACCCGTGAGTTCGACGTGCTCGGGAAAGGCGGGTGCGGCGCTGCTGGTCATGGTGCGGACCCTATCCGGGCGCTCCCCGGACACCAAGCCGTTTGTGCCGCCCCGGCCCGCTCAGCCCAGGGCCTCGTCCAGCAGCGCCGCCCACTGGGCGACCACCTTGCGGCGGCGGGCGGTGTCGTCGGTGAGGACGTTGGCGAGGCCGAGCCCCCGGGCCATGTCCAGCAGCCCCTGCACGGTCTCCCGCACCCCGGGCCGCTCCTCGTCGGCGCGCAGGAGGTGGACGGCGATGCGGTGGGTCTCGCGGCCCACCCGGGCCTCCAACTCCGTCACCCGGGGGCGCAGTTGCTCCTCGTTGGACGCGGCAACCCAGAGCTGGAGGGCGGCGCGGAAGAGGGGCCCGGTGTAGAGGTCGACCAGGGCGGCGACGACGGCGGCGCGGTCCTGGTCGGGGACGGCGCGCAGGGCGGCGGAGCGTTCCTCGGCGACGTATTCGACGGCGGCGGTGAACAGGTCCTCGCGGGTGGGGAAGTGGTGCTGGGCCGCGCCCCGCGAGACCCCGGCCCGTTCCGCGACGACGGCGACGGTGGACCCGGCCCAGCCGTGCTCGGCGAGGCAGGCCACGGCGGCCTCCAGGAGGCGCCGGCGGGTGGCGCGGCTGCGGTCCTGTTTGGGGCCCGGGCCGGTGGAGCCCGGAGTCACAACGCCCATGCGGGGTCCCGTCGTTCGAGGAAGGCCGTCATCCCCTCCCGGGCCTCGTCGGAGGCGAAGAGCCGGGCCGAGCGGGCGATGAGGTCTTCGGCGTGCTGGTCGAAACTCTGGAGCACAGTAGCCGTGACCAGCGCCTTGGAGGCCGCCAGCCCCTGCGGCGAGGCCCGCCGCAGATCGTCCAGTACGCCGTCGAGCGAGCCGTCCACGTCGTCGGCGGCCATCGTGACGAGGCCGATACGCTCGGCCTCGTCCGCGGAGAACTTCTCGCCGGTCAGGTAGTAGCGGGCGGCGGCGCGCGGGTCGATGCGCGGGAGCAACGGCATCGAGATCACGGCGGGCGCGAGCCCGAGCCGCGCCTCGGTGAGCGCGAAGGTGGCCCCGGTCCCGGCCACGGAGATGTCGCACGCCGCGAGCAGCCCGAGCCCGCCGGCCCGGACGTGCCCGGTGACCCGGGCCACCACGGGCTTGGGCAGCGCGACGATCCGCCGCATCAGGGCCACGAAGTCGTGCGGATCGGCCGGGGCGCGCAGATCGGCGCCCGCGCAGAAGGTGGTGCCGGTGTGGGTGAGGACGACGGCCCGCACGGACGCGTCGGCCGCGCACGCGTCCAGCGCCTCCGCAAGACCGGCGACGAGCCCGGCACTGAGGGCGTTGCGATTGCCGGGCGAGTCGAGCGTGAGGGTGGTGACGCCGCGCACGTGGGCGGGCGGGGCGAGCGGGCTCATCCGCGGTCTCCTTCTCTGCCGGCCGTCGCGTCGAGCGTGGCAGCAGGAACGAGAACAATCAAGCGCGCTTGCATGATTTCACGGAGCGGCGCGCGGAGCGGCGCGCGGAGCGGCGCGCGGCGGGGCGGGCAGCGCCGGTCGCGCCCCAGGAGACCGCCTCGCTCAGGAGTCCGCCGCGGACAGCCTCTCCGGTGCCGTGTCCTCCGAGGGGGCCAGCTCCTGGGTCCCCACGACGGACAGCAGTTCCAGCTGCTCGGCCGCCGGGCTCCCGGGCGGGGCGGTGAACCACAGCAATCGCTGCCGTCCGTCCTCGCTGAGGAGGTTGTGGCAGTCGAGCTCGATGACGCCGAGCATCGGGTGGACGATCCTCTTGTGGTCCATGCGCCGCACCGCGACGTCGTGGGTGTCCCAGAGGTCCGCGAACTCCTGGCTGCGGCGGCGCAGCGCAGCGACCATCTTCGCGACCTCCGCGTCCCGGCCGCGCCGGGCTGCCGCCGCCTGGAGGTCGGCCACGAACACCCGGGAGTGGTGGGGGTGGTCCTCCGCCGGGTGCATCTCACGGGCCCGCGGGTCGGTGAACCAGCGGTACACGAGGCTCGCCGCCGGGCCGCGGCGGTCCGGCGACCTGCCGAGCAGGGCCGAGGCCAGGCGGTTCTCCACCAGGGTCTCGTGCAGGTCGGTGATGACGCGCGCGGGGGTGTTGGAGAGCCGGTCCAGGAGCCCGAGGAGCGCGGGCTGCACATGTGCCGACGCCCCGCCCGCGGGCGGCGGGACCGGACGTTCGGCCAGGTGGAACAGGTGGTCGCGCTCGTCGCCGTTCAGCCGCAGGGCCCGGGCGAGGGCGGCCAGGGTCTGCGCCGAGGGCTGCACACCGTTCTTCGTGCTCCCGCGTTCCAGCTCGGTGTAGTAGTCGGCCGACAGCCCCGCCAGCTGCGCGACCTCCTCGCGGCGCAGCCCGGGGACGCGTCGGCGCGGGCCGTGGGGCAGGCCGACCTCGGCGGGGCGGATGCGGTCGCGACGGGTCCTGAGGAAGGCCCCCAGCTCTGGAAGGTTCACCGCTCCATGGTCGCTCGTACGGCGGAACGCAGCCAGGGGGTGGCGCCCCCCGGGTGGACACAGCCCTGGCTGGGCTCGGAGAACCGGCCGATCGTGGAGGACACCGCAGGGCGACGGCCGGGCCGCCGCCCGGCCCCCACCCCACTCACCACAGGAGTCAGTCATGCCGCTTACCGCTTCCCCCGACGCGTCCGCCGCCCCGGAGCAGCCCTCCGCCCCGCCCCGTGTCGCGATCGTCACCGGCGGCTCGCGCGGCATCGGCCGCGGCACCGTCGGCCGGCTGGCCGCCGACGGGTACGCCGTCGTCGTCGGTTACGCGGGCCGCCGAGACGAAGCCGAAGCCGCCGTGCGGGAGGCCGTCACCGCCGGCGGCCGGGCGCTCGCGGTGCGCGCGGACGTGGCGGACGAGCACGCGGTCGCCGCCCTGTTCGACGCGGCGGAGGCCGAGTTCGGCGGGGTCGACGTCGTCGTGCACGCGGCGGGGCGGATGCACCTGGCGCCGATCGCCGACATGGACCTGGCCGTCCTGGACGACCTGCACCGCACCAACGTCCGCGGCACGTTCGTCGTGGTCCAGCAGGCCGCCCGCCGGGTGCGCCCCGGCGGCGCGATCCTGACGTTCTCCACGTCGGTGCTGGGGCTGGCCTTCCCGACGTACGGCGCCTACGCCGCAAGCAAGGGGGCCGTGGAGGCGCTGACGATGATCCTGGCCCGGGAGCTGCGGGGCCGGGACATCACCGCCAACACCGTCGCGCCCGGGCCCACGGCCACCGATCTGTTCCTGGACGGCAAGGACGAGGAGACCGTCGCCCGCCTGGCCGCCCAGCCCCCGCTGGAACGCCTCGGCACCCCGGGCGACATCGCCGAGGTGGTCGCGTTCCTGGCGTCCCCCGCCGGCCACTGGGTCAACGGGCAGGTCGTCCGCGCCAACGGCGGAATCGTCTGAACCACCCCCTGACCGTCCGCATCACCCCATCTGGAAGAAGAAGGAAGAACCAGCCATGCCTTTCGCGAACTTCAAGGTCCCCGAAAAGACCCTCACGCCGAAGCAGAAGGAGGAGATCGTCACCCGCACCACCGAACTGTTCGTCGAGATCTACGGCGAGCGCGCCCGCGCCAACACCATGGTCCTGGTCGAGGAGGTCGCCGACGGCGGCTGGGGCATCTCCGGCAACGTGCTGACCCTCGCCATGCTCGGCGAGGCGGAGGCGGAGGCGGAAGCGGCACCGGCCGGCGCCTGACCGCACCGCCGCCGCCACGGGCCCCGCGGCCGTTCACCGCGGGGCCCGCCCGTCACCCCAGTGCGGCCCGCGTCACCGGGCGATCGGCGCGGCCCCCGTGGCGGCCACGGACAGGTCCCACAGCCGCGCCGCCGCGTCCGGGTCCACGGCGTACGCGCGCACGCCGTCGCCCTCGGGCGATGCGGGGTCGAAGAGACCGGCGACCTCGCAGTCCTCCAGGTAGAGACCGCCCCGGCCGGCCAGGAGCGGGGACGTGGCCGCCCACAGGCCGGTGGCGGCGCCCTGGGACGGGTTCTTGAAGCCCTCGCCGATCACCTTGCCGTCCTCGTCCACCCATCCGCGCTCGACCTGCTCCTGGAGCGTCATGTCGCGCTGCAACCCGGTGATGATCGCCCCGGGGTGGAGCGCGAAGGCCCGCACGCCGTCGCCCCGGCCGAGCGCGTCGAGGTGCACGGCGAAGAGCACGTTGGCCGTCTTGGCCTGGCCGTACGCCTGCCACTTGTCGTAGCCGGTGCGGAAGTGCGGATCGTGCCAGCGGATGTCCGTGATGCCGTGGCCGCCGGAGCTGTAGACGACGACACGCGCCCCGTCACGGGCGGCGGCGAGGAGCGGGTACAGCTCGCAGACGAGGGCGAAGTGCCCGAGGTGGTTCGCCGCGAACTGGCTCTCCCACCCGGGCCCGACGTGCCGCTCCGGGGTGGCCATGACCCCGGCGGTGGCGAAGAGCAGGTCGATCGTGGTCAGCCTCTCGCGGATGTGCGCGGCCGCCGCCCGCACGGTCCCGAGGTCGCACAGGTCCATGGCGACGACCTCGGTGTCGCCGCCCACCCCGTCGAGGGCGGCGCGGGCGGTGTCGGGCCGCCGCGCGGGCACGATCACCCGCGCCCCGGCGGCGGCGAGCGCGCGGGTCGTTTCGAGCCCGAGCCCGGAGTACCCCCCGGTCACGACGGCGGTCCGGCCGGTGAGGTCGAGCCCGGCGGTGACGTCCTGGGCGGTGCTGACGGCGGAGAAGGGCGAGCCGAGCGGCTTCTGTTCGGTGTGGGTCATGGCGACGAAGCTACGATCTAGACCTCGCTCTAGATCAAGTCCTACGCTCCACCGCATGACCACCACCACCGGCACGCTGAGCATCGGCGAGGTGTCCGACCGCACCGGCCTCAGCGTGCACGCCCTCCGCTACTACGAACGCGAGGGCCTGCTCGTGGGCCCGGTGCACCGCACCTCCGGCGGCCGGCGCCGGTACAGCGCGCTGGACGTCGACTGGCTCCTGATCTGCGTGAAGCTGCGCGAATCCGGCATGCCCCTGGCCGAGCTGAAGCGGTTCGCCGCACTCGTACGCCGGGGCCCCGGCAACGAGGCCGAACGCCTGCACCTGCTCGACACCCACCGCCGACGCGTCGACGCGCAGATCGCCGCCCTGGAGGAGTGCCGCTCGGTCATCACCTGGAAGGTGGGCATCTACGCGGACCACCTGGCCCGGGGCGAGGCGAACGGCCTCTGGGACCCGACGGCCTGACGGGCGCCGGCACCGCGCCGAGCCGGCCCGGCCCCGTCACCTCGCGGCCTTCAGCACATCCAGCTCGCACCCCGGCGCCGCCGGGTCGAAGCCGTGCTGGACCAGCCAGCGGTACGCGGTGAGGCTGCGCAGCGACCACCAGGCGCGGACGATGTCCGTGTCGACGCCGGCGCCGTACCCGGCGACGAGCTCGCCCAGGCGCTCCTCGTGCCCCAGGGTCAGCGTCGCCAGGTCGAACAGAGCGTCCCCCCGCGCCGCCTCGGACCAGTCGATGATGCCGGTGACCTCGTCGTCGTCGCCGGTGAACACATGGGTGATCTGGAGATCGCCGTGCACGAACACCGGCTCCCACGGCCGCAGCGCCGCTTCCGCGATCCGGCGGTTGCGGGTCACCAGCGCGGCGGGCAGGACCTCATGGGCCAGGAGCCAGTCGCACTCCCGCTCCAGCTCGGCCGCCAGGCCGTCCGCGCTCCGCCCGGGCCACGGCGGCAACGGCGCCTCGTGCAGCGTCCGGATCGCGGCGCCCGCAGCGGCCCACGCCTCCGGTGACGCGGGCGACGGCTCCCCGAGGCGGCCGAGCGCGGTGCCCCGGACGGCGGCGAGCGCCAGCACGGACGGCTTGCGCCACAGCACCTCCGGCGTCGGGACCGGGGCCAGCGCCAGCGCCTCGGCCTCGACGTCGGTCCGCGCCTGATCGGCGTCCACCTTCAGGAACACGTCCCCGACGCGCAGGGTCGTACGCTCGGAGTGGGCTACGACGACTTCGACCTCATCCATGCCGCCCAGTCTCCCGGCCACGACCGCTGCCGGCACCGGGTTTCCGGCTACCGCCCGTCCAGCTGCAACGGCGGATTCGGGTCGTTCTCCTCGCTCATGAAGTCCTTCATGCCCTGCCACAGCGAGCGGGCCCGGTGCACCGTGGCGCCCCGGGCGCCGGCCAGGACCTCGGCGCGCTCGCCGAAGCCGGCCGGGAGCGGCGGGAGGCCGAGCGCGGTCAGGGTGCGGATCAGGAGCTCCGAGGGGGCGCCCGGGTCGCGCAGCAGCCGCGCGATGTCGCGGGCGTCGCCCCGGCCGGCCGCCGCGACGAGCAGTTCCGCGTGCTGGTGCGCGGTCTCCTGGGAGGGCGTCGCACCGGCCCCCGCCCACCGGTGGCGGGCGGCCGTCCGCCCCTTGGCGACGACGGACAGCACCCGCGCGTCGCTCCCCTCGCACCGGGCGACCAGCGTGGTGAGCCCCGGGGAGTCGAACGCGCTCTCCGCCACCGCCGCCAGCCCGTCGAGCCGCAGCACCGTCGCCCGGCGCCCGCGCTTGCCCGGGGTCTCCTGCGAGGGGGCCGACTCCATCAGCGTCCACCGCCCGGCCGGCGCGAGCCACACGGTCGCGCCGCACAGCAGCAGCTCCTGCGAGACGTGCTGCGGCGGGCCGGGCACGTACGCGATCTCGTGGGCCGCCTCCACCCGCGCGGAGGCCGGCAGGGGCACGGCGGGAGCGGGGACGGTGCCGTTACGGGGGACGGAGGCGGCGAGTTCGGCGCGGGCGCCGTCCCGGATGTCCCGGAACGCCTTCAGCGGCTCGTCCATGTAACGCCACGGGGACGCGGTGGCGTACCGCCCGATGGAACGGTAGACGTCCAGCGATTCGGCCCAGCGTTCGCGCCCGTTCAGCGCCCACACCAGGTGGTTGCGGATGAGCCGGGCCGCGTGGTCCTCGGGCGGGCGCGAGGCGGAGTACGCCTGCGCGGTCGCGATGATCGCGTCGGCCTGTCCGGGGGTGGGGGCCCCTCCCTTCTTCTCCTGCGGGGTGACCTCGGCCAGCGCCACGACCTCCAGGGCGCGCAGCGGCGAACCCTCCGGCGCGCCGGCGGCGACGCGGGCCGCGTAGCCGAACATCTCCTCATGGCTGCCGTGCCACTTGGCGGCGAGGTACTGGAGGGCGTTCAGGTGGGTGGGCAGGTGGTGCGGCCCACGGCTGACCGCCTGGTTCAGACAGCCGTCGAAGACCTCGCGCGGCGCCTGGGCACCGATGCAGTGGGCCAGGGCCGCGGACCACGGCACCGGGTCGCCGGGGCTCGCCGCGACGGCCGCCTCGATGACCGGGAGCGCGTCGTCCAGCAGCGCGTGGAAGGCGCGGAACCGCTCTTCGCTCACGTCCTTGGCCCGCGCGGCCGTACGGACCGCCCACGCTTCCTCGATGCGCCGGAACGCCTCCACGACCAGCGCGTCGGGGTCCTCCGGCGACGCGTCCAGCCAGGTGTTCAGCCAGGCCGCGTCGTCCACGGCGATCTCCGCGAGGGCGGTGACGGCCTCGTGCCGGAGCGTCCAGTCGCCCTCGGCGCGGGTGGCGGCGAGGAGCGCGGCGGCCGGCGCGTGCGCACCCCGGCGGGCGGCGCCCAGCGCCTCGACGGCCCGTGCGTCCGGGGCGTCCACCTCCACCGCGTGGTCCGGCACCAGCCCGATCCCGGTCGCCTCCAGGTTCCGCACCATGCGTGCCACCTTGCCGAACACGTACGCCCCCTCCGTAGAACCGCCTGTAGCGGCCATGATCTCCGCCGCACCGCACGCGGGGCACTCCGGCACCCGAGTCGTGTCCATCCCGCCGCCCCTGCGTGACCCGGCGGGCGCGCCCCGTACCGTGCACCCATGGGATTCTCAGGTCACCTGGTCTTCGCCCGCAGTCAACACCGGCTCCTTGAGGCGCCGTTGTTCGCCGACATCGCCCCGGCACCGGGCGACGAGGCACACGAGTGGCCGATCCGCCCGGGCGGCTGGCGGACCCTGCAACTGGAAGTCGGCATCTGGGAGTACGAGATGCTGTCCGGCCTGGTCGAGTGGACCGGTGCGCCTGCCTGCGTCGCGCATGTCACCGACAGCGGCACCGCGCTCGTCACCGGCCTGGACCCCGAGGGCCGCCACTGGCACGCGTGGCTCAATCCGGACAACGCCGCGTCCGCGTTCCTCAGGACCGCCGCGGACGTGGGCGACGCGGGTGTGTGGGTCGACTCCCCGGAGTTCGAGGAGGCCCGCGCCCGTAAGCGGGCCGAACTCGAGGCCGAGATCCCCGCCAACGCCGGACGCGCCCTCGCCTGGGCGACAGCGGCCGGCGTCCGCACCACGGCGGAGCAGCACCACATCGAGGAACTGCTCCGCACCCACGCCACCTTCGCGGAGGACCTGTTCGCGTCGCTCCTGGACGAACTGGACTTCCCGGAGGCGCCGTTTGCCTGACCGGCATAGCCACACCCCTCCGACCTCACGAGGAGCCCGCCTAAAGTGTGCGCATGTCGCTCAGTCGCATAGTTCTGCCGTCGGGCCGCCGAGCCGACCTCACCGAGATGCGCATGTCCTCGACGTACGCCGGATTCCTGGAGGGATACCCGTCCAAGCCCGTCAATGAGATGGTGATCCGGAGGCTGCTACGGCAGACGGAGCAGGCGTTTCCCTCCACACCGTGCCATGTGGTGCCGCCGCGCCTCGAACATCCGGACCGGCCCGCCGGTGGCTTCGGGCCTGTCGTGGCGCTGCCCCCCATGGCCTGTGCCGGCCTCTTCCGCTCCACGCCGGTCGACCCCGGCCTGGACCCGGCTCTGCACCGCTCGTCCCTCGCCGTGATCTGGTTCCAGAGCACGCCGAACGTCCCGGCGGGCGAGGCTGCCGGCCCCGCGCTGCGCGACCTGCACTGGGACGAGCTGGCACGGGACTACGAGCTTTAGGCGACACCCCCTCGGAGGGGCAGCGCTTCCCGGAGGCGAGCTCGAACGTCAGGGACGCTCCACGCTCTCGTCCTCGTCCAGCCATTCGAGGTCGGCACTGCCCCGCCCCGCGGCCACCGCCGGCGTCACGGTGATGAGCTGCGCGGCAAAGTCCAGCAGCCGGGCGCGCGCCGCCGCCCCACACCGCCTGGGTCGCCCTTCGTCGCCGAGCGTCCGGCACCACCGGCAGGCCGAGCGCGGCCCGTGCCCCTACGCCTCACGCGCCCCCGCCTCGGCAGGAGCCGCGGCCGTCCCCGTCATCGGCGCCCCCCGGAACGACAGCACCAGGGCCAGCGCGCAGCCGCCGGTGATCGCCCAGTCGGCCAGGTTCATCACGCTGAAGTCCCGCACGGCGATGAAGTCGACCACGGCGCCCTGGAGGTCGCCCGGGGTGCGGAAGAGGCGGTCGGTGAGGTTGCCCAGGGCGCCGCCGAGGAGCAGGCCGAGCGCGACGGCCCACGGGGTGCTCGCCAGGCGGCGCGAGTAGCGGATCACGACGACGGCGACGGCCGTGGCGACCAGGGTGAAGACGATCGTCGTCGCCTCGCCCACTCCGAAGGCGGCGCCGGGGTTGCGCTGGACCCGCAGGACGAGCCAGTCCCCGAGGACGGACACGGTCGTCCGGCCTTCGAGCTTCGCGACCACGGCCAGCTTGCTCGCCAGGTCGACGGCGTACGCGAGGGCGGCGACCGCCCACAGCAGGCGGGCGTGCCCGCGCGCGCCCGTGCCGCTCGTCGTCACGTCCGGCATGCTCGCCCTCCTGACCCTCGTCGCGCCGCGAACGGCACGCTCCCCTCAGGGGAACGTATCCCGCTCAGGGGCTCCCCGTCACCGCCCGCCCGTTCCTCGTCGTGGAGGGGAGCGGGGGCGACCGTCACCGGCGGGGCGGAGTGAGCTTCTCCAAGTCGAGGTTGATCTCGAAGGGCACCGGCCGGGTGAGCGAGCCTCTGAAGATGCCGACGGGTACGTAGGTGGCGGTCGGCTCGTCCAGTTCGTAAACGTGGACGGCGGGCGATCCGTCCTCGTCCTCGACACGCCAGTAGTGCGGGATGCCGGCCTCCGCGTATTTCCGCAGCTTAACCGTGCGGTCCCGGTGCGCGGACTCCGGGGAGACGACCTCGACGGCAAGACGTACCTCGTCCGGTGCGAACCAGGTGCGGTCACCATCGAAGTCGGCCGTCGTCACCACCAGATCCGGCTCGGGCCGATTGCGCTGATCGAGTTTGATGGTCATCTCCCGTCCGACCCTCACATCGGCGGGTGCCTGCTCCATGAGAGCCACGGTGAGCGTCGTGACGAGATGGCCGTGCCACCACCGCTGCGGGGACATCATGAAAACGAGGGCTCCGTCGATCAGCTCGGTGTGGCGCGGTGCTTCCGGGAGGCGGTCCAGGTCGTCCGCGAACCAGCCTTCCGCGCGGGGCGGGCGCATCCAGTCGGGCAGTGCGGTCATGACCCAACCCTAGCGACTCGGCCCGCCCCTCACCCCCGCACGGCCTCCCGGTCCCGCAGTTCCCGCCGCAGGATCTTCCCCGACGCCGCCCGGGGCACCGTCCCGATGAACTCGACCGCCCGGACCTTCTTGTACGGGGCCACCCGCTCCGCGACCCACGCCGTCAGCTCCTCCGCCGTCACCGCCGCCCCGGGCCCCCGCACCACGTAGGCCTTCGGGATCTCGTTGCCGTCGGGGTCCCGGACGCCGATCACCGCCGCGTCCGACACGTCCTCGTGGCCGAGCAGCAGCGCTTCCAGCTCCGCGGGGGCGACCTGGTAGCCCTTGTACTTGATGAGCTCCTTCACGCGGTCGACCACGAAGAGCCAGCCCGCCTCGTCGACCCGGCCGACGTCGCCGGTGTGGACCCAGCCGTCGGGGTCGATCATCGCGGCGGTGGCGTCGGGGCGGCCCAGGTAGCCCTTCATGACCTGGGGGCCCCGGATCAGGATCTCGCCGGGCTCGCCGGGCGGGGCGTCGGCGGTCGGGTCGTCCAGGGACACGATCCGCATCTCGGTGCTCGGGAGCAGCGTGCCGACCGCGCCCGGGGGCGGGTCCTCGGCGGCGAGGGGGACGACGTGCGTGCCCGGGGACAGCTCCGTCATGCCGTACGCCTGGCGGACCGGCGGCAACCCCAGGCGGCGGGAGCACGCGGTGGCCAGGTCCGCGTCCAGGGGGGCGGCGGCGCTGACGATGTACTCCAGCGAGGACAGGTCGTAGCGGTCCACCACCGGGTGCTTCGCGAGGGCCAGCACGATCGGCGGAGCCACGTACAGGCCGTTGATGCGGTGGGTCTCGATCGCCGCCAGGAACTGGGTCAGGTCGAAGCGCGGCAGGACGACGACGGTCGCGCCCAGCCGCAGCGGGGCGTTCATCAGGGCCGTCAGGCCGTAGATGTGGAAGAAGGGCAGGACCGCCAGAATCCGGTGGCCCTCCCCCAACGGCACGAACGGGCCGAGCTGTTCCAGGTTCGTCGCCATCGAGCGGTGCGTCAGCATGACGCCCTTCGGGGCGCCCGTCGTGCCGGAGGAGTACGGGAGTGCCGCGACGTCCTCAGCCGGGTCCACGGCCACCATCGGTTCCGGGGCGGTCGTGGTGAGCATGTCCAGGAGCGAGGTGTGCCCCTCCGCGTGGTCGCAGACGAACACCTCCTCGATGCCGCCCACGAGTTCCGCGGCCCGGCGCGCGACCGCGAGCAGCGGGGACACCGTGACGATCCAGCGCGCGGAGGAGTCGCGGAGCTGCTTCGCGAACTCCTCCGCCGTCGCCAGCGGGTGCACCGGCGTGACCGTGGCGCCCGCCCGGGTCGCCGCGTGGAAGACGGCCGGGTACGCGATGGTGTTCGGGCTGTGCAGGGCGAGCACGTCGCCCTTGACCAGGCCGGCGGCGGCGAGGCCGGCGGCGATTCTTCGGTGGAACGCGTCGAGCTGCGCGTACGTGAGGCGGCTGCTCTCATTCGTCCCGTCGATCAGGGCGACGGTCTCCCCGAACCGCTCGGCGGCGTGCCCGAGCACCGCGTCGTGGATGGCGGCGTCGAGCGGCTGGACGTCGGGGTAATCGCTGCGGAACACGTGCGCCATGGTGGGTCGGTCCCTTCGGTGCGGTGCGGCGGCCTTCGCGTGCGTACCGGCAACTGTGCGCTTCTCAGTACGACTTGGGGAGACCCAGGGTCTGGTGGGATATGTAGTTCAGGATCATTTCCCGGCTGACCGGCGCGATCCGCGCCACCCGCGCCCCCGTGATCAGCGAGGCGAGCCCGTACTCGCGTGTGAGCCCGTTGCCACCCAGCGTGTGCACCGCCTGGTCCACCGCCTTCACGCACGCCTCGCCCGCCGCGTACTTCGCCATGTTCGCCGCCTCGCCCGCGCCGAAGTCGTCGCCCGCGTCGTACAGCCGGGCGGCCTTCTGCATCATCAGGCGGGCCAGTTCGAGTTCGATGTGGGCCTGGGCCAGCGGGTGGGCGATGGCCTGGTGGGCGCCGATGGGCTCCTTCCAGACCTGGCGGGTCTTCGCGTACTCGACCGCCCGGCCGAGCGCGTAACGGCCCATCCCGATACCGAAGGCCGCGGTCATGATGCGCTCCGGGTTCAGCCCCGCGAAGAGCTGGAGCAGCCCCGCGTCCTCATCCCCCACCAGCGCTTCCGCCGGCAGCCGCACGTCGTCCAGGACCAGTTCGAACTGCTTCTCCGGGGCGTGCACCTCCATGTCGATCCGGTTCCGCCGGAAGCCGGGCGTCTCGCGCGGGACGATGAACAGGCACGCCTTGAGCTTCCCGGTCCTCGCGTCCTCCGTGCGGCCGACGATCAGCGTGGCGTCCGCGATGTCGACGCCCGAGACGAACACCTTGCGGCCGGTGAGCAGCCAGTCCCCGCCGTCCCGGCGCGCCGTGGTCGTGATGCGGTGCGAGTTGGAACCGGCGTCCGGCTCGGTGATGCCGAACGCCATGGTGAGGGAGCCGTCGGCGAGGCCGGGGAGCCACTGCCGCTTCTGCTCGTCCGTGCCGAAGCGCGCGATCACCGTGCCGCAGATCGCGGGCGACACGATCATCATCAGGAGCGGGGAGCCGGAGGCGCCCAGCTCTTCGAGCACGATGGACAGCTCCGCCATGCCGGCGCCGCCGCCCCCGTACTCCTCGGGGAGGTTCACGCCCAGGAAGCCCGCCTTCGCGGCCTCCGCCCACAGTTCGCGGGGGTGGCCGCCCTCGCTGACGAGGGACGTCATGTACTCCCGCCCGTACCGCTTCCCGAGGGCGGCGACGGCGGCGCGCAGGGCCTGGTGCTCTTCGGTTTCGAGGACGGTGCTCGTGCTCATGCGGGCTGCTCCTCAGCGGGGTCGGTGACTACGGCGAGCAGGGCGCCGACCTCCACCTGGAGGCCGGGCGCGGCGTGCAGGGCGGTGAGCGTGCCGGAGGCGGGGGCGAGGATGCGGTGCTCCATCTTCATCGCCTCCAGCCAGATCAGCGGCTGCCCGGCGACCACGGCGGCCCCCTCCGCGAGCCCGTCCGCGAGGCGGACCACCGTGCCGGGCATGGGGGCGAGCAGGGAGCCGGGCTCGGTGCGGTCGGCCGGGTCGGTGAAGCGGGGCAGGGCGGTGAAGGTGTGCGCGCCGGATGCGGTGTCCACGTACGCCTTGGTGTCGTGGACGGTCACGTGGAAGGTCCGCGTCACCCCGTCGGTCTCCAGCGTGACGCGGCCGGGCGCGGCGGCCACGACGCGGACGCCGTCCTCGGGGACGGACAGCCCGTCGCGGCCGGAGCGGTACCTGATCTCGTGCTCGACGCCGTCCGGCTCGCTGCGGTAGCCCCGGGCCTGGGACCGGGAAGGCAGGTTCCGCCAGGCGCCGAAGCGGGCGACGCCACCCGCCCCCGTACCCCGCGCCGCCTCCGCCAGGGCTGCCGCGGTGGCCGCGAGCCGGACCGCCGCCTCGTCCGCCGGAGCCGTCAGTTCCGGCAGGTGCCGGTCGTAGAACCCGGTGTCCGGCCGCCCGCCCACGAAGTCCGGATGCCGCAACGACCGGACGAGCAGGTCCCGGTTGGTCACCGGCCCGTGGACGCGCGCCCGCTCCAGCGCGCGGGCGAGCAGCCGCACCGCCTCGGTCCGAGTCGGCGCCCGGGCGATCACCTTGGCGATCATCGGGTCGTAGTGCACGCCGATCGTGTCGCCGCCCGTGTACCCGGTGTCGAGGCGCACCCCCGGCTCCTCCGGCACGTCCAGCGAGAGCAGTGCTCCGGTCTGCGGCTGCCAGTCCCGCGCCGGGTCCTCCGCGTACAGCCGGGCCTCCACGGCGTGCCCGGCCGGCGCCGGGGGCCCGTCGGCGGGCAGCGGCTCGCCCTCGGCGATCCGGAGCTGGAGCGCGACGAGGTCGAGCCCGAACACCTCCTCGGTGACCGGGTGCTCCACCTGGAGGCGCGTGTTCATCTCCAGGAAGTACGGCCGCCCGTCCGCGGCGACCAGGAACTCCACGGTCCCGGCCCCCCGGTACCCCACGGCCCGGGCGGCGGCCACCGCCGCGTCGTGCAGCCGCCCCCGCAGCTCGTCCGGCAGACCCGGCGCCGGGGCCTCCTCGATGACCTTCTGGTGCCGGCGCTGGAGCGAGCAGTCCCGGGTCCCGAGCGCCCACACCCCGTCGTGCTCGTCCGCCATGACCTGGACCTCGACGTGCCGGCCGCGCTCCACGTACGGCTCGGCGAACACCTCGCCGTCCCCGAACGCGGACAGCGCCTCGGCCCCGGCGGCGGTCAGCTCGCCCGGCAGGTCCACGAGTTCCCGGACGATCCGCATCCCGCGCCCCCCGCCGCCGGCCGCCGCCTTCAGCAGCAGCGGCAGGTCCTCGGCGGTCGCGGCGGCCGGGTCCACCGGCGCGAGCAGCGGCACCCCGGCGGCGCCCATCAGCTCCTTGGCGCGGGTCTTCGACGCCATCAGCTCGATCGCCTTGACGGGCGGCCCGATCCACCGCAGCCCGGCGTCCTGCACGGCGGCGGCGAAGCCCGCGTTCTCGGAGAGGAACCCGTACCCGGGGTGCACGGCGTCCGCCCCGGCCGCGCGCGCGGCGGCCACCACCAGATCGCCGCGCAGATACGTATCGGCGGGGGCCGCGCCCGGCAGCCGCACGGCGGTGTCGGCCTCCCGGACGTGCAGCGCACCGGCGTCCGCGTCCGAGTACACGGCGACGGTGGCGATGCCGAGCGCCCGGCAGGTGCGGAAGATCCGGCAGGCGATCTCGCCGCGGTTGGCCACGAGCAGACTGGTGATCACTTCACTCCTCACATCCGGAAGACGCCGAAGCCGCCGCGGGCGCCCTCGACCGGTGCGGTGTGGATGGCGGACAGGCACAGGCCGAGCACGGTCCGGGTGTCGCGCGGGTCGATCACCCCGTCGTCGTACAGCCGCCCGGACAGGAACATCGGCAGCGATTCGGACTCGATCTGCTGCTCGACCATCGCGCGCAGGGCGGCGTCCGCCTCGTCGTCGTACGGGCGGCCCTTCGCGGCGGCCGAGGCCCGGGCGACGATGGAGAGCACCCCGGCCAGCTGCTGCGGGCCCATGACGGCGGACTTGCTGCCCGGCCAGGCGAAGAGGAAGCGCGGGTCGTACGCCCTGCCGCACATCCCGTAGTGCCCGGCGCCGTACGAGGCGCCCATCAGGACCGACAGGTGCGGGACCTTCGAGTTCGAGACGGCGTTGATCATCATCGCGCCGTGCTTGATGATGCCGCCCTGCTCGTACTCCTTGCCGACCATGTAGCCGGTCGTGTTGTGCAGGAAGAGCAGCGGGATGTCGCGCTGGTTGGCGAGCTGGATGAACTGCGCGGCCTTCTGCGACTCCTCGCTGAACAGCACGCCCTGGGCGTTGGCGAGGATGCCGACCGGATAGCCGTGCAGCCGCGCCCAGCCGGTGACCAGGCTCGTGCCGTACAGCGGTTTGAACGCGTCGAAGTCCGAGCCGTCGACCAGCCGGGCGATCACCTCGCGCGGGTCGAACGGCACCTTCAGATCACCGGGCACGATCCCGATCAGCTCGTCCTCGTCGTACTTCGGCGGCTCGGCGGGCCCCGGATCGGCGTGCGCCTTGCGCCAGTTGAGGCGGGCGACGATGCGGCGGGCCTGGCGCAGGGCGTCGTGCTCGTCCACGGCGAAGTGGTCGGCGAGCCCGGACGTACGGGCGTGCATCGCGGCGCCGCCGAGCGATTCGTCGTCGCTCTCCTCGCCGGTCGCCATCTTGACCAGGGGCGGTCCGCCGAGGAAGACCTTCGAGCGTTCCTGGATCATGACCGTGTGGTCGGACATGCCGGGGACGTACGCGCCGCCGGCGGTCGAGTTGCCGAAGACCACGGCCACGGTCGGGATGCCGGCGGCGGAGAGCCGGGTGAGGTCGCGGAAGAGCGCGCCGCCCGGGATGAATATCTCCTTCTGCGACGGGAGGTCGGCGCCGCCGGACTCGACCAGGCTGATGACCGGCAGCCGGTTGGCGAAGGCGATCTCGTTCGCGCGCAGGGCCTTCTTCAGCGTCCACGGGTTCGACGCCCCGCCGCGCACGGTCGGGTCGTTGGCGGTGATCAGGCACTCGACGCCCGCCACCACCCCGATCCCGGTGACGAGCGACGCGCCGACCGCGTACTCGCTGCCCCAGGCGGCCAGCGGTGACAGCTCCAGGAACGGCGTGTCCGGGTCGACGAGCAGCTCGACGCGCTCCCGGGCCAGCAGCTTGCCGCGCTTGCGGTGCCGCTCGGTGTACTTCTCGCCGCCGCCCTCCAGCGCCTTGGCGTGCGCGGCCTCCAGCTCGGCCAGCTTGTCGAGCATGGCTGCCCGGTTGGCCGCGTAGTCGGGGCTCGCGGTGTCGAGCCCGGTGGGCAGGACGGTCATGCGGGCACCTCCAGAAGGGTCACGGGTATCTCCAGGCAGCGGGCGCGCAGCCACTCCCCCAGCGCTTTGGCCTGCGGGTCGAACCGGTGCTGCGCGGCGACGCCTTCGCCGAGCAGCCCGTGCACGGTGAAGTTCAGCGCCCGGAGGTTGGGCAGGACATGGCGTACGACAGTGAGCCCGTCGGTCTCCGGGAGGAGCGCGCGGAAGCGGTCGACGGTCAGCTCGTGCGCCAGCCACCGCCAGGCGTCCTCGTCCCGGACCCACACCCCGACGTTGGCGTCCCCGCCCTTGTCGCCGCTCCGGGCCCCGGCGACCCGGCCGAGGGGGGCGCGGCGGGTCTCCCCCGGCTCCAACGGGTCCGGCAGCGGGGGCTGTTCGACCTCGCGGAGCTCCAGCGTCCGCACGGGGTGGTCAACCGTGTGGCGCGTCCCGTCGGGCAGTACGGCGATGTGCTCCACGTCCTGCGCCGGTACGTGCCGCGCCTCGAACACCCCGTACGGCGCGCCCTTCCCGGGCGGGGCGGTGACGTGGAAGCCGGGGTAGCTGCCGAGGGCCAGCTCGATCGCCGCACCCGACAACGCCCGCCCCACGGCGTCCTGTTCGCGGTCCCGGACCACCAGCCGGAGCAGGGCGCTCGCGGTCTCCTCGGTGTCGGCGTCGGCCCTGTCCGTACGGGCCAGCTCCCAGCGCACCTCCTCCGGCCGGCGCCCGGCGCGCGCGAAGGCGTCCGCGAACTGGTCCTGGACGAGCGCCGCCTTGGCCTCGATGTCCAGACCGGTGAGCACGAAGACGACCTCGTTGCGCCAGCCGCCGAGCCGGGTCAGCCCGGCCTTCAGCGTGGGGGGCGGGGCCTCGCCGCGTACGCCGGTGACCGCGACCCGGTCCGGCCCGTCCTGCGCCAGCCGTACGGTGTCGAGCCGCGCGGTGACGTCGGGGCCCGCGTACCGGGCGCCGCCGGTCTCGTACAGGAGCTGGGCGGTGACGGTGCCGAGGTCCACGACGCCTCCGGTGCCGTCGTGCTTGGTGATCACGGAGCTGCCGTCCGCGTGGATCTCCGCCACCGGGAAGCCGGGGCGGCGGACGTCGTGGTCGCGGAAGAAGGCGTAGTTGCCGCCCGTGGCCTGCGTCCCGCACTCCAGGACGTGCCCGGCGACGACGGCTCCGGCGAGCGCGTCGTGGTCCTCTGGCCCCCAGCCGAAATGGGCGGCGGCTGGGCCGGTGACGAGGGCGGCGTCCGTCACCCGGCCGGTGACGACGACCTCGGCACCGGCCCGCAGGCACGCCGCGATGCCTGCTCCCCCAAGGTACGCGTTGGCGGTCAGGTAACCGTCCGGTACGGGGATGTCGTCGCCCTCCACGTGCGCCACCCGCACCGGCACCCCGGCCTTCTCGGCCAGCTCCCGGATCGCGTCGGCGAGCCCGGCCGGGTTGAGGCCGCCCGCGTTGGCGACGATCCGCACCCCGCGCTCGCGGGCCAGCCCGAGCCCTTCCTCCAGCTGCCGCAGGAACGTGGTGGCGTAGCCGCGCGACGGGTCCTTGAGGCGGCTGCGGCCGAGGATGAGCATCGTCAGCTCGGCGAGGTAGTCCCCGGTGAGGACGTCGAGCGGGCCGCCGGTGAGCATCTCGCGCAGGGCGTCGAAGCGGTCGCCGTAGAACCCGGAGGCGTTGCCGACGCGGAGGGGGGAGGGGACTTCCGCCGCCCGGGTCATCGCTCCCCCTTCGGTGCCCGCCCCGCCCCCGCGGGACCCGCGAAGGCCTGCGCGATCGACAGCCAGGCGTCCGCGTCCGCCCCCTGCGCCCGCACCGCCAGGTCGTCGCGGTGGGCGCGCTGCGTGACGAGCAGGCAGAAGTCGTGCAGCGGCCCGGTGACCCGCTGGGCGGCGTCCTCGGGGCCGTACGCGATCAGCTCCCCGCCGGGCGCGGCGAGCTCCACCCGGAACTCCTCGGCGGGCGGTTGCTTGCCCCGTACGAAGAAGGCGTAGTCGCGGGCCCGGACCCCGATCCGGGCCACGTGCCGCAGCCGGGCGGTGGGGGTGCGGGTGACCCCGAGGGCGTCGGCGACGTCCTGGCCGTGGGCCCAGGTCTCCATGAGCCGCCCGGTCGCCATGGAGGCGACGCTCATCGGCGGCCCGTACCAGGGGAACTTCGTCCCGGCGGGCGCCGCGCGCAGGGCCTCCTGCAAGCGCTCGCGCCCCTCCCGCCAGCGGACGAGCAGCGCGTCCGGCGGGTACGCGGCGACGATCTCGTCGGCGGCCCGGTCCACGAAGCCCTCCGGGTCCGCCATGGCCCGGGCCACCTCGTCCCCGAAGCGGCCCGGGTCGGTGACGGAGATCAGCGCGACGTCGTCGGTCCAGCTCAGGTGGGCGATCTGATGGGCGAGGGTCCACCCCTCGGCCGGGGTCTCCCCCGCCCACTGTCTCGCGGTCGCCCCGGCGGCGAGCAGGTCGAGCTCCAGGCTCTCGCTGCGCAGATCGTCCAGCACGGCTGAGGCATCGGACACGGTGCGCTCCCCTCGGGGCGTGACGGCGTGCCCGGGAGCCTGCCAGGGGAGCGTAAAACAATCAAGCATGCTTGCATGATTTTTTTACGAGCGGAGCCGGGCGGTGCCCCCCGGCTCCCCTTCTACTCCCGCCCCACCATCTTCGCGGTGGTGCTCGCACCGTCCAGCGCCTCACGGATGATGTCGGCGTGGCCGCTGTGGTGGGCCGTCTCGCGGAAGATGTGCCACAGGACGTGGCGGACGGTCCAGCGGACCGGCTCGGGAGGCGACCAGGGGTAGGTGGGCAGCACGATCTCGCGATCGAGGTCGGGTTCCTCCCGCACGACGCGGTCGAACGCGGCCGCCATCGCGTGGAAGGTCTCCAGCAGTTCCGGCAGGGCCTCGGACGCGGTCATCCGGGCGTTGTCCGGATCGAGGTCGCTCCACTCGACCCTGGCCGGAGCGGTGCCGTCGATCACGGCGAGCCAGATGCGGTGCATCGAACCGAGGTGCTTGAGGATGCCCCCGAGGGTCAGCTCACTCACCGTCGTACGGGTCCGCGCCTGGTCGTCGTCGATCTTGTCGAGGGTGTAGAGGAAGTTGGTGCGCTGGTCGTCCATGAGCGCGAGAAGGTCGTCGCGTTCCGTCATGTGGCCCTCCAAGTAGGTTGCTGTCAGCCTATGTTGGGAGGGCCGGAGCGTTCGGGAGCGTGGTGGGCGGTCTCGAAATACGCCGCGCTCTCCTCGTCCGCCGGGTAGTACAGCTCGATCGCGATCTCGTCCAGCGTGATGTCCATCGGGGTGCCGAAGGTGGTGATGGTCGAGAACATCCGCACCTCGCGGCCGCCGAGCCGCAGGATCATCGGGATCACGACGTCGGACCCGGCGGCGATCGACGCGCCTTCCGTCCCGTCCCCGCCGGACGCCAGCAGCTCGTCGTACAGGGCGGCGAGACGGGCGTCGGGGGCGGCGGCGAGCTGACGGCCGACGCGGGCCCGGAACACCGTCCGCACGTCGGCGAGGTTGACGACCAGGGGCGCGAAGCCGCGCGGGTCCAGGCCCAGGCGCACGAGGTTGACCGGGGGGCGCAGCAGCTCGGGGGCGACGCCCGCGAAGAACGGCTCGACGGCCCGGTTGGCGCGCACGATGTCCCAGTGCCGGTCGAAGGCCACCGCCGGATACGGCTCATGCGCCCGCAGGACCCGCTCGACCGCCTCCCGGGCCGCGTCCAGCGCACCGTGGCTCAGGGAGCGCTCCGCGTACCGGGGCGCGAAGCCGGCCGCGAGGAGCAGCCGGTTGCGCTCGCGCAGGGGGACGTCCAGGTGCTCCGCCAGCCGGAGGACCATGCCGGCGCTGGGGTGCGACTTGCCGGTCTCGACGAGGCTGACGTGCCGGGGCGAGACGTCGGCCGCGAGCGCCAGGTCGAGCTGGCTGACGCCCCGGCGGTGGCGCCAGTGCCGCAGGAGTTCACCGACTGTCCGCACGAGCGCCGACCGTACCCGCCGCCGGGGCCGCCCGCCATGACATGGCATTTCATCGACAGCCGGGGCGGCGGCGGAAAGCATGGGCCGCATGAGCGAAGAGAACAAGGACATCGTGGGGCGGGCCCTGGCCACCCTGCTCGAATCCGGCAGCACCGAAGCCCTCGCCCCGTTCCTCGGCGACGGCTTCATCCACCACCGGCCCGACGGAACCTCGTCGGACAAGGCGGAGTGGCTGGCCGCCGTGGCGGCGGCGCTCGGCCCGACCGCCGGGATCGAGGTCGGGATCGATCACCTGCTGGCCGACGGCGACCACGTCGTGGTGCACTCGCGGCGCCGCCTCCCCGACGGCGGCCCGGAGATCGTGGTGGTCGACATCTGGCGCGTCGAGGAGGGGCTGATCGCGGAGGGCTGGGAGATCATCGAGCCGGTGGCGCGGGCTGCCGCGAACCTGACGTGGTGGGCTCCGGACGGGGGCTGACCGCGCCGGCCCCCTCACCGCTTCGCGACGCCCCGCACCTGGCTCCGTACCGCCCCCATGCTCGCGCCGATGACCAGCGCGATGGCGAGGGCGTCCGTGGCCGACAGGGCCTGGTGGAGGATGAGGAAGCCGGCCAGGGCGGCGATCGCGGGTTCCAGGCTCATCAGGATGGCGAAGGTGGGCGCGGGCAGGCGGCGCAGGGCGATGAGCTCCAGGGTGTACGGGAGTACGGAGCTGAGGACCGCGACGGCCGCGCCGAGCGCGAGCGTCGTGGGGTCGAGGAGCTTGGTGCCCGCGTCCATGAAGCCGAGGGGGAGCGAGAGGAGGGCGGCGACCACCATCGCCAGGGCGAGGCCGTCGGCCTGCGGGAAGCGGCGCCCGGTGCGGGCGCTGAAGACGATGTACGCCGCCCACATCGCCCCGGCCCCCAGCGCGTAGGCGGCGCCCACCGGGTCGAGCCGGTCGAAGCCCCCGCCGCTGAGCAGGACGACGCCGCCCAGCGCGAGGGCCGCCCAGACGACGTTGACCAGGCGGCGCGAGGCGATCACGGACAGGGCGAGCGGGCCGAGCACTTCGAGGGTGACGGCGGCGCCGAGCGGGATGCGGTCGACGGCCTGATAGAACAGCGTGTTCATGGCGCCCATGGCGACGCCGAAGGCGACCACGGTGCCCCAGTCCGCGCGCGAGTGGCCGCGCACCGTGGGCCGGCAGACGACGAGCAGGACGAGCGCGGCGGCGGCGAGCCGCAGCGTGACGACCCCGAGCGCCCCGGCCCGGGGCATCAGCAGCACCGCGATGGCGGCGCCGAACTGCACGGACAGCCCGCCCGCGACGACCAGCGCGACCGGGGCGAGCGCGGCTCGTCGCGCCCCGCCCCGCTTCCCCTCACCGAGCGCCGGGGAGGCGACCGCCTCCGGCACGGCGACGGCGGCGGCTGCGGCCGGTTCTGCGGCGGTGGTCTGCTCGTTCACCCGGGGCCTGTCCTTCTGCGTCCTGAAGATCGACAGTACATTGCATTGCACTGCCGAATATACGGTACTGCACTTTCTCGATGCAGCCCCCCACCCACCGTACGAACCCCGCGTACGTCCCCCGCAAGGGCGGCTTCTCGGCAGGCGGTCAGAAATTGACAAGTTGAAAACAGAAACAGAACAGAGGTCACCACAAGTTCTTCCCAACTGGTTCCTCAATTCTCATATAGTGACGGGGACTTACCTGTGAATCAGCTGTTCCAGTTGTCCCGCTTGTCTCTGGTGCCACGCTCGTCCGAACCGCCCCGTCCGCCGCCGTCCGCCCCAAGGACTCCGCTTTGCGCCCCTCTACCCGGCCGACCGCACTGGCCCTCGTGGTCACGGCGGCCCTCACCGCAGCCCTGAGCGCGTGGGCGACCTTCGCCGCTCCCGAATCGGCCAGGACCGCGGTGGCCTGGGGCTCCGGCGGGGCCGCCGTGCTGCTCGTGGCCGCCGTCACCACCGCCGTCCACGCCCGGGCCCTGGTGCGCCGGCTCCGCGAGACGCACGCCGCCGAGAGCGGCCGGTTCACGGCGGAGGTGTCCCGGATGGTCTCGGCCTCCGCCGCCGAGGCCCAGAAGTTCACCGCGGAGAACGCCCGCGTCAAGGCCGCCGCCGCCGCCGAGGCGGCGAAGGCCAAGGAGGAGGCCGAGGCCGGCGCCGCCCGCCTCACCGCCGAGAACGCCCGGCTGAAGGCCCGCGCCTCGCGCGCCGAGACCGAGCGCTCGGCGGCCCTCACCGCCTGCGCCAACGCGGCCGGCCGGATGCAGGCCCTGGCCACGAGCATGCTCGCCGACCTCCGCGAGATGGAGCACCGGCACACCTCGGAGGACGTCCTCGCCGACCTGCTCCACCTGGACCACCGCACCGCCCAGGCCGGCCGCCTCGCCGACTCCATCGCCGTGCTCACCGGCGCCCGCTCCGGGCGGCGCTGGGCCAAGCCCATCGTCATGGAGTCCGTGCTGCGCGGCGCGATGGGCCGGATCAGCGGTTACCAGCGCGTCCGGCTCCACTCCACCAGCGACGTCGCCGTCGCCGGCCACGCCGCCGAGGGCGTCATGCACGCCCTGGCCGAGCTCCTCGACAACGCGGCGAACTTCTCGCCGCCCACCGCCGAGGTCCATGTGTACGTGGAGGAGGTCCCGGCCGGCATCGTCGTCACCGTCGAGGACAGCGGCCTCGTCATGAGCGACGTGCAGCTGCGCCGGGCGGAGCGCGCGGTCGCCGCCGACGACACCGACCTCACCGGCCTGACCGGCACCCGCCTCGGGCTCGCCGTCGTCGGCCGGCTGGCCCGCAAGCACGGGCTGACCGTCTCGTTCCGCCCGTCCGCGCGCGGCGGCACCGGCGCCCTGATGATGCTCCCGCAGGAGATCGTCACCCGCACCACCGCGGCCCGGACCGCCCCGGACACCTCCGCCCCCGCGCCGGCCACCTCGCCCGCCTCGGCGTCCACCGCCACCGCCGCCGCTTCCGCTTCCGCTTCCGCCGAGCCCGAGCCCGTCCACACCCTGGGGACGGACCCCGCCGCCCGGCCCGCCGCCCCGGAGCCGATGCGCTCCGACTCCGCCTCGGACACCACCGGCAATCTGCCGAAGTTCGGCGAGAGCGGCCTGCCCAAGCGTTCGCGCGGGCGCACCCTGGCCGCCGCCGAGGCCAGGGCCCGGGCCACCGCCGCCGCCGAGCCCGCGGGGGACGCCGACGCGGCGGACGACGCACCCGACCCCAAGGCCCGGGCGGCCCGCTTCAGCAGCTTCCGCAACGCCGTACGGCCCGACTCCCCACCCCCGGAGGGCAACTCCCGATGACCGCGACCACCGACGAGAAGCTCAACTGGCTGCTGGAGGGGCTCCTCGAACGGACCCCCGGCGCCCGGCACGCCCTCGTGCTGTCGAGGGACGGCCTCAAGCTGTGCCGCACCCCCGAGCTCTCCGTCGACCAGGCCGACCAGCTCGCCGCGATCTCCGCCGGCATCCAGAGCCTGTCCCACGGCGCCTCCGTGGAGTTCGGCAACGGCAGCGGCGGGGTCCGCTCCGCGATGGCCGAGTTCTACGGCGGCATCCTGTTCATCGTGGAGGCGGGCGCCGGCGCCCATCTCGCGGTCGTCGCCGCCGAGAGCGCGGACGTGGGCCTCGTCGGCCACAACATGAGCGAGCTGGTCGAGCAGCTGGGCGAGCACCTGGTCGCCCCGCCGCGCGACCCCGCCGACGCGGTCGCCGCCGCCCGGGGCACGGCCGTATGACGCCCCGCCCCCGCCCCGGCAGGGACGACGCGCCGGACCGGCTCTACACCCTGACGGGCGGCCGCACCCGGTCCGACTCCGCCGCCTTCGACCTGGTCACGCTGGTCGTCGCCGAGTGCGAGCCGGCCCCCGGCATGCAGTCGGAACACGTGGCGATCCTGCGGATGTGCGAACGGCCCACCGCGGTCGTGGAGATCGCCGCCGATCTCGATCTGCCCGTCAGCATCGTGCGCATCCTGCTCTGCGATCTGCTCGACACCGGCCGGATCAGCGCCCGCCACCCGCGTACCGCACGCGTATCGGACCGGCTCCCCGCCCCCGACATCCTGGAACAGGTGCTCGTTGGACTCCGCAACCTCTGACCGCGCCGCCCTGAGAGCGACGGCCGACAACGGACTGAAGATAGTCGTGGTCGGCGGCTTCGGGGTCGGCAAGACCACCATGGTCCGATCCGTGAGCGAGATCCGTCCGCTCAACACGGAGGAGACGATGACCCGCGCGGGCGAGGCGGTCGACCACCTCGACGGCGTCGGGTCCAAGACGTCCACCACGGTCGCCTTCGACTTCGGCCGGATCAGCCTGGACGAACGCTCGGTGCTCTACCTGTTCGGCGCGCCCGGCCAGGAGCGCTTCTGGTTCCTGTGGGACCGGCTGTTCTCCGGCACCCTGGGCGCCGTCGTCCTGGTCGACACCCGGCGCCTGGCCGATTCCTGGTACGCGATCGACCGGCTGGAGCACCACGGCACGCCGTTCATCGTGGCCTGCAACGACTTCGGCGGCCCGCTCCACACCGAGCAGCAGATCCGGGAGGCGCTCGACATCTCCCCGGACGTCCCGCTGGTGGAGTGCGACGCGCGCGACCGGTCCTCCAGCAAGTACGTGCTGATCACCCTGGTCGAGCACCTGCACCGGCTGTCCGCCGCCCGCGCCGGGGAATCCGCCGACGCTGCGGCGGCCCCCGACGCCGGACGGACCGCGCCCGCCGACGGCGCCCCCGCCCTGACCCCGGAGCCCACCCCGTGACCGGATGCCCCCACGCCCCGGGAGCCGTTCCGCTGTCCGGCCCCCGGTTCCAGGGCGAACCGGCGGCGCTCTACCGCGAGCTGCGGCGCGACCACGGACCGGTCGCCCCGATCGTGCTGCCCGGCGACGTACCGGCCTGGCTCGTCCTCGGCTACCGCGAACTGCACCAGGTCACCGGGGACCCGGCCCTCTTCACCCGCGACTCGCAGCTGTGGAACCAGTGGGACGCGATCCCCGACGACTGGCCGCTGATGCCGATGATCAGCCGGACCCAGCCGTCGATCCTTTACACGGTCGGCGAACGCCACAGCCGCCGGGCGGCCGTGATCTGCGAGGCGCTGGAGGCCGCGAACCCCTTCGAGCTCAAGAAGAGCACCGAGGAGTTCGCGGACGAGCTCGTCGACGCGTTCTGCTCGGCCGGCTCGACGGACCTGATCGCCGATTACGCGATGCTCCTGCCCGTACGCGTACTGGCGAAGCTGTACGGCTTCTCCGACGACAAGGGCCCCGCCCTCGTCACCGCGATGAACGACATGATCAACGGCGGGCCCACCGCGCTGGCCGGCCAGCGGCACATCGCCGGCTCCGTGTACGCGCTGCTCGCCGACCGGCGCGCCGAGCCCGGGGACGACGTCGCCTCGCGGATGCTCGCCAACACCGCCGGGTTCACGGAGGAGGACGTGGCCCGCGACCTCATGGTGATGATGGCCGCCGGGCACCAGCCGACCGCCGACTGGATCGGCAACTCGCTGCGCCTGATGCTCACCGACGACCGCTTCGCCGCCTCGCTCTCCGGCGGCCGGCACAGCGTCGGCGAGGCCATGAACGAGGTGCTGTGGGAGGACACCCCCAGCCAGAACATCGCCGGGCGCTGGGCCGCCCGCGACACTCACCTCGGCGGCCGCCACATCAAGGCCGGCGACCTGCTCGTCCTCTCCCTCGCCGGGGCCAACGCCGACCCCCAGGTCCGTACGGACGGCTCCACGCTCACCGGCGGCAACAACGCGTTCTTCTCCTTCAGCCACGGCGAGCACCGCTGCCCGTTCCCGGCGCAGGAGACCGCCGAGGTCATCGCCCGTACGGCCATCGAGGTCATCCTCGACCGGCTCCCGGACGTCGACCTCGCCGTCCCCGCCGAGCAGCTGACCCGGCGCCCCTCCCCCTGGCTGCGCGGCCTGACCGACCTGCCCGTGACCTTCACGCCGACCCCCGCTCTCGGAGGCCCCAGATGACCGCGCCCACGACCGAAGCGACCGACCGCATCGTCCTCGACCCCTTCGTCACCGACCTCGCGGGGGAGAGCGCCCGGCTGCACGCGGCGGGCCCGCTCGCCCGGGTCGAGCTGCCCGGCGGCGTGCCCGTCTACAGCGTCACGCACTACGCGGAGGCGAAGGCGCTGCTCACCGACAGCCGCCTGGTCAAGGACATCAACGTCTGGGGCGCCTGGCAGCGCGGCGAGATCCCGCTCGACTGGCCGCTCATCGGCCTGGTCAACCCGGGCCGCACCATGCTCACCGCCGACGGCGCCGAGCACCGCCGCCTGCGCGGCCTGGTCGCGCAGGCGCTGACCGTGCGCCGGGTGGAGCGGCTGCGCGAGGGCATCGAGGCCCGTACGAAGGTGCTGCTCGACCGCCTTGAGGAGCACGCGGCGGGCGAAACGGTGGACCTGAAGGCGGAGTTCGCCTACCCGCTGCCGATGAACGTGATCAGCGAGCTGATGGGCATCGACTCGGCGGACCTGCCCCGGATGAAGGAACTGTTCGACAAGTTCTTCTCCAACATGACGCCCCGCGCCGAGGTCCCGCAGATGATGGCGGACATCCACACCCTGTTCTCGCGCATCCTGGACGAGAAGAAGGGGGCCCCCGGCGACGACCTGACCGGGGCGCTGCTCCTGGCCTCCGAGGACGGGGACCACCTCACCGACGACGAGATCCTCAACACCCTGAAGCTGATCATCGCGGCGGGGCACGAGACGACGATCAGCCTCATCGTGAACGCGGTGGTGGCGCTGGAGAGCCACCCCGAGCAGCGGCGGGCGGTGCTGGCCGGCGAGGTGGGCTGGGACGGGGTGATCGAGGAGACGCTGCGCTGGTCGGCGCCGACCTCGCACATCCTGATCCGCTTCGCCACGGAGGACATCGCGGTGGGCGACCGGGTGCTGCCGAAGGGCGAGGGCATCATGATCTCGTTCGCGGCCATCGCGCACGACGAGGGCCAGTGGGGGGCGTCGGCCACGGAGTTCGACGTGACCCGCTCCCCGAACCGCCACATCTCCTTCGGACACGGCCCGCACGTCTGCCCGGGCGCCGCGCTGTCCCGCCTGGAGGCCTCGGTGGCGCTGCCCGCGCTGTACGCCCGTTTCCCGGAGCTGTCCCTGGCCGTCCCGGCGTCCGAGCTGCGCAACAAGCCGATCGTCACGCAGAACGACCTGTACGAACTCCCGGTCACGCTGCGCTGACACGTACGCACGGAGGAACGCACGGATGTTCCTCCGACGACCACGAGTCGGAAGCCCTGTCTCATCCGACGGACAGGGTGCGTGGCCTCCGCACCGAGGCGTTACGCTCCGACTCGTGGCCGACATCCAGATTCCCGCTGACATCAAGCCCGCAGACGGGCGCTTCGGCGCCGGTCCCTCCAAGGTGCGGACCGAGGCGCTCGACGCGCTGGCCGCCACCGGCACGTCTCTGCTCGGTACGTCCCACCGCCAGGCCCCGGTGAAGAACCTGGTCGGCGCGGTGCGCGAGGGCGTACGCGACCTCTTCTCCCTCCCCGAGGGCTACGAGGTGATCCTGGGCAACGGCGGCTCCACCGCCTTCTGGGACATCGCGACGCACGGTCTGATCGAGTCGAAGTCCCAGCACCTCAACTTCGGTGAGTTCTCCTCGAAGTTCGCGAAGGCCGCCAAGCTGGCCCCGTGGCTGGCGGACCCGACCGTCATCGCCTCCGACCCGGGCACCCACCCGGACCCGCAGGCCGAGGCGGGCGTCGACGTCTACGCCTTCACGCACAACGAGACCTCGACCGGTGTCGCGGCGCCGGTCAAGCGCGTCGCGGGCGCCGACGAGGGCGCGCTCGTCCTGGTGGACGCCACCTCCGGCGCGGGCGGCCTCCCGGTCGACATCGCCGAGACGGACGTCTACTACTTCGCCCCGCAGAAGTCCTTCGCCTCCGACGGCGGCCTCTGGATCGGCGTCTTCTCGCCGGCCGCCCTGGAGCGCGCGGCCCGCGTCCACGCCTCGGGCCGGCACATCCCGGAGTTCTTCTCGCTGCCCACGGCGATCGACAACTCGCTGAAGAACCAGACGTACAACACCCCGGCGCTCGCCACGCTCTTCCTGCTGAACGAGCAGCTGACGTGGATGAACACCCAGGGCGGCCTGGACTTCACGACCGGCCGCACGGCCGCCTCCTCCGGCCACCTCTACGGCTGGGCCGAGGAGTCCAAGTACGCGACCCCGTTCGTCACCGACCCGGCCAAGCGCTCCCAGGTCATCGGCACGATCGACTTCGCGGACGAGATCGACGCCTCCGCGATCGCCAAGGCCCTCCGCGCCAACGGCATCGTGGACACCGAGCCGTACCGCAAGCTCGGCCGCAACCAGCTCCGCGTGGCGATGTTCCCGGCGATCGACCCGGCGGACGTCCAGGCCCTGACGGCCTGCATCGACTACGTGATCGAGAAGCTGTAGCCCGTACGCCCCGGAACGGCCCTGCGCACCGCGAGGTGTGCGGGGCCGTTTCTGCTTCACTCGACCCTACGATGATGTTCTCGCCACCAGCCGTCCCGGGAGGCCCTCGATGTCCGCAGCAGCCGTTGGCGCCGACCACGAGCGGGAACTGCTCAACACAGCGGACAAGCTCGCGGACCTGCACCCCGGCTACCGTTTCGAGATCATCGGGGGAGTCGTCACCGCCGCCCCGCTCCGGGACGGCCCGCACGCGAATGCTCTGACCACGGTCATGATCGCGCTCTTCGAAGCCGGGCTCGGCGACGAGGAGACGAAAGTCCTCCAAGGCATCGGCCTCTGGCTGCCGAGCGGTCCGGAGGACTACGCGATCCCCGACCTCGCCCTGGTCGACAGCGACTTCGATGAGCACCTGATCGAGTACAACTGCTACGACCCCGCAATCTTCCGCCTGGTCCTGGAGGTCACCTCCAGCAACTACAACCTGGACCTCCGGCACAAGGTCGCCGCGTACGCCGAGGCGAAGATCCCCGTGTACGTGATCCTCGACCGGAGGCACGACCGCGTCCACGTCCTCACGGAACCGCTGGGCAGCTCGTACGACCGCCACGAGGTGTACGCCCCCGGCCGGCAGGCACCGCTGCCCGCATCGATCGGCGCCGAGGTGAGCCTCGATGTCGCCGAACTGATCCAGGCGGGCCGCGCCAAGCCCCGCACCCCGGACGCCTGAGGCGCTAGAGGCCCAGCGCCCACCGCTCCTCGCCGTCCTCCCACTCCCCCGTCCGCGCCAGGCCGGCCCCGGCGGCCACGGCGGCGGAGGCCGCGTGCTCGGGGTGGATGTGGGCGGTCACGGCCGTCACGCCCGCCTCCCCCAGATGCGCCACCAGCCCCCGGGCCGCTTCCCCGGCGTACCCCCGCCCCTGCCACGGGACGCCCACCACCCAGGCGATCTCGGCGCGGTCGCCGCGCACGGTGGCCTGCACGTACCCCACGAGACCGGCACCGGCCCGCAGCACCCAGTTCCACCACAGCTCGCCCGCGTCCGGCGAACCGGCCGTCTGACGTGCGTACCGCGCCCGCAGCGCCTCCGGGGTCTCCGGGGCGCCCCCGGTGAAGGCGTGCAGGGCCGGGTCGGCCAGGACGGCGGCCATCTCGTCCGCGTACGCGACCCGCAGGGGCAGGGCCGCCAGGCGGGGCGTGGCGAAGGGGTCGGGGGTGCGGTGGCTCATGGTCCGGGGACCTTACGCGAAACGCCTGCGGGGTGCCCGCCGCCCGGATGAGCGCGGGGGCGTACGGGCGGACCATGGAGGTATGGATACGGTCCCGCAGCTCAAGCCCTTCGTGAAGCAGTACACCGTCCTGCTGAGCACGCGGCGGCAGGACGGGACGCACGCCGACACCCCGGTGCACATCGCGGTCGAGGGCGACCACGCGTACATCCGGACGTTCTCCTCGGCGTGGAAGGTGGAACGCATGCGCAACCACCCGGTGGTGCGGCTCGGCCCGTGCACCGTACGCGGCCACCCCACGGGCCCGCAGATCGAGGCCCACGCGCGCCTCCTCCCGGCGGGCTCGAAGGAGAACACCCACGCCTCGCGGATGCTGTCCCGCAAGTACCCCGCGACGCAGGGGGTCCTGGTCCCGCTGACCCACCGGCTGAAACGGGACCGGACCCTGCACTACGAGATCCGGCCCATCGAAGAGGGGTCCTAGGCGTCGCGCCGGCGCACCGCCCACCACCCCGCCGCCAGGGCCGCCGCCGCCCAGAGCGCGGTCACCGCGAGACCGGTCCAGGGGCCGGGGCCGCCGGCGGGGTCTTGGTGCAGGATCTGCTGCCCGGCCCGGTCGGGCAGATAGGCGGCCGCACCCCCCGCGATGTCGCCGACCACGAAGGACACGATCAGGAGGAACGGGACGAGCAGGCTGAGCACCGCGACGGCGCTGCGCAGCAGGAACGAGAGCCCCGTTGCGAACAGGGCCATCAGCGCGAGGTAGATCCCGCCGCCGACGCAGGCCCGCAGGGCCCCCGGCTCACCGAGGCCGATCGCGTGCTCGCCCGGGAACGCCTGGCCCACGAAGAAGGCCGCGAACGCGGTGACGAGTCCCACGCCGAGCGCGGCAGCCCCGACGATCGCCGTCTTGGCCGCGTAGAAGAGGCCCCGGCGCGGCACCGCCGACAGGGAGATCCGCAGGGCGCCGCCCACGTACTCGGCGGAGACGGCGGTCGCGCCGAAGGCGACCGCCGCGATCTGGGCGAAGTTGAGCGCGTAGAAGGCACCGAAGACCGGGTCGTCGCCGCCGGCCTCCGCCCGGCCCACGGTGGCGAAGACGAGCACGGTGACGGCCAGTGCGGCGGCGAAGACGGCGAGGAGCGATCCGAAGCTCGCCCGCACCGACCTGATCTTGATCCACTCGGAGTGCAGTACCGCGGTGACGGACATGGTCAGACCCCCTCGGACGCGGCCGGAGCGGACGCGGAAGACGCGGCGGTGAACTCCGCGTCGGCGGACGTGAGCGCGAGGTACGCCTGCTCCAGCGACGCACGCTCGTCGGCCAGTTCGAGAACGGAGACGCCCTCGCGCGCGGCGGCGACCCCCACGTGCTCGGCGGTGGCCCCGTCCACCAGCAACCGGCCGTCGCCGTCCTCCGTGACCGTGTGCCCCCGGGCCAGCAGCGCGGACCGCAGCCGGCCGGGATCAGTGGTGCGTACGCGCACCCTCGGGTGGCTGTGCCGGCCGATGAAGTCCGCCGTCGGGACGTCGGCGAGGAGCCGGCCCCGGCCGAGGACGACCAGGTGGTCGGCGAGCACGGCGGTCTCGTTCATCAGGTGACTGGAGACCAGGACCGTACGGCCCTCGTCGGCGAGGCGGCGCAGCAGATGGCGCATCCAGATGATCCCTTCCGGGTCGAGGCCGTTGGTGGGTTCGTCCAGCATCAGGACGGGCGGGTCGCCGAGGAGCGCGGCGGCGATACCGAGCCGCTGGCGCATGCCGAGCGAGAAGGTCCGGATGCGGCGGTGCGCGACGGCGGTGAGACCGGTCTCCTGGAGGACCTCGTCCACACGGCGGGCCGGGAGGCGGTTGCTGACCGCCAGGAACCGCAGATGGTCCCGGGCCCGGCGGGTCCCGTGAGCGGCCTGCGCGTCGAGCAGGGCGCCGACCGTGCGCAGGGGTTCGGGGAGCGTCGCGTACCGGTGGCCGCCGACCGTGACGGTGCCGGAGGTGGGGCGGTCCAGGCCGAGGACGAGCCGCATGGTGGTGGACTTGCCGGCGCCGTTGGGCCCGAGGAAGCCGGTGACCCGGCCCGGTTCGATGGCGCACGTCAGCCGGTCGAGGGCCCGGGTGCCGCCGTACTCCTTGGTGAGTTCCTTGACGTCGATGCTGGTCATGGCCCCAGCGTGGCCGGGGCGGGCGGGGGCGGGCATCCCCCGCCCGGGGAGGGCGCCTCCCCCGCGCGGGGGAGGACGGCGGCCCGGACCGCTCTGCCACGATGGCGGCATGCCGGGCCTCCTCCTCCAGCCGCTGACACGTGCGGTGACCTACACCCGCTGGCTGCATCTGCTCGTGGGCGTGATCGTGCCGCTCGTCTGCGGCGCGGTCTATCCCGGGCTGAGCGATCCGTCGCCGCGCGACTGGCTGTTGATCGCGGTCCTGCCGCTCCCGCTGGTCCTGGCCGCCGCCCTGGTGCCCTCGATCCGCCGTGCGGAGGGGTTGCAGGCGCGGCTGATGCTGTTCCCCGGACCGCATGCCCGCACCGGGAGCGACGAGGACCCCGGCGTCTCCACCGCCCCGGCCGCCTCCTGGAGCGACCGGGCGCGGACGGGCGTCTGGCTGGTCCTGCGGCTGGAGACGGGTCTCGCCCTCACTCTGGTCACCAACACGCTGCTGGCGCTCGCGCTGACGCTCACCGGGGCGGCCGCCGGGGAGCCGGGCCGCATCTTCCCGCTCCCGTACACGACGGGCACGAGCCCGTGGTACGCCCTGCTGGTGCCGGTGCCCGTACTGGTGCTGGTGCTGGTCTCCGCCGGGGCGGGCGCGCTGATGGCCCGGGCCGCCCGCCGCCTGCTCGGCCCCTCGGTCAAGGAGCGGTTGACGGCGCTGGAGCGGCGCACCGAGCGTCTGCTGGAGCGCAACCAGATCGCCCGCGAGCTGCACGACACCCTGGGCCACGCGCTGACCCTGGCCGTCGTGCAGGCGGGTGCCGCGCGGACGGCGGGCGACCCGGCCTTCACCGACCGGGCCCTCGAGGCCATCGAGGAGACGGGCCGGGCCGCGCTGGAGGACCTGGACCGCGTGCTGCTCGTGCTCCGTGACGGCGGAGGGCCGGTGGCCGCCCGTCCGGCGCTGGACGAGGCGGCCCGGCTGCTGGACTCGGCGCGGTCCTCGGGCGCGCGCATCGACGCCGAGGTGACGGGGGCGCTGGACCGGGTGCCGGGACCGGTGTCCCGGGAGGCGTACCGGATGCTCCAGGAGGCCCTGACCAATGTGCTGCGGCACGCGGGCCCGGTCCCGATCGGCGTGCGGATCGCCGTGGAGGCGGCCCGGCTGCGGCTGGAGGTCCGCAACCCGCTGCCCGGCCCGGAACCCGTGGCCGGATCGGGCGGCGGCGGTGGCAGAGGGCTGCGCGGCATCCGGGAGCGCGCCACGCTGCTCGGGGGCGAGGCCGGTGCGGGCCGGCAGGGCGGGGACTGGCTGCTGCACGTCGATCTTCCCCTGTAGCCGCTCCGCTCGCTGATCTACTCTGGCCGGATGCCCCTGTGCGTTCTCCTGGTCGACGACGAGCCGCTGGTACGGGCCGGGCTGCGCGCGGTGCTGGCGGCCCAGCCGGACATCGAGGTGGTGGGCGAGGCCGCCGACGGGGCCGCCGTGGTGCCCCTGGTCCGGCGACTGCGCCCCGATGTGGTCGTCATGGACGTGCGCATGCCGCTGATGGACGGCATCGAGGCCACGCGGGCGGTGCTGCGCACGATGGCGGACCCGCCGAAGATCGTGGTGGTGACGACCTTCGAGAACGACGAGTACGTGTACGGGGCGCTGCGCGCCGGGGCCTCCGGCTTTCTGCTCAAGCGGGCCCGGCCGGCCGAGATCGTGCACGCCGTGCGGCTGGTGGCCGAGGGCGACTCGCTGCTGTTCCCGGCGGCGGTGCGGCAGCTGGCCTCCGCCTACGGCCGGGACCCCGGCAACGCCGCCGCCCGGGCCGCCCTTGAGCGGGCCGGGCTGACCGAGCGCGAGAGGGAGGTCCTGCGGCTGATGGCACGCGGCCTGTCGAACGCGGAGATGGCCGGGCGGCTGATCGTGGGGACGGAGACCGTGAAGTCGCACGTCAGCGCCGTACTGGCGAAACTGGGCGCGCGGGACCGCACCCAGGCGGTCATCGCGGCGTACGAGTCCGGTTTCGTGGCCCCGGAGTGAGAACCCGGCACGGGCCCGTCGGCGCGTGCCGGGGCGCCCTCATCCCTTGCGGCGCCGCCGCCCCAGCAGGAGCAGCAGCCCGATCCCGGCGAGCACGGCGACGCCGGTCAGCGTCGTGCCCTTCACCGGCACGCCGTCCCCGTCGTCGGCGGTGTCCTTGATCCCCCCGGCCCGGTGCGCGGCCCCGCCGCCGCCCCCGTCCCCGGTCTTCTTCAGGTCCACCCTCACGACACTGCTCCGCTCGCCCTCGGAGCCGTACATCAGGGCGGAGCCGTCCGCCGTGTACGTCACGGACTCGGACTGCGGGAGCAGCGGCGACTCGACGTCGTAGTCCTTGCCGAGACGGCCGTTCGCGAAGGTGTAGCCGCGGGCGCTGAAGTAGGAGCGCAGGACGAGCTCCTTGCCGTCCGGCGAGAAGGCCCCGTCGGTCACCCAGGGGACCTCGCCGACCCGCTTGAAGACGTTGTCGCCGCCGGTGGTGAGCTTCGCGGGGCCCTCGTACAGGCCGCCGCCGTCCTCGTTCTTGGAAGCGATGTAGACGCGGCCGGTCTTCGGGTGGACCATCAGCGCCTCCGCGTTGCGGGGCCCGTCGGCGTACTTCACGTCGAACTGGGTGGCCCGGACGGTGGCGTCCTTCAGGGTCTTCGGCTCGGGGAAGCGGTAGATCCAGACGTGGTCCCAGCTGCCGTTCAGGTTGTCGCCGATGTCGCCGACGTACACGTTCCCGTCCGGCCCGATCGAGATGCCCTCGACGTCGCGGGGCTGCCCGACGCCCTTCATCGTGATCGTCGCGACGGTCTTCCCGGTCCGCGAGTCGACGGCGAAGACGTACGGGCCGTCGTCGCTGTCGTTGTGCGTCCAGTAGATCCCCGGGTGGAGTCGGCTCGCGGCGAGGCCGCTGGACTCGGTGATCCGGGGGTCCTCGATCGTGAAGCTCCGGTCGGCCCCGCCGTCGGCGAGCGCGGGGGCCGCGGCGAGGGCGAGGAGCACGGCGGCGCCGAGGGAGGAGGTCAGTCGGTACGAACGCATGGCACAAGTGTCCATCGTCACCTACCGGCGCGTAGCCAAGATCGGCCATGATGACGCCATGCGTTTCATGTGTGTCGGCGATTCCATGACCATCGGGCGCGCCGGCGACTTCACGTGGCGCTACCGCATGTGGCAGCACCTGGCGGCGGCTGCCGACGGCCCCCACGAGCTGGTGGGCCCGCGCACGGCCCTCTACGACGCGGATACGGGCACGGCCTCGTCCTCCGCGTACGCCGCCGACGACTTCCCGCCGCCCGCCCGCCGCCACCTCGCGGGCTGGGGCGAGGGCTGGCTCCACATGGCCCCGCTGATCGCGGACGCGGTGACCGCCCACCGCCCGGACGTCCTGCTGGTCTCCCTCGGCCTGATAGACCTCGGCTTCTACACGGACAGCGCGCAGACGGCGGAGAACGCCGGGGCGTTCCTGACGGCGGCCCGCGAGGCGAACCCGCACATCCGCGTGGTGCTCCTCCCGGTGATCCCGAACATCCGCGCGGAGACGGACGCCCCGTTCGCGGCGGAGTGCGCCCGCTTCAACGACCTCCTGGCGAAGACGGTGGCCAACCGGTCCACCCCGCCGTCCCCCCTCCTCCTCGCCTCCCACCCCCCGGCGTACGACATCCACACCTCCACGTACGACGGCACCCACCCGAACCCCACGGGCGAACACCACCTGGCCGCCGCCTTCGCGGACGCGATGCACGAGGCATGGGGGGTGGGCGGCCGGTACGCGGGGGCGGCGGTCGCGGCAGCGGCTACTTCAGGAACCTGCTGAGGTCGTCCGCGGTCCAGTCGGCCTGCCGTGTCGCGAGCGGCGCCTTCGTGGTCAGTAGTGGTAGCGGGCCGCGAGGATGACGATCTCCTTCGCCGTGACCAGGTAGACGAGCCGGTGCTCGTCGTCGATGCGACGCGACCACGCTCCTGGCAAGTGGTACTTCAGCGGCTCGGGCTTGCCGATGCCCGTGAACGGGTCGCGCCTGACGTCCTCGATGAGCTTGTTGATCCGAGCGAGCATCTTGCGGTCGTTCTTGAGCCAGGACGTGTAGTCCTCCCAGCCCTGGTCCTCGAAGACGAGCCTCACTCGTCCCCCGCAGCCGGATCGATCAGCTCACGCTCCGACACGTCGACGTGAGCCAGTGCGTTCTCGTAGGCCTTGAGCAGCCGCCGCGCATTCGCCGGGGAGCGCAGCAGGTACGAGCCCTCGCGCAGTGCCGCGTAGTCCTCGGCGGAGACGAGTACGGCGTTGCCGTGCTTGGAGACGATCTCGATGGCCTCGTGATCGTCGTTGACCTTCTTGATCAGCGGAAAGAGTGCCTTGCGGGCTTCACTCGCAGTTATGGACATGGCTCAGCCTTCCTCCAAGTGGTACTCGATAACGTACCACTTTCACCACCTTGGGGGCGCGGGGTCGCCGCGCCCCCTCACTTCGACGGCTTCGCCCGTACGTGCATCCGCTCCCCCTGCGGTCCGAACAGGCTCAGGAACTCCACCGGTTCCGGTCCGGCCGCCCCCCACCAGTGCGGCGTGTGGGTGTCGAACTCGGCCGCCTCGCCCGCCGTGAGGACCAGGTCGTGGTCGCCCAGGACCAGGCGGAGGCGGCCCGAGAGGACGTACAGCCACTCGTAGCCCTCGTGGACCCGTTGCTCGACCGGGCCGGCCGGGCCCGTCGCGCCCGGCATCACCTGCTTGTACGCGTTGACGCCGCCCAGATGCCGGGTGAGCGGGACGAAGGTCATCCCGTGGCGTTTGAAGGGGCGGAAGGTCACACGGGGATCGCCCGTGTCCGGCGCGCCGACGAGTTCGTCCAGCTGGACGCCGTACGCCTTCGCCAGGGGGAGCAGCAGCTCCAGGGTCGGTTTGCGGCCGCCCGATTCCAGGCGGGAGAGGGTGCTGAGCGAGATGCCCGTGGTCTCGCTCAGCTGCGTCAGCGTCGTCCCGCGCTCGGTGCGCAGGGCCCGCAGGCGGGGGCCGACGCCGGTCAGGACGGCGGCCAGGTCGTCGTCGCCCATGGGGCCGTCGCCGCCCATGGGGCCGTCGCTGCTGGGGTGCTCCTTCGCTGCCATGGCTCCATTTGCCGACCCGGCAACGCACCTTGTCAAACGGAAGCGCCTCCGGCGGCTCCCGGGGCACCCGGCTCGGCCGGGCCGATCATCGCCATCGACAACCGCGTGAACTCACTGGTCAGCCACGACGGCGGCACCTGGCGCGGCCTCCGCCCGTGGTGGGCGAGCAGCTCGTCCACCGACCGCGTCAGCACCTTCACCACCACCGCGAGATCGCCGTCCACCCCGTGCCCCCGCGTCCGGGCCCGCTCGGACTCGGCCGTCAGGAACTCCACCCACACCGAGCGCCACATCGTGAGGTGTTCGTCCATCGCCGGGCTCACGCCCAGCACCTCCACGAAGGCGACCCTCGCCGCCTGCGGGTCTCCCGTGACGGCCCGGACATACGCGTCGAAGAGCCTGCGGACGCGCTCCTCGGTCGGGCAGGTCTCCATGCCCTCCGCCGCCAGCTCCGCCTGCGCGGCCTGCATCCCCGCCATCGCGACCTCGTCGTACAGGTCGGTGAGCAGCGCCTCGCGCGAGGCGAACTCGCGGTGGAAATCCCGCACCTCCACCTGCGCCTCCGCGCACAGGTCCTCGACGGACGTGTGCGCGTAGCCGTACACCGCGAACAACATCCGCCCGGCCGCCATGAGTTGCGCACGCACCCGCGCGGGGTCGCGCACCGCTCGTACGCCGTCCCAAAGCTCCACCACGGTATCCACCACGGGTCCTCCTCAGTCCGTACCGGCCCCCGGCCACCACTGTCCTCGCCTCGCCGCATCCACGGCAAAGACCGCCACACCACGAACGGACGTGCGCCTCAGTACGCTGCGGCGTCCGTTTCCAGGATCGTCGCGACCCGTTCCCGCCAGGGCTGCCGCCGTGGCGGCCACTTCGCGAAGTGCGCCTCCTCGGCCGCCTGCCGGCCGCACGGGCCGCACAACGTCTCGTCCGCCCGGGGCCGGAACACGTGCTCCGGCCCGTCCCCCTCGCACGTCACATGCGGCCTGACCGTCGCCACCGGCGCGATCGGCGCGGGTACCTCCGGCAGCTTGTGTACGAGGCGGTGGCGTACGAAGCCGTAGGCCGACCGTACGCCTTCCGCCGGGAGGGCGTTCACCAGCGCCTGCCGCAGATCCGCCGCCTTCACGCCCCGCCGCAGCCAGTCCGCCGCCATCCCGGACAGGCCGCGCGCCTCGCGTACGCCGAGGTGCAGTTGCGGGTTCGCGTGCCGCAGCGAGAGCAACACGCGCTCGGCCTGGGCGACTTCCGCGTCGGTCGCCGTGACCGGCCCGGCCGCTTCGGCCACAGGCGCTTCGGCCGCAGGCGCTTCGGTGGGTGGGTGGGGAGTGTTCTTCTCACGTTCTTCCACAACCTCTGGTTGGGAAGCGCCGACCGACCGAGTGCCCGCTTGACCGCCCGCCCGTGGCCGATCAGTCGGTTTGGCCTGCGCGTTCGCCACCCTGAGCGCCCGCGCCTCCTCGTCCGTGAGCGGCACGTTGGAGAACAGCTGATCCGTCATCCACAGCCCGCCCTGTCCCTGCCACCGCCACTCATGGACGTAACCGGCTGCCTTCAGCTGGCCCTTGGCCTTCTGGTACGCCCGGCCCTTGATGCCGAGCCTCTTCGCGTGATCGCTCAGCGCTTCGCTCGCGCGGGACTCGGGCAATCCCTGCACATACATGATCAGAAGCTTTGCATCGCTGCTCAGATTCGGATGACGTACGACATCGTGCGTGGCCTTCACATAGGCGCGGGACGGCGAGATAGCATGCCAAAGCATCTTCGGTGGACCTCTGATCCATCTGTGGGTGAAGGCCCTCGGACCAGGTGTTGGGAGCACCGCCGAGGGCCGCCCCGTGCGCGGCGCGCACGGAGCGTAACGACGCGATCACCGTACAGCAGAAATTCCGTCTGCCACCACCTTGGTCAGCAGCTCGAACAGAAGTGCCGTTTCCACGAACGGATCATCGGCGGTCGGCTCGGAACGCCAGTCCAGCGGGTACGTCAGCCCGCGCAGCGCGGGCACCCCGACGAAGTCCGAGCCCTTCCGCACGAGCGCGTCCACGCCCGCCGGCCAGCGGTACGCACGCGCCGTGCCGGGCTCCACCAGGAAGTACATGCTCCGCATCCCGATCCAGGAGCGGATGATCGGACCGGCCTGGAAGTCCGTGAACTGCATGATCTCGTACGAGACTTGCTCGCCCAGCACGCCGGAGATCCGGACCGCGTCGAAGTGGATGCCCGCGTGCCGCAGGGCGTGGCCGCTGGCGGGAATCCAGCAGGGGGCCGAGTTCGGTGAATTTTTCGGTTCCATACGGTAAGCGTCGGCGTCCGCACTTAACGTGACCAGGGACACAAGGCGTCTGTGCACTGCTGTGCACTTGGAGGTGGGGCTGTGCACTCCAGTAGTACCGGCGACGGCACCGCTGCGATGTTCGGGACACTGTTACGGCACTACCGCGAGATGGCCGCGCTGTCCCAGGAAGCGCTGGGGTTCAAGGTCGGCTTCTCCAAGTCGCAGGTGGCGATGGTGGAGCGGGGGCAAAGGCCGCCGAAGGGGGACTTCGTCTCGAAGGCGGACTCGGCGACGGGGGCGAGCGGTGCGCTGATCGCTGCGGCACTCAAGTTGAAGTTCAGCAGCGTGGCGACCTGGTTCGAACCGTTCGCCGACGAGGAAGCCAAGGCCGTAGCGCGCTACGAGTACGAGTGCCACGTGGTACCTGGACTACTGCAGACCGAGGCGCACGCACGCGCTGTGTTCAGCCAAGCATGCCCGCCCCTGGACGACGAAGCGATCGAGAGACTGGTGGCCGGGCGCGTGGCGCGGCAAGCGCTGCTGACACGCAGGCCGCTTCCGGATATCAGCTTCGTTCTCGAACCCAGCGCGCTCCTGCGTCCCATCGGTGGGCGCGATGTGCACAGGGCCCAGTTGCAGCACATTCTCGAGATCAGCCAGTTACGACATGTGCAGCTCCAGGTGATGTCCCCTCAACGGGAGACCCACTCGGGTCTAAGTGGTTCCTTCGTCCTCCTGGAGACCGACGATCGGCGGCGGCTGGCGTATCTGGAGGTACAGGACCGCAACTTCCTCGTCAGTGAACAACCCCACCTGGGAGACCTGTTCGCCAAATATGGGAGGCTGCGGTCCGAAGCTTACGGACTTGAAGAGTCGCGCGAGTGGATCAAGCGAACGATAGAAGGACTATGAGTACTGACCTCAGGTGGTTCAAGAGCAGCTACAGCGGCGAAGGCGGTGGCAACTGCATCGAGGTCGCCCTCTCCTGGTCCAAGTCCAGCTACAGCGGCCCGAACGGCGGCGACTGCGTAGAGGTCGCCACCTGCCCCCACACCGTCCACGTCCGCGACTCCAAGGACACCACCGTCCCCGCGCTCGCCGTCTCCCCCGGCGCCTGGGACACGTTCATCCGCCACACCGCCGCGTAAGGCACTACACCGCATCCCGCTCCGCGAACACCTCACGCGCGGCTGTGAGGCCGTTGAGCGCGGCCGGGAAACCGGCGTAACCGGCCATCTGCGTGATGATCTCCACGGCCTCCTCCCGCGTGCCGCCCACGTTGAGCAGGCCGTGGAGGTGTACGCGGAGCTGCGGGCCGACCGTGCCGAGGGCGGTGCACAGGGCCACCGTGACGAGCTCGCGGGTCGGGAGGTCGAGGCCCGTACGCGCGTACACGTCGCCGAACGCGAACTCCAGCAGGTAGCGGGCGAGGTCGGGCGCGATGTCCTTGAGGGAGTCGATGACCTGCTGCCCGGCGTGCCCGTCGATGTCGGCGAGGGCCTGCCGGCCGCGTTCGAAGCGGTCGCCGCCCTGGTCGGCTGAGGAGTCGGCGGGGACGGGCGCGGCCTCGTCGGGGCGGGACTCGAAGACCTCGCGGGCGGCGGTGAGGCCGTTGAGCGCGGCCGGGAAACCGGCGTAGACGCAGACGTGGATGAGGACTTCCACGATCTCCTGGCGCGTGCAGCCGACATTGAGCGCGCCGCCGATGTGGAAGCGGAGCTGGGGCGCGGCGTTGCCCATCGCGGCGAGGGCGGCGACGGTGCTCAACTGGCGCTGGCGGCGGGTGAGTCCGGGACGGGTGTAGATGTCGCCGAAGCCGAACTCCACGATGTACCGGCCCATGTGCGGGGCGATGTCGGCGAGGCCGTCGATGACGGCGTCCTGGGCGCCGTTCGCGACCTCGCTGAGGGCCGCGTAACCACGCTCGTACCGGTCGTTGCGCTGTTCACTGGTCATGCGGGGACACGGTAGGAGTTGGAGTGCGCTCCAAGGCAAGCGGGCGCCGGGAAAACCCTTCGAGTGGACCCGCCGGTGACTGCGATGATGCCCGGATGGACGCGCCGACCCCCCTCGACCTGGACACCTGGCCGCGCCGGGAGCACTTCGCACACTACCGGCGCCGCGTGCCGTGCACGTACGCGATGACGGTGGAGGTGGACGTCACGGAGTTCACCGCCGCGCTGCGGCGCTCGCCGCGCAAGTCGTACGTGGCGCAGGTGTGGGCGCTGGCGACGGTGGTGAACCGGCACGAGGAGTTCCGGCTGTGCCTGACGGAGTCGGGGGACCCGGCGGTGTGGCCGGTGGTGCACCCGGCGTTCACGGTGTTCAACGCGGAGCGGGAGACGTTCGCGTGCGTATGGGCGGCGTACGACGCGGACTTCGGGACGTTCCACGACGCGGCGGCGCCGCTGCTGGCGGAGCACGCGGGGGCGACGGAGTTCTTCCCGCAGGGCGCGCCCCCGCCGAACGCCTTCGACGTGTCGAGCCTGCCGTGGCGCGCCTTCACGGGCTTCAACCTGAACATCCGTGACGGCTACGACCACTTGGCGCCGATCTTCACGCTGGGCCGGTACGTGTCGCGGGGCGACCGCGTCCTGCTCCCGCTCGCCGTCCAGGTGCACCACGCGGCGGCGGACGGCTTCCACACGGCGCGCCTGGTCGACGAGGTGGAGGCGCTGATGGCGGACGCGACGGGGTGGGTGTAGAGCCGAGGGCGTAGCGCGTGGGGGCCCGGAGAGCGGCCCTCAGGCGCCTTCGGCCAGCACCGCCCGAAGCGCGGCCTCGGCGGCGTCGAAGCAGGCGGGGAACGGGCCCTCGCCGTCGATCCAGCGGCCGAACGCCTCCTCGGAGACGATCGAGGTCACCCGTGCGGCCACGCGCGCCTCGGCCGGCTGGGCCCCGCGCCGTTCCAGGGCCCCTCGGAGGGCGGCGGTGACCTCGGCCGACTTGCTGCGCTCGCGTTCCAGCAACTCCGCGCTGGACTGGATGATGGCTCTGCGCCGTCCGGAGTCGGTGACGACGGCACTGGCCTCCGTGCCGACCTCGCGGAGGGCCGACAGCGCGGCCCGCAGAGGCGTGAGTCCGGCGTCCGCGGCGAGGACGGCGTCGGCCACGGCGGGCGGAAGGCGCTCGGAGCCGGCGAAGAGAATCTCCCGCTTGTCCGGGAAGTAGCGGTGGAAGGTCCGGCGGGTCAGCCCCGCCCGTTCCGCGATCTCCGTCACCGTCACGGCGTCGTAGCCGCGCTCGCCGAAGAGATCGAGCGCCGCCTCGCGCAGGCGTCCCGGTGCTCCAGCGTCCCAACGTGCCATGCCCGCATCCTAGCTCTTCGGGATGTCTCACTGTGACATCAGTGCTAGCGTAGTGATGACACAGTGAGACATCACCTGCGGAGGCGTAAGCGCTATGGCACGGAACGAGATATGGATTCTGGGAGCCACCGGGCGGGTCGGCCGGGCCGTCGCGGCGCAGATCCTGGCAGGCGGGTCCGTCCCGGTGCTGGTCGGACGCGATGCCGGCCGGCTGCGCGAGGCCGCCGCGGGCCTCGGGCTCGACGCCGGCGCGAAGACCGTCGTCGCATCGGGGGTGGACGCCATGGCGGCCGAGATCTCCCGGCAGCGGCCCGCCGTCGTCGTCAACACGATCGGCGACTATGCCGCGAGCGCCGTCGCGCTGGCCCGCGCCTGCATGCCGGGCGGGCACTATCTCGACCAGGCCAACGACCCGACCGCCTTCCACCGCCTGTTCGCCCTGCACGACGAGGCCGCCGCCGCCGGAAGCACCCTGGTGACCGGTGCGGGATTCGGCGTCGCCGGAACCGAGGCGATCGTGGCCCGCATGTGCGAGAACCGGCCCGTACCCAGCCACGTCCGGGTGGACGCCATCGCCTCGGTCGCCGTCGAGGAGGGGGAGCTGGGGACCGCCCTGGCCACCAGCGTCGTGGACGGCTTCGCGATGGGCGGGCGCCGTTACGAGGGCGGCCGGCTGGTCAGGACCCGCCTCGGCGGGGAGGTCCGTCACCTGACCCTGCCGGACGGGGAGCGCGTCTCATCGGTCGGCGTCCCGTCCGGCGAGCTCGTCGCCGCGCAACGGGTGAGTGGGGCCCCCTCGGCATCGGCGACCTCCGGTCTCGTCCCCGCCTCGTTCGCCGTCCGGGCGGTGCTGCCGCTGGTGTCGGCGGTCCTGCGCGTCCGCGCCGTGCGGACCTTCGCGATCGGCCGGATGGCCGGGATGAAGGCCAAGGCGGCTCCGCGCCCGCGCCCCCACACCTGGGGCCACGCCGTCATCACCTGGCCCGACGGAACCGTCCGCGAAGGCTGGCTGCGGGCGGGCGACGCCATGGACTTCACCTCCGCCGTGGCCGCGCGGACCGCGCTCGGCCTCGCGGCGGGCAAGGGCCGCCCCGGCGCCCACACCCCGGCCGCCGCCCTCGGCCCCGGCCTGGCCCTCGCGGCCGGAGCGGAATTCGTGGACGACGCCCGTGTCTGAAAGGCCCTACGCCGCGTCCGGGGCCGTCGCGTTGAGGACGCGTACCGCCTCCCGGGGGTCGTCCACGGCGAACCGCACCTCGCGGACGTCCTGCGGCGGCTGCCCGGGCTTGGGCGCGACGGGGTACGGCTCGCGCAGGAGGACGCTGAGGGAGGTGGAGTCGCCGACGGGCATCGCGAGCACGCCGTCGTCGATCTGGACGGCCCTGCGGTAACCGCTGTGGCGACTGGTGCGGACGGACTCGATGAGGTCCAGGGGGACGGCGACCTGCACGAAGTGCGCGAAGCGGAGGACGAGCCGGCCGCCCCCGACGACGTGCGGCCGGACGGACAGGGCGGCGACGAACCCGATGAGCCAGAGCACGCCGTACGCGGACAGGACGAGGAGGGCGATGCGCACGGGGGTCCAGGGCACGAGGAATTCGGCGAGCGCGATCTCCAGGGGCGCGAGGAAGACCATCACCCACATGATGGGCCTGATCTCACCCCCGTACGCCAGGACCGCGCACCCGTCGGGCACGTCCGGCTTCCGCCGCACCCAGCGCCACAGCGCCCGGAACAGCCCGAACTCCATCCCGACGACCTTGGCGAGAGGCCCGGGCAGCACGGCCCTCAGAGACCGCTCCAACGCGGCCTGCCCGTCGGCCCCCTCGCGCCGGGACGCCCGGTAGGCCCGCCCGGCCAGGACGACCTCGACCAGCACGACCCCGCCGAGCACCCCCTCGACGGCAAGACCCACGACGACGGCCTCGCCGACCCCGAAGACCCCGCCCCAGACGAGCCCCACTTCGACCAGCACCACAACCGGCGCCAGCCACCGAACGGCCCCGCCCCACTTCTCCCGCATGGCGACCCCCTCTCCCCCACTCTCCCCCAGAGGCCGGCCACCGGTCGAGACACCCTCTTTCGAGTGAACAGATCCGGCCGACCGGAGCCGTCGTCCCACGCAGCGCCCGCTTCGTTTGTTGCGGATACTGCGAATATTGCGGATACTGGAGCCACCGCCGAGAGACGACGCCCACCCGCCACGCAAACCTAGGGGCGCACCGTGACGAAGACAGACCTCAGGCCCGTGAAGCTCCCGCCCGAGAAGACCGCCGCGGCGAACCGGGCCCTCACTCGCGTCCGCGGCTACCTCACCGAACACCCCGACCTCGGACAGATCGCCGTCAAGCCTCTCGACGACGACGAGCGCGAGCCCCTCACCCTGCCTCGTGAGGCCGTCGAGCTGCTCGCCGGTCTCCTCGCTCACCTGGGGGCGGGCCGAGGCGTCTCCATCGTCCCCAGCACCGCTGAGCTCACCACCCAGCAGGCGGCAGACATCCTCAATGTGTCCCGCCCCTTCCTCATCGGCCTCCTGGATGCGGGCGAAATCGAGTGCCGCATGGTCGGAACACACCGCAGGATCACCGCTTCGTCGCTCATGGAGTACAAGCAGGCCGACGACCGGCGCCGTCGCGAGGCGGCGGACGAGCTCACGCGGCTCGGCCAGGAGATGGGAATGATGTAGTCGATGCCCTTCGTCGCCGTTTACGACGCGAATGTGCTCTATCCCAACGTCCTCCGCGATGTCCTCATCCGCGTCGCCGGGGCCGGCCTGGTGCAGGCGAAGTGGACGGAGAGCATTCTCGACGAGACGTTTCGCAACGTGCGGGCCAACCGGCCGGACCTGCCCCACGAAGCCCTCGACCGTACGCGACGGCTGATGAAGGCGGCCGTACGGGACTGCCTCGTCAAGGGGTACGAGCCGCTCATCGACGTACTGGAGCTGCCGGACAAGGACGACCGGCACGTCCTGGCTGCGGCGATCCGCGCCAAAGCCCAGGTGATCGTGACGTTCAACCTGAAAGATTTCCCTGGGGATGCCTTGGCGCCTTGGGACGTCGAAGCCGTCCACCCGGACGCGTTCCTCGAAGCGCAGATCGACCTGGCGCCGGAGATCGTGTACGGGGAGATCCAACGTATCGCCGACAGTTGGAAGAATCCGCCGGGCACGGTCGCCGATGTGATCGAAGGCCTCGACAGAAATCGCCTCGTTTCCTCCGCGGCCGCCCTGCGCGCACTCGCCTGACCCCGTATCAGCCCCGCAGCTCCGCCAGGTCCGCCGCCGCCATGTTCTCCTCCAGGTGCGTGAGGTCCCCGTGCCCGGGATGGCGAGCATGGCGGGGGATTCCGCGAGGAGGCGGGCGAGCTGTACCTGCGTGGCCGTCGGACCGACGACTCGGCCGCCCGCCTCCTCGGCCTCTCCCTCCGTACGTACCGCCGCCGCGTGGCCGACCTGATGGTCACCCTGCAGGCGGCGTCCCGCTTCCAGGCGGGGCTGCGGGCGGGCGAACTGCGGGCGCGGCGGGCGGCGCGCCGGGAGGCGTGACGCGCGCGACGCCCCCCGGGCGCGTTGCTACGGCGCCAGCGTGCGCAGTACGCAGAACTCGTTGCCCTCCGGGTCCGCCATGACCACCCAGCTGCGGCCCTCACCCTGGCCCACGTCCGTGCGGGTGGCGCCCAGAGCCAGGAGCCGGGCCACCTCCGCCTCCGTGGAGCAGTCGATGGGGCTCACGTCGAGGTGGAGGCGGTTCTTGACCGCCTTGGCCTCCGGGACCCTGAGGAACACCACTGTCGGCGGCATCTGGCGGGCCCGGACCTCCTCCACCGCGGGCTCCCAGGAGCCGATCTCGACCTGGCCCTCCGTGCGGTCGATCACCGTGAAGCCCAGAACCTCGCACCAGAACGCGGCGAGGCGCTCCGGGTCGTGGCAGTCGATGCTCAACTCGGTGAACCGGCTGGTCATTCCGCGGCCTTCCGTAGCGTGAACTCATTGCCGTCCGGGTCCAGGAGCACCCCGCCCGGTCCGGGCCGCGCGCCCAGCCCGACGAGGCGGGCGGTCTCCGTCTCCTCGTCCGCGTCCGGCGGGAGCGCCAGCTCGAAGTACAGGCGGTTCACGTCCGTCTTCTCGCGGACCGGCGGGCCGCCCCAGGTGAGCTTCGTGCCGCCCTCCGGGGACTGGACGGCCGTCTCCTCGTCCTGGTCCCAGACCAGCGGCCAGCCCAGGGCCTCGCTCCAGAAGTAGCCGACCGCCTGGGTGCCGTCGCAGGAGACGGCGCCGATCACCCCGGTGTCCGCGAGGAACTTGTTGCCGGCCGCGATCACGCAGAACTCGTTGCCGTCCGGGTCGGCGAGGACGATGTGGCTCTCCTCCGGGCTCTGGCCGATGTCGATGTGCCGGGCGCCGAGTTCCAGCGCGCGGGCCACCGTCTCCCGCTGGGCCTCCGGAGTCGCGCTCGTCAGGTCGAAGTGCGCCTGGTTCTGCCGGGTCTTGGGCACCTCGCTCGCCGTGAAGCGGAGCGCGTAACCCTCCCCGTCCGGGGGAACGACGGCCGTGCCGTCGCCGGACGGCTCCCAGCCCAGGAGCCCGGCCCAGAAGCGGGCCAGGGCGGGCGGGTCGGTCGCGTGGAAGCCTATCGCTGAAAGATGGGGCGTCATGGGCCGTACTTCTCCGATCCGTTGGCGTGCCGCCCGCGCATCCTAGGTACGGGGTGCGGGGGGCGCCTCCCGTTTTCGGCGCTCCTCAGTCCAGCGTGACCCGCGCCGTCACCGGCAGGTGGTCGCTGCCCGTCGCCGGAAGCGTCCGGACCCGGCCCACCGTCGCCTCCCTCGCCAGCACCTGGTCGATCCTGGCCAGCGGGAAGGACGCCGGGAAGCTGAACGCGAACCCGCGCTCCGAGACGTTCAGCCCGGACGTCAGGGGGGCGATCCCCCGGTCGTCCACCGTGGCGTTGAGGTCGCCCAGCAGGATCACCGGGCCCGTGGTCTCCGCGTCCAGCGCCCTGCCCAGCAGCCGGGCGCTCTCGTCGCGGCGGGCGGTGCCGAGGCCGCCCGCGCCGAGCCGGAAGGACGGCAGGTGCGCCACGTACACCGCGACCTCGCCGTGCGGGGTGCGGGTCACCGTGCGCAGGCCCCGGCTCCACGGCTCCGCGACGGACTCCGGCTTGATGTCCACCGCCCGGGTGCCGGTGAGCGGGTGGACCGACCAGATCCCGACCGTGCCCCGGACCTCGTGGAACGGGTACGCCGCCGCCAGCTCCCGCTCGTACGCCGGCAACGCCTCCGCGACCAGTTCCTCCAGCGCGATCAGGTCGGCGCCCCGGGCCGCCAGCGCGCGGGCCGTGCCCGCCGGGTCCTCGTTCACGTCGCTGACGTTGTGCTGCACCACGACGAGGTCACCCGGGCCCGGGTCCGCCGCCGGGAGCAGCAGCCCGCCGAACGCGTACGCCCAGGCCGCCACCGGCAGCACCACCGCCACCGCCCCGAGCACCGACCGGCGCAGTACGGCGAGGGTGAGCAGGGGGACGACGGCGAGGCCGAGCCAGGGGAGGAACGCCTCCAGGAGGCTGCCGAGCCGGCCGGGGGTGTTGGGCACGACGCCGGGGGCGACGAGCAGGAGCGCGGTCAGGGCGGCGAGGGCGGCCCGGACCCTGCCGTGCCGCCACCGGTCCGGACGGCTCCGGGTCCGCCCCGGGACGACGGCCCGCCCCGCCGCAACCGCACCGCTGAACATCCGCTTCACCATGAGCTGCCGTCCGCCCTCCTGTCCTCGCCCCTCAGGACGGGATTCCGGACGCGCCCGGTTCCCCGGCCCGCGGCGGACCGGCGTCCGCCCGGGTGGCCGCCAGTGGGGGGACATCGGCGGGCGTGCGGGTGGCTCACGGCCTCGCCGCCCCGGAGCCGCCGGGCGCACGGGCTTACGTTCCCGGGCATGAAACGCACCGCTGCCTTCGCCACGACGGCCTGCCTCCTGTGCCTGGCCGCCGCCACCGCCGCCACCGCCCCAGCGGCGGCCGACTACTCCGGCAATCCGCTGGCCGGGGACAACGGCTTCGGGGTGCTCGTCCAGGACGACGCCGTCCTGGGCAGCACGGAGACCGAGGGGTCGGTGGCCATCGGCGGGAACCTCACCTACGGACCGGGATACAACGTCGCGCTGCACACCCCCGGCACGTTCACCGCGCCCGGCGACGACCACCCGACCGCCCTGCTCGTCGGCGGCAGAATCGATCATGCAGCCAGTTCGCCGCAGGGCGTGCTCCAGGTCCTCAACGACGGCTATGTGAAGGTCGGCGACCCCACCGGCTCCTCCGTCCGCAACCTGGACGACAACAACGCGGAGGTCAACACCCGCGTCGTCGCCGAGGGCGCCGCCTACGAGTCCACGCCCCGGGTCCAGCAGACGGTGCGCCAGCCGGTGGCGTCCGTCACCGACACCACGGGGCTGCCCGACCTGGACGCGCTCTTCGCGGACTTCCGCGACCGCTCGGACGCCATCGACACCTGCGAGACCAACGTCGTCCTGCGCGACGCCTCCGGCACCCCGCTGCCCGACCAGACGGGCTTCCCCGCCGGCACGAGCGCGCACATCACCCTCACCGAGGGCGAGACGAACGTGCTCCGGCTGACCGGCGAGCAGCTGAACAACCTGTCCGAGATCACTTTCGACAACCAGCCGGACGCGGCTACGCCGTTCGTGGTCGACGTCGACACGACCGGCACGGACGGGACGTTCGTCTGGCACATCCCGAACCTCGCGGGCGTCTCCGGCGACCAGGCCCCGTACATGCTGTGGAACTTCCCCGACGCCACCGACATCACGATCGCCGACGGGGACTCGCTGGAGGGCACGGTCTACGCGCCCCGCGCCCACCTCACGGACCTCGACGCCTCCAACATCGAGGGCTCGATCGTCGTACGGGAGCTGACGGCCGGGCCGCTCAACGACGACGGCACCTCGGTGAACGCGGGCGAGATCCACGAGTTCCCGTTCGCCACCGACATCGACTGCGACGGCACGGGCCCCTCCCCGTCCCCGAGTCCGACGGGCTCCACGGAAAGCCCGACGCCCACCCCGTCCCCCACGGGCTCCACGGAAAGCCCTACCCCCACCCCGACGGGCGGCACGGAGAGCCCCACCCCCACCCCGACGGGCTCCACGGAAAGCCCCACCCCCACTCCCTCCCCCACGGACACCGCCCCCGGTCCGCACCCGACGCACAGCCACCCCACGGCACACCCGGGCCACGACGGCGGACACCACCACCGGCCGCCGCACGGCGGCTGGCTCGCCGACACCGGCACGTCCACCACCCTCTACGCGGTGGCCGGTGCCTTCGCCCTGGCCACGGCCGGGATCTTCCTGCTGGGCCGCAGGCGCAGGCCGAAGCACTGACGCGGCCTCACCGCCCCGGGAAGCGCTCCCCGCACACGCTGCAGAACACCGGGGCCGACTCCGGGGACATCCGCCCGCACTCCGGGCACACCCGGTCCAGCGCGCAGGGCGCCTCGCCGCCCTCCTGCGCGTACACCGTCGGCTTCAGCGTCAGGCCGGGGCGGCGGCGGTGGACCGTCAGGTAGGCGAGGCCGTCCGGGCCCGCCGTCAGGGAGCGGCGCGAGGTGCGGGGCAGCCAGGTCGCCGTCGTCGGCGTCAGGGCCAGGGGCTCCGCGCCGTCGCCCGGGACCAGCCGGCCGCTGCCCGCCAGGACCACCAGGAGGACGTCGAGCACGTCCTCCTGGTGCTCCCCGACCTCCGCACCCGGCGGCAGCCGCACGAGGTTCGCGTCCAGCTCCCTCCCCCGCCGGTCGAGCTGCCACAGGGCGCCCCGGTCGTCGGGGGATGCGGCGGCGAGCAGGTCGTCCAGCACGGCGAGTACCTCGGGAGTCGCGTTCACGCGCCCAGGCTACGACCGCGTATGCCTAAGGTGTACGCCGCCGACCCAGGGAGACGCAGCGTCATGTCCGACGACAGGTACCCCCCGATCGAACCCCACGACCACGGCCTGCTCGACGTCGGCGACGGCAACCACGTCTACTGGGAGGTCTGCGGCAACCCCGCCGGGAAGCCCGCCCTCGTCGTCCACGGCGGCCCCGGCTCCGGCTGCACCGACCGGCCCCGGCGGTTCTTCGACCCGGAGCGCTACCGCGTCGTCCTCTTCGACCAGCGCAACTGCGGCCGCTCCACGCCGCACGCGAGCGACCCGGCCGTCGACCTGCGGCACAACACCACGGACCATCTGGTCGCCGACATGGAACGCCTCCGCGCACACCTCGGGATCGGCCGCTGGCTGCTGTACGGGGGTTCCTGGGGGTCCACCCTGATCCTGGCGTACGCCCAGCGGCACCCGGAGCGGGTGAGCGAGATCGTGATCCCGGCGGTGACCACGACCCGGCGCTCCGAGATCGACTGGCTGTACCGGGGCGCCGGGCTCTTCCAGCCGGAGGCGTGGGACCGCTTCCGGGCCCACGTCCCGGAGGCCGCGAGCGACGCGACCCCGGACGTGCTCGCCGCGTACGCCCGGCGCACCGTGGACCCCGACCCGGCGGTGCGGGCTGCGGCGACGGCGGCATGGTGCGCCTGGGAGGACGCGGTGCTCTCGGGCGAGACGTACGCGGGACCTCCCCCGTACAGCGGGCGGCCCGGCCGGGCACGGGAGGCGCTGGTGCGGATCTGCTCGCACTACTTCTCGCACGGCGCCTGGCTGGAGGAGGGGCGGCTGATCCGGGACGCGGGGCGGCTGGCCGGGATTCCCGGGGTGCTGATCCACGGGCGGCAGGACATGGGCGGACCGCTCGGCACGGCGTGGGAGCTGGCCAAGGCGTGGCCGGACGCGGAACTGACGGTGATCGAGGACGCGGGGCACCTGGGCGGGGCGGCGACGAGCCGGGCGATCCTCGCGGCACTGGACCGGTTCGCGGGGGCGTAGCGAAACGCGCGCTTGCTTCGAGCGCGCTCGAAGGAGTTGGCTTGGGGCCCATGAAGTACACGCAGCTCGGACGCACCGGACTCAAGGTAAGCCGCCTCGTCCTGGGGACGATGAACTTCGGCCCCCAGACCAACGAGAGCGACAGTCACGACCTCATGGACGCCGCGCTGGAGGCGGGCGTCAACTTCTTCGACACCGCGAACGTCTACGGCTGGGGCGAGAACAAGGGCCGCACCGAGGAGATCCTCGGCACCTGGTTCGCCAAGGGCGGCGACCGCCGCGACAAGGTCGTGCTCGCCACCAAGGTCTACGGCAACATGGGCGCCGACGGCGAGGCGTGGCCGAACCACGACAAGCTGTCGGCCGTCAACATCCGCCGGGCCGTCGACGCCAGCCTGAAGCGGCTCCAGACGGACCACATCGACCTGTACCAGTTCCACCACGTCGACCGGGACACCCCGATCGACGAGATCTGGCAGGCCATCGACGTACTGATCCAGCAGGGCAAGATCCTGTACGCCGGTTCCTCGAACTTCTCCGGCTACAAGATCGCCCAGGCCAACGAGCGCGCCCGGCAGCGCGGCAGCTACGGCCTGGTCAGCGAGCAGTGCATCTACAACCTGATGGAGCGCGGCGCCGAGATGGAGGTCATCCCGGCCTCCCAGGAGTACGGCCTCGGCGTCATCCCGTGGTCGCCGCTGCACGGCGGCCTGCTCGGCGGCGCCCTCCGCAAGGAGCGCGAGGGCGGCGGCGCCCGCTCCACCTCCGGCCGCTCCGCCGACGCCCTGGCCGACCCGAAGGTGCGGGCGCAGGTGCAGGCGTACGAGGACCTGCTCGACAAGCACGGCCTGGAGCCCGGTGAGGTGGGCCTCGCCTGGCTGCTGACGCGGCCCGGGGTCACCGGCCCGATCTCCGGCCCGCGCACGCGGGAGCAGCTCGACTCGGCGCTGCGCGCGGTGGAGCTGGAGCTGTCGGCGGAGGTGCTGGACGCGCTGGAGGAGATCTTCCCCGGCCCGGGCCCGTCGCCGGAGAACTTCGCCTGGTAGGTCCTGGGGGAAGGGCCTAGCCGAGGGCAGCCGCCACGGCGACGACGGCGAACATCAGTACGAGCACGGCCGCCATGATGCGGTTTCTGGTCTTCGGGTCCACCCGACGAGCGTAACCGGCCCGGCATTCGTGAACGCGACGCGGCCCCGCCCCGGAGAACCGGGAGCGGGGCCGCGTGGTCGCGTGGTCGCGCGTAAGGACGTGGGCCCTACGCCGCCGTGGCCAGCCGCTCGCGCGGCACGAAGCGGACGTGCGGGCGGCCCGGGCGCAGGTCCACCTTCAGGCGCAGACCGCCGAGGCGGGCCAGGATCACGCCGATGCCGACCGCCGCCGCGAGGGACAGCGCGCCGCCGACCACCATGCCGGTGCGGGCGCCGTACGCGTCACTGATCCAGCCGACGATCGGGGCGCCCACCGGCGTACCCCCGGCGAAGACCATCATGTACAGGCTCATCACCCGGCCGCGCATGGCCGGGTCGGACGCCATCTGGACGCTCGTGTTGGCGCTGATGTTGGTCGTCAGGCCGATCATGCCGATCGGCACCAGCAGGACCGCGAAGACCCAGACGTTCGGCGCCAGCGCCGCGATGATCTCCAGCAGGCCGAACGCCGTACCGGCGGCCACCAGCATCCGCAGCCGCGAGGAGCGGCGGCGGGCGGCGAGCAGGGCACCGGCCAGCGAGCCGGCGGCCATGAGGATGTTGAAGAACGAGTACATCCCGGCGCCGCCGTGGAAGATCTCGTCCGCGAAGGCCGTCAGCCAGATCGGGAAGTTGAAGCCGAAGGTGCCGACGAAGCCGACCAGGACGATCGGCCAGATCAGCTCGGGGCGCCCGGAGACGTAGCGCAGCCCCTCCCGGAGCTGGCCCTTGGCGCGCGGCACGACGACGGACTTGTGGAGCTCGCTCGTCCGCATCATCGTCAGGCCGACGAGCGGGGCGAGGAACGACAGGCCGTTGAACATGAAGGCCCAGCCGCTGCCGACCGTGGTGATCAGCACACCCGCGACGGCGGGACCGATGAGCCGGGCCGACTGGAAGTTCGCCGAGTTCAGGCTGACCGCGTTGCGCAGCTGCGCGGGGCCGACCATCTCGGACACGAACGCCTGCCGGGCCGGGTTGTCGACCACGGTGACCATGCCGAGCAGGAACGCGATCAGATAGACGTGCCACACCTGGACCACGCCGGAGAGCGTGAGCACGGCGAGCACGACACCGCAGGCGCCCAGGGCGGCCTGGCTGACGAGCAGGAGCTTGCGCTTCGGCAGCCGGTCGGCGATGACGCCGCCGTACAGGCCGAACAGCAGCATGGGGAGGAACTGGAGTGCCGTGGTGATACCGACGGCGGCGGCGGACCCGGTGAGGCTCAGAACGAGCCAGTCCTGCGTGATGCGGGACATCCAGGTACCGGTGTTGGAGATCACGGCGCCCGTGGCGAACAGGCGGTAGTTGCGGATCTTCAGCGACGAGAAGGTCCCGCCGGTCTTGCTCTCGTGGGTGGAAGTCGGTGCGGGGGCGGAGTCTGCTCCGGATCCCGTACTCAAAAGGGTTCGCCTCCTCGGCGTGGACATCTTGCTGGGTGACGGGGACGGAGACGTGTCTCCTACAGGTGGGCGAGCTTCTCCAGCACGGGCGCCGCGTTGCGCAGCGTCTCCCACTCGTCCTCGTCCAGGCCCTCGGCGAGCGTGGTCAGCCAGGCGTTCCGCTTCTTGCGGCTCTCGGCGAGCATGGCCTCGGCCTGCTCGGTCTGGCTGACCATCTTCTGACGACGGTCATCGGGGTGCGGTTCCAGCCTGACCAGACCCTTCGATTCCAGCAACGCGACGATGCGGGTCATCGAAGGCGGCTGCACGTGCTCCTTGCGGGCCAGCTCACCCGGAGTGGCGGAACCACAACGGGCGAGCGTCCCGAGCACCGACATCTCGGTCGGGCTCAGCGACTCGTCGACGCGCTGGTGCTTCAGCCGGCGGCCGAGCAGCATGACGGCGGAACGGAGGGAGCTCACGGCGGCGGCACTGTCGCTGTCGTGGATCAGGTCAGGCATGTTTGTTAGCGTAACTCATTACCTACTCTAAAGACCACTTGTGGTACACGCGCGAGAGGGAGATCACTCCGCCCGTCCGGACCGGCACGGGGGGTGAAGGGGCTGGTTTACCAATCGATCACCCAAACGAGTGAGCCGAGGGCGGAAATTCTCGCGCGGCGGGCCGGTGGGGCGTAACCCTGCTTGGCATGGGATCGACAGTGCTCAGCCTGCGCATAGACGGTGAGCTGCTCGACCGGCTCAAGCAGCATGCCGCAAAACGCGGAATGAGCGTCCAGGACTATGTGGTCCGGACGCTCATTCGCGACGACTTCGACGAGCGCTTCCAGGCGGCCGTCGAGGAGACGGAGAAGTTCTACGGGCCGGAGAAGCTCTGCCCCGCGGACGGCGTGCCGGCCGAGGAGGTCAACTGACCCCCGGGGCCGGCCCGCGCCCCGCCCTTACGTGAGGCCGAGCGCCGGCATCATGTAGTAGAAGACGAAGACCGCCGACACCGCGTACATCGCCACCGGCACCTCCCGGCCCCGCCCGGTGGCCAGCCGCAGCACGCTGAACGCGATGAAGCCGATGCCGATGCCGTTGGTGATCGAGTACGTGAACGGCATCATGACCATGGCGAGGAACGCCGGGATCGCGAGCGTGAAGTCGCTCCAGTCGATGTCCCGCACCGAGCCCGCGATGATCAGGAAGCCCACCGCCAGCAGGGCGGGGGTGGCCGCCTGCGAGGGCACCATCGTCGCCAGCGGCGTGAGGAACAGCGCCACCGTGAACAGCAGCCCGGAGACGATGCTGGCCAGACCCGTGCGCGCGCCCTCGCCGACGCCCGCCGTGGACTCCACGAAGCAGGTCGAGGCGGAGGAGGAGGTGGCCCCGCCGGCGGCGACCGCGACACCGTCCACGAAGAGCACCCGGTTGATGCCCGGGAAGTTGCCCTTGGCGTCCGTCAGCTTCGCCTCGTCGCCGACGCCGAGGATGGTGCCCATCGCGTCGAAGAAACAGGACAGCAGCACGGTGAAGACGAACAGGATGCCGGTCAGGACGCCGACCTTGTCGAAGCCGCCGAACAGGCTGAACTGCCCCAGCAGGCCGAAGTCCGGGGTGGCCACGGGATTGCCCGGCCACTCCGGCACGGTCAGCCCCCACGCCTCGCCCGGCAGGTCGGCGACCGCGTCGATGATCAGCGCGACGACGGTCATCGCCACGATGGAGATCAGGATCGCGCCCGGCACCTTGCGGACGATCAGGATCAGGGTGAGCAGCGCGCCCAGTACGAAGACCAGGACCGGCCAGCCGTTGAGGTGGCCGTCGGAGCCGAGCTGGAGCGGCACGGTGGTGTGCGCGGCGTCCGGGATGCGGGAGACGAAGCCCGAGTCGACCAGGCCGATGAGCAGGATGAACAGGCCGATACCGATCGCGATGCCCTTGCGCAGCGAGCCCGGTACGGCGTTCATCACGCGTTCCCGCAGCCCGGTCGCGACCAGCAGCATGACCACGATGCCCGCGAGGACCACCATGCCCATGGCGTCGGGCCAGCTCATCCGGGGGGCGAGCTGGAGGGCGACGACGGTGTTGACGCCGAGGCCGGCGGCCAGCGCGATGGGCACGTTGCCGATGACGCCCATGAGCAGCGTGGAGAACGCGGCGGTGAGCACGGTCGCGGTGACCAGCTGGCCGCCGTCGAGCTGGTGGCCGTACATGTCCTTCGCGCTGCCCAGGATGATCGGGTTCAGCACGATGATGTAGGCCATCGCGAAGAAGGTCGCGAATCCGCCACGGATCTCGCGGGCTACCGACGACCCCCGCTCGGAGATCTTGAAGAAGCGGTCCAGGCCGCCCGAGGGCTGGGAGGCCGGAGGCGGCGTGGCGTCGACCTTAGCGGTGGCCGAGGGGGACATGTATGACCTCAGTACGTACGTAGAGGGGATCAAAAGTGGTCGGCTTTGGACTTTCACACGAATAATTCGAGCCAGCCATAAGCAGATTCAGTATGAATACATAAGGCGAAGATCGCTATCTCCGCGCGTAGACCCTTGAGCCGACTGGCCCGGCCGCGCTTGTGTACGCGCCGCATACACTGGCCGCATGGCGAAGTGGACACCCAAGCACGAGGCACCGGAGCCCTTGGAGGGCCCGGTCGTCGCGACCATCACCGGCGGCACGATCCTCTGGTTCGTCCTCTTCCTCGTCCAGATCCCCTTCTACAGCTGGTTCGACGACCACGGCCACCTGTGGTGGGTGTGGACCTGCCTGGCCGGCGCGGGCCTCGGCCTGATCGGCATCTGGTACGTACGGGGCCGTGACGCGGCCCTCAAGCGCGCGGCGGCGGCGACGGCGGCACAGGGCGACTGAGCCCTCGTACAACCACGGGACGATTCCCGTCGTCCCCCGGTACGGTCTTCGCCCGCTCCGGCGGGTGTCCCGGACCATCCGCCCGTACCGTCGGAACCATGACGCAGCGGACATCCGAACGATCCGGGGAGCAGCACGCCGGCGCTCCCGGGCGCGGGCTGACGGCGGCCGAGGTCGCCGAGCGAATATCGCGGGGCGAGGTCAACGACGTACCGGTGCGGTCCTCGCGGTCGCTGGCCGAGATCGTCCGGGCCAACGTCTTCACCCGGTTCAACCTGATCATCGGCGTGCTCTGGGTGATCATGCTGTCCGTCGCGCCGATCCAGGACAGCCTGTTCGGCTTCGTGATCATCGCCAACACCGGCATCGGCATCATCCAGGAGTGGCGGGCCAAGAAGACGCTGGACAGCCTCGCGGTCATCGGCGAGGCGAAGCCCGTCGTCCGGCGCGACGGGACGGCCGCCGAGATCCACACCTCCGAGATCGTCCTGGGCGACCTGGTCGAGCTGGGCCCCGGGGACAAGGTCGTCGTGGACGGCACGGTCGCCGAGGCGGACGGCCTGGAGGTGGACGAGTCCCTGCTCACCGGCGAGGCGGACCCGGTCCTCAAGAAGACCGGCGACACGGTGATGTCCGGCAGCTTCGTCGTCGCCGGCGGCGGCGCGTTCACCGCGACGAAGGTGGGGCGCGAGGCGTACGCCGCTCAGCTCGCCGAGGAGGCGTCCCGCTTCACGCTCGTCCGGTCGGAGCTGCGCAGCGGCATCTCGACCATCCTGAAGTACATCACCTGGATGATGGTGCCGACCGCGACCGCCCTGGTGATCAGCCAGCTGGTGGTCAAGGACAACAACTTCAAGGACTCCGTCGCCCGCACCGTCGGCGGGATCGTCCCGATGATCCCGGAGGGCCTGGTCCTGCTGACCTCGGTGGCCTTCGCGATCGGCGTCGTGCGCCTGGGCCGCAAGCAGTGCCTGGTGCAGGAGCTGCCCGCGATCGAGGGCCTGGCCCGGGTCGACGTCGTCTGCCTGGACAAGACCGGCACGCTCACCGAGGGCGGCATGGACGTCACCGAGCTGCGTGCGCTGGGCGGCTCCGAGGAACCGTATCTGCGCAGCGTCCTGGCAGCCTTCGGCGCGTCCGAGCCCCGGCCGAACGCCAGCCTCCAGGCCATCATCGACGCCTACCCCGCCCCGGCGGACGGCGGCTGGACGACCACCGGAACCCTGCCCTTCTCCTCCGCCCGCAAGTACAGCGGCGCCGCGTTCACCGAGGACGGCGGCGCCTCCTCCGCCTGGCTGCTCGGCGCGCCCGACGTGCTGCTGTCCGAGGACGACCCGGCGCTCGCGGAGATCGGGCACCTCAACGAACAGGGCCTCCGGGTGCTGCTCCTCGCCCGGGCGCGGGGCGAGCTGGACGCGCCGGACGCGGCCGAGGGAGCGGAGCCGGCCGCGCTCGTCGTACTGGAACAGCGGCTCCGGCCCGACGCGGGGCGGACCCTCGCGTACTTCGGCGAGCAGCGGGTCGCCACGAAGGTGATCTCCGGCGACAACGCGGTCTCGGTCGGCGCGGTGGCCGCGAAGCTCGGGATGGAGGGCGCGGATCACCCGCTGGACGCGCGCCGGATGCCGGAGGACGCGGACGAGATGGCCACCGCGATGGAGCAGAACGCGGTGTTCGGCCGGGTCACCCCGCAGCAGAAGCGGGAGATGGTCGCCGCCCTCCAGTCACGGGGCCACACGGTCGCGATGACCGGCGACGGCGTCAACGACGTCCTCGCGCTGAAGGACGCCGACATCGGCGTCTCCATGGGCTCGGGCTCCGAGGCGACGCGCGCGGTCGCCCAGATCGTGCTGCTGAACAACAGCTTCGCGACCCTGCCGTCCGTGGTCGCCGAGGGCCGCCGGGTGATCGGCAACATCACCCGGGTCGCCACCCTGTTCCTGACCAAGACCGTGTACTCGGTGCTGCTCGCCGTCCTGGTGGTCTGCTTCCAGGTCGAGTACCCGTTCCTGCCGCGCCACCTGACCCTGCTGTCCACGCTGACGATCGGCGTCCCGGCGTTCTTCCTGGCCCTCGCCCCGAACAAGGAGCGCGCCCAGCCGCACTTCGTACGCCGCGTCATGCGGTACGCGATCCCCTCGGGCGTGATCGCCGCCGCCGCGACCTTCGTGATGTACCTGATCGCCCGGCACCACTACTCCGGTACGGGGGCGCTGAACGCGGAGACGAGCGCGGCCACCCTCACGCTGTTCCTGGTCTCGATGTGGGTCCTGGCGATCATCGCCCGCCCGTACACCTGGTGGCGGATCTGCCTGGTGGCCGCGATGGGCCTGGCGTTCGTGGTGGTGCTCGCGGTGCCGTGGCTCCAGGACTTCTTCGCGCTCAAGCTGGTGGGCACCGAGATGCCCTGGACGGCGGTGGGCATCGCGGTCGTGGCGTCGGTGGCGCTGGAGTACGCGTGGCGGCTGGTGGGCCGCCGCTTCGGAGGGTGAAACGGCGGCCCCGGGCTCAGTCGAACCAGCGGTCCCGGGCCAGTTCGTCCGTGCGGGACGGGTCCTCCAGGAGCGCCGCGACCTCGAAGCGGCGGGGCCACTGGCCGGAGGCCCAGGCCAGGCCCGCCGCGACGCCCTCCAGCGTCGCGGCGTGCACCACGCTGTCCGGGGTGCGCCGCCAGTCCAGCTCCACGCCGCCCGCGCGGAGTTCGCCGTGTTCGACGTACGTGTCCGGGGTGGCGGGTCCGAGCAGGACGCGCACGGACTCGGGCACCTCGTGCTCCTCGCCGTCGCTCGTGACCCCGGCCTCGACGCTCTCGCCGAGCCGCCGCACCTGGAACAGCTCGGCCAGCTCCGCCGCGTGCGCCGGGGCGACGGGCAGCAGCGGCAGCCCCCCGGTCAGCGGCAGCAGGTCCGGCGCGTCCGCGATCACCGCGTCCGCCGCGTCGACCACCCGCACCTCGCCGTCCACGACCGCCCGCAGCTCGTCCGGCAGCGTGACCTGCTCCGGGTCGAGCGCGGACAGCGCAGTGTAGAGGGCGTGCAGGTGGACGCCGGTGACCGGGCGGTCCTCGTCGGCGAGCCGGCCCAGGAGCTCGGCCGCCCCGCCCGGCTCGTCCAGGAGGGCGGCGACCGAGGTCCGCACGCCCAGGGCGCGCAGCACCTCGGCGTCGTCGAAGCCGGTCGCGTCGGCGGAGTCGTACAGCCCGGCGAGCCGGGGGTCGCCACCGTGGGCGCGCAGGCCCGCCGGGCGGCGGCCGTCGAGCACCGGGTGGCCGCGCAGCCACCACGCGGTGTAGGGGCGGACGGACTCCGTGGTGCCGTCCGGGAGCAGCACCCGGACCGGCTGGGTGAGCGCGTCCCGCAGCGGCGGCTGCGCGAGCATCGCGAGGGCCTGCGGCCAGGCGTCGTCGTCCACCAGGTCCAGATCGCGTACGGCGACCAGCTCGGTGGCGACCGGCGGCACCGGACTGTCGGGGAGCTGGTCGAGGATGTCCTCGCACCACACGTCCACCGCGTCCAGCAGCCCGGCGTCGTCCGGCTCCGCGAAGTCGCTGTCCCGGGGCTCCAGTTCGTCCGGGTCCAGGACGACGTCGGTGGCCCGTACGAGCGCGAAGGTGGCGAGCACCCCGCAGGCGGTGAGCGGCTGTTCGCCCCAGCGCTCGGCCAGCTCCGTGTCGCACAGCGCGAGTTCGCCCTCGCGCATGACTCCGGCGAACGGGCTGTCCGGCAGCACGAGTTCCCCGGCGGGGGCGAGCTCGCCGTCCTCGTCGGGCAGCGCGAGCGCGCCGAGCCAGGGCTCCTCGCCCGGTTCCAGGGCGGCGTCGCGGACCAGCGTGAGCACGGTCTCCACCAGCTCGTCGCCGTCGAGCGCGTCCTCGTCCCAGACCTCGCCCGCGTCCAGGGACCCGGCGACGGCCGCCCGCACCTGCGGGGTCGTCAGCACGGCGCGCGGCGTGGCGGGCAGGGCCCCCAGCTTCTCCAGGAGCGGGTGGGCGGCGTCCGGGTGCGCGACCTTGAGCCCGAGCCGGCCGAGGCGGTCGAGAACGGCTCCGGACAGGGCGTCCGGCAGCGGGAGCAGGACCTGGCGGGGGCCGACGGTCGTACGGGGAGGGGCGTCCGGGGTGGCGCCCGCCAGCGGCACCGGGAGACCCGACAGCCGGTCCGGGTCCACGCCGGCCAGGCTGTCGTAGAGCCGTCGCCACCAGGCGGGTTCGCGCTCCAGACCGGCCAGGCGGTCGATCGCCTCGGTCAGCGGGACGCGGGCGACGCCGAGCGTACGCAGCTCGACGCGCCGTTCCAGACCGGCCGGCAGCAGGCACGGCAGCACCTCGGCCAGCACGGCGACCATCGCCGCGCCGGCGCCCTCCACCACCTCGGCCTCGACGGGGCGCAGCCCGACGGTGTCCTTGTCTTTCCGGAGGCCCTCGTCCCAGTCCTCCCAGCGCTCCGGTTCGCGCGGGGCGGCGGGCTCCAGGAACGCCACGCGCGGCAGCCGCTCCAGGATCGCGCCGCGCAGCGCGCCGTCGAGCCCGCCCTGCCCGAGGGGGCCCGGGACCAGGGAGATCGTCGCGACGGACACCGGCTCCCAGTCGCCGAGCAGCTCCGCGTACGCGTCGGCGGCGCGCTGCACCAGGAAGTCGGTGAGCGGTCCGGGGGCGGGGTGCCTGCGGGTGGTGTCCAGCGGCAGCGAGGCGATCAGCAGCGCGGGCAGGCCGAGCGGTTCGTCGGTGGGCGTCGGCGCGTGGACGACGGGTGCGGTACGGGGGTGGACCGGGGCGCCGTCCGCGTCCACCGGGACGGCCCAGGTCACCGACCAGTGCGGGCGGAGGCGTTCCTCCAGCGGGCGGTCGGCGAGCAGGGCGGGCTCGACCGGGCCCTGGTGGACGGCGGTGCGCCAGCGGTTCGTGCCGTGCGCGGAGTCCTCGATGTGCGTGTACGGGCCGTGCTGGGAGCGGCGGAGGGTGCGGACGCCCTCCGGGGTCTCCACGACCACCTCTTCCAGGCCGGTGAGCGTGAGGAGCAGGGCGTCGTCCACGGCGGCGAGGAGCCGGCCGACCAGGTCCTCGGCGACGCCGTCGCGCAGCGGCAGCACCACGACGGTGTCGTAGCCGTCGGGCGCGGTGCCCTCGGCGGGCAGCGGGAGGCGGAGCAGCGGTACGTGGCCGTCGCGGCGGCGCAGCTCGTCGCCGAGTCCGGGGCTGCCGACGGCGGCCTCCCGGGCGAGTTCGCGGGCCTCCGCCAGGGACCAGCGGACGCCGCCGTGCCGTCCGGTGACCGCCGGCTCGTCGCTCACCGCGAGCACGGCGGCGAACCCGACGCCGAACCGGCCCACGGCGCCCTCGTGTCCCTCGCGCTTCGCGGACGCGCGCAGCGTGGACAGCGACTCGACGCCGGTGGCGTCCAGGGGGGCGCCGGTGTTCGCCGCGGCGAGTACGGCCGGGGTGCCGTCCGTTGCCGGGTGCAGGGTGAGCCGCAGGCGGCCGGGGACTCCGGCGCGGGCGGCGGCGTCGGCGGCGTTCTGGGCCAGCTCGACCACGAGGCGGTCGCGGTAGCCGCCGAGCGCGAGGTCCTCCTCGGCGTTGGCGTCCTCGCGGAACCGGGCCGGTCCCGCGCCCCAGGCGGCGAGCACGCCACGCCGCAGCCGCGCGGTGCCGAACGGGTCGCCCTCCGTCGCGTTGATGCCCATGGGGTACTCCCTCTGCCGGTCCGGAACGCGTACCCCGCGAAGCTACCGGGTACGGCCCGGGCCCACCCACTCACCGCCCCCGGGGGCGCGGGCCCCCCGCCCGAAGGGTTCCGTCCTCAATCGCCGGACGGGCTGGGGTTCACGCCGGACGGGCCGGGTTGGCCGCCGGGTTCCGCTGGGACCCCGCACCGCACCCAAAGACCGGCACCGGCCACATCAAGCCCGTCCGGCGATTGAGGACGGAACCGGCCCGCCGGAGCACCCGAACCACTCCGGGCCCGGCCGGCCACTCAAGCCCGTCCGGCGATTGAGGACGGAACCGGTGCGCCGGAGCGGCCGGGCTACGCGGGGTCCCGGTCCTCCGGGGTCCCCGAGGCGGCAGCCTCACCGTGCAGCGGATACTCATCCACCCGCACCGTGTCCAACGCATGCGGCACCGCCGCAGGCGGCTTCGGCATGACAGCCGCCTCCGAGTGCCCCCCGCACCCGTACGACAGCGACACCACATGCCCGTCCGCCGGACCGAACTCGTTCGCGCACACGCCGAACGCCTGCCGCAGCGAGCCGGCCAGCGGCATCAGGAAGGCGCACGACGCGCACGACGCCGGCGCGGCCTGCGCCATCGGCGTCTTCGGGCCGAACTCCTCGTCCCAACGGTCCGCCGCCGCGTGCAGCCCGTAACGGGACAGCACCCGCGCCCGCCGCAGGCCCAGCTCCTCCGCCACCGCCGCGATCGACCCGCGCCTCGGCGCCTCCGGGCGCGTCGTCAGCTCGGCGTCCTCCACGTCGACGACGTCGGCCAGCTCACCGGTGACCGCGGCGACCGCCGAGTTCGGCGGAACCTCGTCCGCGCCGGTGTACCCCGGCTCCAGCCGAAGGTCGTCCGCCTCGGTCGGCAGCAGGTCGCCCGGCCCCATGTCGCCCGGCCGCAGCCGCTCGCTCCACGGCACCCACTCCGGCGCGAGCAGCGCGTCGCTGCCGGGCAGCAGCACGGTCTCGTCCAGGGTGACGTTCTTCGCGCGGGAGGCCCGGGCGACCGTCACGGCCCAGCGCCAGCCCCGGTAGCCGGGGTCCTTGCACTCGAAGTAGTGCGTGACGACCCGGTCCCCCTCGGAGACCACCGCCACATGCTCACCCACGATCCCCGGCGCGGCCGCCTCCTCCGCCGCCGCGCGGGCGAGGTCTACCGCCTCGGCGCACAGACGGTCGGGAGCGGGGGTACGGGCGGTACGGGCCGTACGGCCTCGCGTCGTCGCAGCACTCACAGGTCTCGCTTCTCTCCTACGCCAGTCTCACGAGCGCGCCAGCACATCGGCCATCGATTTCGGCCATACGGTCGCGGACGGAGCGGACCTGGGGGCCGCGTCGACGTCCGCACCCGTTGAGCCGACCTCGGGCACGCCTTCCACGATCCATTCTGCGGGATCGCCGAGAGGCGCGCGGCCGAGAACAACCGCCGGTGGCGCGCTACGCACGCTACCCTCTCCGCCGCTCCCCGCCCACCTGCCGTCCGAAACGCCGCCGTATCCGCACCCCGCGCCACCCCGTGACCGGCTCCGCGATCCGGCCCGGCACTGGCCCGACGGGGCGGTCCCGACCGCGCCCCGCCGGGAGACCGGTTCGCATGGCCCGGTCCTGGGGCACTATGACCAAGTGGCTTCAGCCAGGTCGCACGACGGTCCCGGCCCGCTCCGCAGTGCGGGCCGGTCGATCGGTCATGCCCTGCGCGCCCCCTTCACCGGCACCGCCCGGTCCATTCGCAAGGCGACGCACGCGCACGGGGCCGGTGAGAGCGGCCTCGGCAAGCTGATCGAGCTCCACGCGGTGAACGGCGCGGGCGATGTGATGATCACCGTCGCGCTCGCGTCGACCGTGTTCTTCTCCGTGCCGACGGACCAGGCGCGCGGCCGGGTCGCGCTCTACCTCGCGGTGACGATGGCGCCGTTCATCCTGCTGGCCCCGGTCATCGGCCCGCTCCTGGACCACCTGCCGCACGGCCGCCGCGCCGCGATGGCGGGCTCCATGCTGGCGCGGGCGGTGCTGGCCCTGACCATGTCCGGCGCGGTCGCGACCGGCGACCTGGAGCTGTACCCGGCGGCGCTCGGCGTACTGGTCTGCTCGAAGGCGTACGGGGTGGTGCGCAGCGCCGTGGTGCCCCGGCTGCTGCCACCGAAGTTCTCGTTGGTGAAGGCCAACTCGCGGGTGACCCTGGCCGGGCTGCTGGCGACCGGGGCCGCCGCGCCGGTCGGGGCGGGGCTCCAGACGATCGGCCCGCAGTGGCCGCTGTACGGCGCGTGCGCGATCTTCGGCGGCGGCGCGGTCCTGGCGTTCACGCTGCCGCCCAAGGTGGACTCGGCGAAGGGCGAGCGCCGGGCGCAGCTCGTGCCCCCGCACGGCGGGAGCGCGCCCCACCCGGAGCCACCGCGGCCGTCCGCGACGAAGACCGGGGGAACGAAGACCGGGGCGACGAAGACCGGGGCGACGAAGACGGGGGGCAGGGGCCGCGAGCGGCGGCCGGGGCTGCGGTCGGTCGGCCCGTCCGTGCTGCACGGCCTCCAGGCCAACGCGGCGCACCGCGCGCTCTCCGGGTTCCTGATCTTCTTCCTGGCGTTCCTGCTGCGCGAGCACCCGCTCGCCGGGCAGAGCGCCGCGATCTCCCTGGGCATCGTCGGCGTGGCGGCGGGCGTGGGCAACGCGCTGGGCACGGCGGTGGGCTCCTGGCTGCGGGCGCGGGGCCCGGAGATCATCGTCGCCTCGGTCCTGGGCGTGGCCCTGGGCGTGGCGGTCCTGGCGGCGGTCTTCTTCTCGACGGTCATGGTGGCCGCGCTCGCCGCGACGGCGGGCCTGACGCAGGCGCTGTCGAAGCTGTCGCTCGACGCGATGATCCAGCGCGATGTGCCGGAGGAGGTGCGGACCTCCGCGTTCGCCCGTTCCGAGACGCTGCTCCAGATGGCCTGGGTGGCGGGCGGCGCGATCGGCATCGCCCTCCCCCTCAACGGCGTACTCGGCATGTCCGTGGCCGCCGGGCTGCTGGCACTGGGCGCCTCCGCCTCCGTACGGGGGCTGCTGGGCGCCGCGCGACGCGGCTCGCCGCACCCCCGCGTGGCGTGAGCGGGAACGACCGATAGCCTTCGGCCCATGACCGTTGCGTTCTTCTCCGGTAAGGGCCGTCGAATCGGCGTCGCTCTTGGTGCCGTGTCCGCGGGACTCCTTGTCCTCTCCGCCTGCGACAAGCCGACGCCGCTCGCCACCGTGACGGTCGGCGACAACTCGGTGAGCGCCGAGGCCGTCTGCTACGACGACGGCAAGGCCCTCAAGAACTCCGAGGCCGAGAAGTGCCTCAACAAGGAGGCGGAGAAGACCGTCGAGGTCGCGATGTCGGACACGGTCCACTTCGGAGTCGACCCGGAGATCGCGGACAACGGCTGGACCCTCTTCATCGAGGGCCAGCGCGGCGAGCCGGAGCCGTTCAAGAAGACCTACCGGTCCATCTCGGGCAGCGCCTTCTTCTCCAGCCAGAGCCAGTCCGGCGAACCGGCCCCGAAGGAGACGCAGATCAGCATCGTGGAGACCAAGGGCGCGAAGGTGATCGGCATCTGGAGCTTCAAGCTGAAGAAGACCGACTGACGTGCGCGTGCTCGTCGTGACCGCGGTCCCGGTGGAACGGGACGCGGTCACGCGTGCGTACGGGGCCGGTCCGGCGGTCCACCGGGTGCGCGGCGCGGAGATCCACCGCGCCGGCCCGCTGGACGTGCTCGCGGGCGGCGCGGGCCCGGCCGCCTCGGCGGCGTCGACGGCGTACGCGCTGGCGGCGGACGGCTACGGCCTGGTGATCTCGGCGGGCATCGGGGGCGGATTCGGGCCGGCCGCACCGGTCGGTTCGCTGGCCGTCTCCCGCCGCATCGTCGCGGCGGACCTGGGCGCCGAGACCCCGGACGGCTTCGTGCCGGTGACCGGGCTCGGCTTCGGCCGCGACGCGCACATCCCGCCCCGCTCCCTCGTCCGCGCCGCCGCCGAGGCGACCGGGGCGACGGCCGGCGACATCCTCACCGTCTCCACCGTGACCGGCACGGCGGACCGCGCCGCGGCCCTGCTGGCCGCCCACCCGAACGCCGTCGCCGAGGCCATGGAGGGCTTCGGGGTCGCCGAGGCGGCGGACCTGGTCGCGGTGCCGGTCCTGGAGATCAGGGCCGTGTCGAACACCGTCGGCCCGCGCGACCGCGACGCCTGGCGCATCGGCGACGCGCTGACCGCGCTGACCGAGGCGTTCGGGAAGCTCATACCCGTACTGGAAGGCTGGACCCGCCATGACCGAGACGACACCGCGCACTGACGCGCTGCGCATCGCCTTCTCGCCCTGCCCGAACGACACGTTCGTCTTCGACGCCTGGGCGCACGGCAGGGTCCCCGGCGCACCGGCGCTGGACGTCACGTTCGCGGACATCGACATCACCAACGGCATGGCCGAGCGCGGCGAGCTGGACGTGCTCAAGGTGTCGTACGCGGTGCTCCCCTGGGTCCTGGAGGAGTACGCGCTCCTGCCGTGCGGCGGCGCGCTGGGCCGGGGCTGCGGCCCGCTCGTCCTCACCCGCGAGGCGGGCACCGACCTGACCGGGAAGACCGTCGCCGTACCGAGCGAGCGCTCGACCGCGTACCTCCTCTTCCGCCTCTGGGCGGCCGACGTGGTGCCGGGCGGGGTCGGCGAGATCGTCGTCATGCCGTTCGACGAGATCATGCCCGCGGTCCGGGACGGCAAGGTCGACGCCGGCCTGGTCATCCACGAGGCGCGCTTCACGTACCAGAACTACGGCCTGCACAACCTGGCCGACATGGGTCGGCACTGGGAGGACACCACCGGCCTGCCGATCCCGCTCGGCGCCATCATCGCGAAGCGCTCGCTGGGCGCGGACACGCTGAAGCTGCTCGCCGAGTCGGCGCGTGCCTCGGTCCGGATGGCGTGGGACGACCCGGAGACCTCCCGCCCGTACGTCCTCGCACACGCCCAGGAGATGGACCCGTCGGTCGCGGACCAGCACATCGGCCTGTACGTGAACGAGTTCACCGCGGACCTGGGCGAGGACGGTTACGCGGCGGTCCGCGGCCTGCTGACCCGTGCCGCGGCGGAGGGCCTGGTCCCGCCGCTGGCGCCGGACGCGCTGTCGTTCGTCTGAACGCACGCTTCCTTCACGTACCGCGCGCCACAAACGCGGTGCGCGGTGCCATGGTTGACCGGCCGGCGTGTCCGACGCCGGTACATGGACCCTGGGGGGTTTTCACATGCGTACCCGCGCCGCCGCGGCCTCCGCGGCCGTCGTCCTGCTCACGCTGCTGGGCTCGGCCGCCTGCTCGGCCTCTTCGGACGGCGCGTCGCCGTCCTCGGAGACCGGGCGGGCGGCCCGGAGCCGGCCCGCGCCCGACCCGTCGAAGTGCGCCGTCCCCACCGACGAGATGCCGGAGGAATGCGAGGTCCACGCGTCCTTCGCGGCCACCCACGAGGCGGTTCCGGCCGAGGGAACGCCGACACCGGCGCCCTGACGCGGAGGTGGGCGCCCCCACCCGCCCGGGGACGCCCACATCGCGGTGTGCCGTCGCGGCTACACGTCGAGCTGGTCCGCGACCGCCCGGAGCAGGCCGGCGATCTTGGCACCCGCCGCCTTGTCGGGGTAGCGGCCGCGTTCCAGCATCGGGGTGATGTTCTCCAGGACGGTCGTCAGGTCCTGGACGATCGATGCCAGCTCGTCCGGCTTGCGGCGCTGGGCCGCCGCGACGGACGGGGTCGGTTCGAGGATCGTCACGGAGAGCGCCTGGTCACCGCGCTGGCCGGCGACCACGCCGAATTCGACGCGCTGACCGGGCTTGAGGGCGTCGACCCCGGCCGGAAGCACGGACGAGTGCACGAAGACGTCGCTGCCGTCGTCGCGGGAGAGGAAGCCGAAGCCCTTCTCGCTGTTGAACCACTTGACCTTGCCAGTCGGCAAAGCACGCACCCCATCTCAACCCGTATGCCGGAACGAATGCCCTCAGCAGGTCAGGCCGTCCTGTGGTCGTGCTCCCCTGCTGGCTGAAGCCTCTACAGGGGAAGTACCCCTCGTCAAGCCTGGTCATCCGGACCGTGTCCGGAAACGGCACCTGCGTCACCCGGACCCGGTTCCGCGCCGCCCGGGAACTACCCTGAGGGCGTGAGTACCTCATCTTCCGGCGCGGGCGACCGGCTGGTCCGGACCGGCGCGATCGTCTTCTTCATCGGCGCCCTCTCCACCCTCGCCACCATGGCCCCGCTCTTCCTCGGCACCCATCCGCTGCCGTCCATCGCGTGGTCCCTCTGCATGCTGATGGGCGTCGGCTTCCTGATCGCCGCGGCGGGCGTGATCCGCTCGGCCCGCGCGGGGTCGCGGGAGCGGTAGGCACACCCTGCCGCCTTTGGCCGGAAATGCGTTGCACTTGCAACGCACCCGGGCGGGGTGGAGTCGATCCTGTCCCTGGTCGGGCTCGCCGCGAAGGACCTGAGCAAAGACGTCAGGGGCTACGGCAGGAACGTGGAGGACGCGGCGTTGTCCGCGGGGACGATCAGCGGTCCCTACTGCGGTGAGGCGCCGGCGGGTCCGGTGGGCGCCGTACCACCGAGCCGAACTACGTTCCCGTAAGGAAACGCCATGACAAGACTGCTGCGCGCACCCCGGGAATGCGGATCGTGGTACTGGGACCTGTACGACTTCGCGGAGCCGGGGCTGAGGTCGGCCCTCGCCGTCGCAGCGCGCATGTGTGACGTTCTGGCCGGGCTCGAACTTCTTACGCCGACCGCGCTCAGATACAGGTGGTACGTCCTGGACGTAGGGGCCACAGGCGTGACAACCACTCTTGGGCTCACCGGGGAACTGAGTGATCCGAGCGTTCCGGAGCGAGTCGTCGGCAGCCGTCCGACAGCACAACCGGCCGCCGATATCGCCGACATCGACGTGCTCGGCGCGGGAAAGTGGATCGACGCGGATGGCCGGTCCTGGACCGAATTCGAGCTGGTGAACCTGAGTCTTTCGACTGCCCCGACCGGCCTCTCGGCGGAGATCAGAGTGCACCACGACGTGTGGGGATGGCATGACTTCGCAGGCCGGCCCCAGCCTGCGGTGTACGAGAAGAACGCGCCACGGCTCACGGCCGCCCTCACCGAACTGACCAGCCTGCTCGGCATGGCCCCCGAGCCCGGGGAACCGACGTACTTCGGAGCTTCTACACGTGAGGGGATCGCCACGCGCGAAGTACAGGAGGACGGCATGGGCCCCGACGTGACCGACAGACTGTGAACGGATTCGTAAAGGCGCCTGCGTGATCACCTCGACTCCTGTCGGCGAGTGGGTATGGGAGCTTTCCCCGGGCCAGGACGCATTCCGGCCCAGCGACGCCGCACGGACTGCGGCAGGACTGTGGGGTCGACTGGCGGACCAGGGTCTCGCCGCATCCGGCGGGACGGCTGCTCTGCGGGTCCTCGACCGGGACAACCCGCGGAACGTCCGGATGGAGCTGAGCGGGCTGGGCCTCGGAGCGCCACCGTGGGCACCGGCTTCGCCCTTCGCCCGGGCGGTGCGGGAGGCGGACGCGCTGGAGGGGGACCTCGTCGTCGTCATTCGTCTCGAGTGCCCGGGGAAATGGCTGGAGCCCGGAGGCACCCACCGCGCCGAAAGGCTGTTCGTCGTTCAGGTGGAGGTATGGGGCGGCACCCTGCTCGTCACGATGCTGGAGACGTACTCCGATGCCTGGCTGACGGTGGACACCCGCGGCAGGGAGCAGCCCGAGGTGCACGCGCTGAACGCGCCCCGGCTCGCCGCCGCGCTAGACGGCATCTCGGCGCTGCTGGGCGGCCCGCCCGAACCGGGTGAGGAGAACAGGTACGCGGCACCGAGCACGACCGGATTCCGGGACGTACGGGCCGAAGGCCCCGCCTACGACGACGCCTGGGGGACCTTCGAGACGCTCGACCGCACACGGCTGCTCGACTCACGTCTGCCCGAGTCCGAGGACGACTACGAGCAGACCGCCGCCGGGCCCGTCCGGTACCTCACGGTTCGGCGGGACGACCGGACACTGGGATTCGTCTGGGCGGCCACCGACGATTCCGCCGCCGGGTACGTGCCCCGTACCGCAGCCGGTGACGAGGCGTTCGACGCCGGAGCCGCTTGGCTGACGGCCCTCAGGGAAGCGCGGCGGAGCGGACTCACCCCCCTCGCGGCACTGCGGGACGCGGGCCTGCGCCCCGCGCCGCCGGAAGCCGGTGTCATCGCCCGGGAGGGGCCCTTGGAAGCACCGTCCCTGGAAGCGTTGGAGGAGCTGTCCGGCCGGTACTGACCGCGCCCACCCGCCCATAACCCCACTCCACGGAGCAGCATGACCCAGGACGTCATCGCCCTCACCCCCCGGATGCCCGACACCAGAAGGGCGTGTGGGTCGAGTCGCCCGTGTGGTGGACCGAGGCGCGGGCGTCCAGTTTCGGCGGCGGAGGCGACGCGGCGCGCGGGGTCCGTCGCGGGACGGCTGACAGCGGTACTCGGGGGGCGCGGTCCGGCCGCCCTGGGCCGGTCACACCGAGGGGCGCCCGGCCTCGCGGGACCCGACACCGTCGCCGGCCTCGGCCTCACCGGCGCGGCTCTCGCCGGCACCGCAGAGCCGAAGGTATAGCTGACTTTTGACGGGGTGTCGGGACTGTGCTTCGCTGCCGTGGGCATGTTGTTCCGCTGCCCGGAAGGCCGCTCTCATGACCCACCTCGTGTCCCTCATCACCCCCGTCCACCGGGCCGGACTCGCGTATCTGCGGGAGACGTACGACTCCCTCGTGGCGCAGGTGCTGCCCGACGGGTGGGAGTGGGAGTGGCTGATACAGGAGGACGGGGCGGGGGTCGGGGCCGCGGAGCTCCTGCCGGACGATCCCCGGATCAAGGTCGCCTCCTCGCGGCGGGGCGGGCCGCACGTCTCGCGGACCGTGGCGCTCGGGCGGTCGTACGGGGAGCTGGTCAAAACGCTGGACGGCGATGATCTGCTGACCGACGGGGCCCTGGCCCGGGACATCCGGGTGCTGACCGAGCGGCCCGAGGTCGGGTGGGTCACCTCGGCGGTGCTCGACCTGATGCCGGACGGCAGCCGCGTCGGCTTCCCCGACCCGGCGGAAGGGCCGGTCGAGCCCGGCACCGTCCTCGCGCACTGGGAGCGGCACCACCGGGCGCAGGTCCACCCGGCCACCCTGTGCGTACGCCGGCAGTTCGTCGTCGCCCTCGGCGGGTGGACCGCCCTCCCGGCCTCGGGCGACACCGGGCTGCTGCTCGGGCTCGACGCGTTCAGTCCGGGCTGGTTCACCGCCGAGGTGGGGCTCCTCTACCGGAAGCACGACGGCCAGATCACCACCGACCCGGCGCACGCGCGGGGGCCCGAGTGGGATGCCCGGATGCGGCTCATCGGGGAGCGGGCGCGGGCCTTCCGGGAGCTGTTCGGTGCGGCCGGCGCGCGTTAGCCCGCGGTGCGCCGCGTGTACGCGTCGAGCCAGGCGGGGAGTTCGGTGAGGGAGGCGAGGACGGTGTCCGCTCCGGCCGTACGGAGTTCCTCCGCGTCGCAGGGGCCCGTCGCGACGCCCACCGGGACGGCGTTCGCGGCCTGGGCGCCGCGGACGTCGCCGATGTGGTCGCCCACGTAGACCGTGGCGCCGTGCTCCTTCAGCGCGACCGCCTTCTGCTCGGCCCAGAGGTTGCCCGCGATGACGTCGGGCTCGATGCCGAGGTGGGCCAGGTGCAGCTTGGCGTTCGGCTCGTACTTGGCGGTGACGACCATGGTGCGGCCGCCGCGCTCCCGTATCGCCTCGATCGCCTCGCGGGCGCCGGGCATGGCGAGGGTCGGCTCGATGGCGTACGCGGGGTACATCGCGCGGTAACGGTTCACCATGGCAGGCACGTCGGCGGGCGGGAACCAGTTCGCCAGCTCGTCCTCCAGCGGGGGACCCAGACGGCTCACCACCAGGTCGGTGTCGATCGGGGTGCCCGTCTCGGCGACCAGGGCCTCGTAGACGGCCTTGATGCCGGGGCGGGAGTCGATGAGCGTCATGTCCAGGTCGAAGCCGACCGTGAGGGGTGAGGGGGTCATGCCCCCATTGTGCCGGGCCGGCCGTCGGCCCCGGGGCCCCGGTGCGGCGGCCCGGGGCGGGCTCCGGCCGGCGCCGCCGCTACCTCCGCCGTGCGCGCCACACCAGGAACAGGGCTGACGCCACCGCTGCGGTGCGTACCGTCACCGGCCATACGTCGCCCAGCGCGTCCCGCATGCCGTGCTCCGGGATCGGGGTCCCCCAGCGGCCGTCCATGCGGCCCCAGAGCCAGACCAGGGTCCCCGCCGCGACCGCCCCGGGCAGGCCCATCGCGGCCCACTTCGCTTCGGCGCGGGACAGTTTGCGGGAGCTGTACGCGAGCAGCCAGCCGCCCGCGAGGGCGAGCAGGGAGCCCATCACCGCGCCCACCACGAGAAGGGCCGCCGCCAGCAGCAGTACGGGGTGGCCGAAGCCCCGGCGGGGGGCATCCCGAGGAGCCGCCGGCGCCGGGCGGGCACGGCGGAGCCGCCGGCGCGCCTTCTCCGGGGGCGCCTCCGGCTCCGCCTCTTCCGGGGCCTCGTCCTCCGCTTCCTCTTCCGGCTCCTCGTCCGCCTCCGCCTCCGGCGGCCGGAGCAGCGCCGGGATCTCCACGCCGCCCCGGAACCCCGGCACCTCCGTGCCCGGACCGAACTCGCCGAACGCCCCGGGGCCGGTCTCACCGAACGGCCCGGGTTCGTCACGCCACCAGTCGCCGTCGCCCGCGTCCGGGCCGAGCTCGTCCATGCCCGCCCGGTGCGGGGCGGAGTCGTCCCGGTCCGCCCGGTCCCGGAGGGAGTCGTCCGGGGCCTCGGCGTCCCGGTCCGCCCGGCGCGGGGCGAAGGCCCCCTTGCCTCTCCGGCGCGCGGCCGAAGCGCCCTTGCCCGGGCCGCGCGGGGCGTCGGCGTCCGGGTCCCGGCCGGGAAGACTCGCGCGGCGCGGTTCGGGGATTTCCGGGGGGTCCGGCGGCTCCGACGCCCCCGCCCGGGCCGCCGCCGCGACCAGTTCGTCCGGGGTGCCCAGGGTGCCGATGATGCGGCGGACCTGGCCCGGGGTGTGCGCCCGCTGGGCCGTGCGCCGGCGGTCGATCTCCGTCCGGAGCTCCGCCACCAGCCTCATCCGGGCGCCGGACGGCAACTGTTGCTGCTGGGCCAGGTCGCCGACCCGGCTCAGGTAGTCGTAGACGAGCTGGTCGCTCTCGATCGCCACGCGTCGCTTCCCCTCGGTTCCCCGCCACCGGCCTGCACCGACGGTAGCGCCCTCAGGGCTGTCCGGAGCGGCTACCGTGGGTCGGATGGGGACGACCACACCACCGCGGACGCTCGCCGAGGCACTGCGCGCCCGGGACGACGAGTCACTGGCCGGGCTGCTGCGGGCGCGGCCCGATCTCCTCTCCCCGGTGCCGGGCGACATCACGCAGCTCGCCACGCGCGCGGGCACCCGTGCGTCCGTCGTACGCGCCCTGGAACGCCTGGACCGGTTCGCGCTCCAGGCCGCCGAGGCGCTGGCGGTCGCGCCCGACCCGGCACCGTACGGGACGCTGCTCGGGCTGCTGACCGGGGACGGGCAGGACGACGGCGAGCAGCGCGACGACATGGGCGCCGCGATCGTGGCGGCGCTGCCCGGCGCGGTCGGCACCCTGCGCGAACAGGCGCTCGTCTGGGGCGAGGACGACCGGCTGCGGCTCGTACGCACGGCGCGCGAGCTGTTGTCGCCGTCGCCGCAGCACCCCTCCCCCACCGGGCTCGGGCCGACCGTCGCCGAGGCCACCGCGGGGATGTCCCCCGGCCGGCTCCAGGAGATCCTGGCCGCCGCCGGGCTGCCCGCCACGCACGACCCGGTCTCCGCGGTGGCGGCCCTGACCGGGCTGTTCACCGACCGGGCCCGGATGGGCGAGCTGCTGGACACCGCGCCGACGGAGGCCCTGGCGGTCCTGGACCGGCTGGTGTGGGGGCCGCCGTACGGGGAGGTGACGCCGAATCCGGCGCCGCCCGTGAAGTGGCTGCGGGACCGGGGGCTGCTGCTGCCCGTCTCGACCCGGACCGTCGTACTGCCGCGCGAGGCGGCGCTGCATCTGCGGGCCGGGCGCGCCCACCGGACGCCGGAGCCCCGGCCGCCGGCCGTGGCCGCCGTCGCCGAACGCGATCCACAGGCTGTGGACAGCGCGGCGGCCGGCCAGGCGTTCCTGGCGGTGTCCACCGTCGAGGAGCTGCTGAAGCACTGGGACGGCGGCGGCCCGGCCGTCCTTCGCGCCGGCGGGCTGAGCGTCCGCGAGCTGCGGAAGACGGCCGCCGCGCTGGACGTCCCGGAGCCCGTCGCCGCGTTCTGGGTGGAGCTCGCGTACGCGGCCGGGCTACTGGCGTCCGACGGCGAGGCGGACGAGCGGTACGCGCCGACGCCGGCGTCCGACGAATGGCTGGACCTGCCCGCGCAGGAGCGCTGGGTCTCCCTCGCGACGGCCTGGCTCACCGCCACCCGGACCTCCGGCCTGGTCGGCGGCCAGGACGCGAAGGGGCGGGCGCTGTCCGCCCTCGGCCCGGACCTGGACCGTTCCGCCGCGCCCGAGGTGCGCCGCCGGGTCCTCGCCCTGCTCGACGCGCTGCCGGCCGGCACCGCGCCGGACCCCGAGTCCGTGCTCGCCCGGCTCCGCTGGGAGCGCCCGCTGCGCGGGGCCGCCGCCGAGGGGGCCATGGATCTGCGGTCCCGGATCGCCCTGTGGACGCTGAACGAGTCGGAGCTCCTGGGCGTCACCGGGCGCGGGGCGCTCGCCGCCCAGACCCGCGCCCTGCTCGCCGAGGGGCCCGCGAAGGCCGCCGCCCTGCTCGCCCCGCTGCTGCCGGAACCGCTGGACCACGTCCTGCTCCAGGCCGACCTGACGGCCGTCGCGCCCGGCCCGCTGGAACGCCCGCTGGCCGACCTGCTCGGCACGCTCGCGGACGTCGAGTCCAAGGGCGGGGCGACGGTGTACCGCTTCACGCCCGGGTCCGTCCGCCGCGCCCTGGACGCCGGGCGGACCGCCGCCGACCTGCACGCCTTCCTCGCCACGCACAGCCGTACGCCGGTGCCGCAGCCGCTGAGCTATCTCATCGACGACGTGGCCCGCCGCCACGGGCACCTCCGGATCGGCGCCGCGTCCTCGTACGTACGGTGCGACGACGAGGCGGTGCTCGGCGAGATCCTGGCCGACAAGCGGTCCGCCGCGCTGCGGCTGCGCCGGATCGCGCCCACGGTGCTGGCGGCGTCGGCCGATCCGGCGTCCCTGCTCGACGGGCTGCGCGAGATGGGGTACGCCCCGGCCGCGGAGTCCGCCGACGGCGACGTGCTGATCACCCGGACCGGCGCCCACCGCACCCCGCCCCGCTCCGCGCCCGCCCCGGTCCCCGAGGGCCCGCCCGTGCCGGACACCACGCTGCTCGGCGCGGCGGTCCGGGCGATCCGGGCCGGGGACGACGCGGCGACGGTGGTCAAGGCCCAGCCGGAGAACGGGCCCGCCCGGCCGCCCGGCGCGCTGCCCCGCACCACCGCGGCGGAGACCCTGGTCACCGTCCAGGCCGCCGCGATGACCGGCTCCGCGGTGTGGATCGGCTACGTCAACGCGGAGGGCACGGCGAGCCAGCGCGTGATCGCCCCGGTCCGTGTGGAGGGCGGTTACGTCACGGCGTACGACCACACGGCGGACGAGATCCGCACGTACCCCTTGCACCGCATCACGGGCGTGGCGGAACTGGCGGAGTAGGCCCACCGTCCGCCCCGGCCCGGTCCGCGCGCCCACGAGCCGCCCGCACAAAACCAAGCCCGTCCGGCGCTTGAGGACGGAACCTTCCGCCCCGGACCGGGCGCACCGGTTCCGTCCTCGAACGCCGGACGGGCTGGGTTCGCCGGGCCCGGGGCACCGCGCAAGGCCCCCCGGTCCGCACCGGGCCAACGACACACCCGCCACCGATGCGGCACACTGGAGGTTTCCCCCGAGCCGGAAGGGCCAACGCGCGTGAGCGGACCCCTCATCGTCCAGAGCGACAAAACGCTCCTCCTGGAAGTCGACCACGAGCAGGCCGACGCCTGCCGTCGGGCCATCGCGCCGTTCGCCGAGCTGGAGCGGGCGCCCGAGCACATCCACACGTACCGGCTGACCCCGCTCGGACTGTGGAACGCCCGCGCGGCCGGGCACGACGCCGAGCAGGTCGTGGACGCGCTCGTGACGTACTCCCGCTACCCGGTACCGCACGCGCTGCTCGTCGACATCGCCGAGACGATGGACCGTTACGGCCGCCTCACCCTGTCCAAGCACCCCGTGCACGGGCTCGTCCTGACGACGACGGACCGGCCCGTACTGGAGGAGATCCTCCGGTCGAAGAAGGTCCAGCCCCTGGTCGGCGCCAGGATCGACCCGGACACCGTCGCCGTGCACCCCTCCGAGCGCGGCCAGGTCAAGCAGACGCTGCTCAAGCTCGGCTGGCCCGCCGAGGACCTCGCGGGCTACGTGGACGGCGAGGCACACCCGATCGAGCTGAACGAGGACGGCTGGGCGCTGCGCCCGTACCAGCAGCAGGCCGTCGACGGGTTCTGGCACGGCGGGTCCGGCGTCGTCGTGCTCCCCTGCGGCGCGGGCAAGACGCTCGTCGGCGCGGGCGCGATGGCGCAGGCCAAGGCGACCACCCTGATCCTGGTGACGAACACCGTCTCCGCCCGCCAGTGGAAGCACGAGCTGGTGAAGCGGACCTCGCTGACCGAGGACGAGATCGGCGAGTACAGCGGGACGCGCAAGGAGATCCGGCCGGTCACGATCGCCACCTACCAGGTGCTGACGACCCGCCGGAAGGGCGTCTACCCGCACCTGGAGCTGTTCGACTCCCGCGACTGGGGCCTCGTGGTCTACGACGAGGTGCACCTGCTCCCCGCCCCCGTCTTCAAGTTCACCGCCGACCTCCAGGCCCGTCGCCGCCTCGGCCTGACCGCGACCCTGGTCCGCGAGGACGGCCGCGAGTCGGACGTCTTCTCGCTCATCGGTCCGAAGCGGTTCGACGCCCCGTGGAAGGAGATCGAGGCGCAGGGCTACATCGCCCCGGCGGACTGCGTCGAGGTCCGGGTCAACCTCACGGACTCGGAGCGCCTCGCGTACGCGACCGCCGAGGCCGAGGAGAAGTACCGGTTCTGCGCGACGACCGCGACGAAGCGGAAGGTCACCGAGGCGCTGGTGCGCAAGCACAAGGGAGAGCAGACACTTGTCATCGGGCAGTACATCGACCAGCTGGACGAGCTGGGCGAGCACCTGGACGCCCCGGTGATCAAGGGCGAGACGAGCAACGCGCAGCGCGAGAAGCTGTTCGAGGCGTTCCGGCAGGGCGAGCTGAACGTGCTGGTGGTGTCGAAGGTGGCGAACTTCTCCATCGACCTGCCGGAGGCGACGGTCGCCATCCAGGTGTCGGGGACGTTCGGTTCGCGCCAGGAGGAGGCGCAGCGCCTGGGCCGGGTGCTGCGGCCGAAGGCCGACGGGCACGAGGCGCGGTTCTACTCGGTCGTCGCGCGCGACACGATCGACCAGGACTTCGCGGCGCACCGCCAGCGGTTCCTGGCCGAGCAGGGCTACGCGTACCGCATCGTGGACGCGGACGAGCTGCTGTCGGAGAGCTGAGCGAGGGGCGGGGGTGCGGTCAGCGCCGCCGCACCCCCGCCTCCTCCGCGTACTCGCCGAGGACGACGACGCCGAAGGCGGCCTGCGCGAAGACCTTCACGGCACGCAGGGCGCCGGAGGCGCGGTTGTGGGGGTGACCGGGGGCCGCGGTGGCGCCGGTCCTGCTCGGGTCAAGGGTGACGGTGCTCATGTATCCATGGTGCTCCGGACGGGTGCGCCGGGGCGTCGGCCCGCAGACGGAAGCCGGAAGCGGCCCGCGTACGCCTCCGGTCGCACGGCATCCCCTACGGGAGGGACGGGCGCGGACCCTCGGAGCCGTAAGAAGCGACGCACCCCGGTAAAACCATTCGCGCCCACCCCCCGCCCGCCGGTACACTCCCCGGTCTGCCCGCCTCCCGCACCGTGGTACCGGCGGCCCCGGAGGGGCCCTGCCGGCAGCCGGGGGAGCGCCGCCGACCGGACGGAAACCGGCCGACAACCGTACGCACGATCGATCCCCGAGCGGACCGCACACCCCTGAGGGTGAGACGCGGTCCGCCGTCCTGCGTTGAATGCCGGAGGCAACACCGTGCCCGCGCACGAATTCGAGAGCGACACCACCACCGACCCCCTCGGCCATGAGCGCGCCCATCTCGCGGCCTCGCGCGCCGCGCTGCGCGCCATGCGGGAGGACGCCCAGGCCCTGGACATCCGCGACGTCACCGCGAACTGGGTGAACGCGGCGGTGCTCCAGGCGCAGATCGACGAGCGGATCAAGTCGCTCGCGGACCTGGCGCACACCCCGCTGTTCTTCGGGCGCCTGGACTATCTGCACGTCGTCGGGGCGGAGCAGGCCGAGGGCGCGGAGGGGGAGCAGTTCTACATCGGGCGCCGCCATGTGCACGACGCGCAGGGCGACCCGATGGTGATCGACTGGCGCGCCCCGGTCTCCCAGCCGTTCTACCGCGCGTCCCGCAAGGACCCGATGGACGTCGGCCGCAGGCGCCGCTTCGGCTACACCGGCGGCGACCTCACCGCGTACGAGGACGAACACCTGACCGACCCCGCCGAGGCCGAGCAGACCAGCAAGCTGCTCCAGGCGGAGATCGAGCGCCCCCGCGTCGGCCCGATGCGGGACATCGTCGCCACGATCCAGCCGGAGCAGGACGAGATCGTCCGCAGCGAGCTGGGCGGCACGGTCTGCGTGCAGGGAGGCCCCGGCACCGGGAAGACCGCCGTGGGCCTGCACCGGGTCGCGTATCTGCTGTACGCGCACCGCGAGCGCCTGGCCCGCACCGGCACCCTGGTCGTCGGGCCGAACCGCTCGTTCCTGCACTACATCGAGCAGGTGCTCCCGGCCCTCGGCGAGCTGGAGGTCAAGCAGGCGACCGTCGAGGACCTGGTGACCGCGCAGATCGAGGTCAGGGGCACGGACGAGGCCCCCGCCGCCGTCGTGAAGGGCGACGCCCGCATGGCGGAGGTGCTGCGGCGCGCCCTCCGCTCGCACGTCACACCGCCCACCGAGCCGGTGATGGTGGTGCGCGGCTCGCGGCGCTGGCGCGTCCCGGCGTACGAGATCGAGGAGATGGTCCAGGAACTGCTGGCCCGGGACATGCGGTACGGCGCCGCCCACGAGGCGCTGCCCCAGCGCATCGCGCACGCGGTCCTGGTGCGGATGGAGCAGGCGGGCGAGGCGCCCGACGACCGGGTGCAGAACGCGGTGGCCCGGAACACGGCGGTGAAGGCGGCCGTGAAGGCGATCTGGCCGGCCGTCGAGCCGGCGAAGCTGGTCCTGCGGCTGCTGTCCGACCCGGAGTTCCTGGCGGAACACGCGGACGGGCTGCTCTCCGAGGACGAGCAGAAGGCGATCCTCTGGGCCAAGCCGGCCCGCAGCGTGAAGACCGCCAAGTGGTCGGCGGCGGACGCGGTGCTGATCGACGAGGCGGCCGACCTGGTGTCGCGTACGCACTCGCTCGGCCATGTCGTGATCGATGAGGCGCAGGACCTCTCCCCCATGCAGTACCGCGCGGTCGGCCGCCGCTGCTCGACCGGTTCGGCCACCGTCCTCGGCGACCTGGCGCAGGGCACGACGCCGTGGTCCACGCAGAGCTGGGAGCAGGCGCTGCACCACCTGGGCAAGGCGGACGCGGTCGTGGAGGAGCTGACGGCCGGCTTCCGCGTGCCGCGCGATGTGATCGCGTACGCCTCCCGGCTGCTCCCGGTGATCTCGCCGGGGCTGACGCCGGTGGAGTCGGTGCGTGAGTCGCCGGGCTCGCTGGCCGTGCGCGAGGTGGCGGATGCGGCGGAGCTGGACGCGGCCGTCGTCGCGGCCTGCGAGGAGTCCCTGGCGCACGAGGGGTCGATCGGCCTGATCGCCGCCGACGCGCGCGTCCCGGCCCTGGCCGGCGCGCTGACGGCGGCCGGTCACACGTATCTCTCCCCCGGTCGGGAGACGACCGCCGAGACCCGGCTGACCCTGGTCCCGGCGTCGCTGGCGAAGGGCCTGGAGTACGACTACGTGGTGCTGGACGAACCGGCCGCCGTGGTCGACGGCGAACCGGACGAACGCACGGGCCTGCGCCGCCTGTACGTGGCGCTGACCCGTGCGGTCTCCGGTCTGACGGTGCTTCACTCGGCGCCGCTGCCGGAGGAGTTGGCGTAGGAAGTGAACGGGGGCGGGGGGACCGTTGTCCACCCCCGCCCCCGCCCGGTCATCAGCCGGACGTGCAGGCACGTCCGTTCAGCTTCACCGTGCCCGGGTCGGCAGCCGGGCCCGTGACGCTGCTGTTGAACCCGAAGTCCACGGAGGCCCCGGGCGCGATGGTCCGGTTCCAGGACAGCGGCGCGGCCGTCACCGTCCTGCCGTACTGGTCGATCTCGGCGCTCCACGTGTGGCTGAGCTTCTGGTCACCGGGCAGCAGCCAGGTCAGCGACCACGGGGTGACGGGCTCGGTACCGGTGTTCTTCACCGTGACCGTGGTGGTCGAGCCGGTGCTCCACGGGTGCGAGGAGTACGTCACCTCGCAGGTCCGGTCCGGACCCGTGGCGTCGCCCGCGTCGTCCAGGTAGGAGGCGATGTAGGCCAGCGGGGCGTTCCAGTTGATGGCGACCTCGTTGGTGGCGTACGAGCCGTTGTCGTCCAGGTAGCACATCGCCGCCGCGCACCCCATGAGCTTCGAGGCGGCCTCCGGGTCGCCCGAGGTCGGGGCGGTCAGGTTGGGCCCGCCCGCGAGGGACCCGGCCGGCGGGTGCGGCAGGGACGGGTCGGGCTCGTGGGCCCAGAACCGGTGGTGCTGGTTCTGCGAGTACCGCTCGCCGTAGCCGGTGACGTACGACTGGTTGAGCGGGTTGCGCCCGAACAGGTAGTCCGCGCCGCGCAGGACGGCGTCCCGGTAGCCGGTGTCACCGGTGAGGTCGGCGGCCGTCGCCATCACGATCATGTTGTTCAGGACCTGGCTGTTGGAGCCCCAGGCGTAGTTCTGGCCCTTGGGCGCGTACGGCACGCCGTACAGCTGGTCCTCGGTCTGCGCCCGGTACCGGTCGGCGGCCGTCGTCACGACGCTCCGTACGTCCGCGAGCTGGTCGGCCGTCAGGTCGTTCGGGACCGTGGCCAGGGTCAGCACGCCGAGCCCGGCGGTGCCGCCCCACCAGATGCCGCCGTCGGCGGGGAAGGCCGCGTCCACGTCACCGTGCAGCGGCGAGTCCAGCAGCGCCTGCCGGTACGCGTCCTTGCCCGTGGTGGTGAACAGCTCGGCGGCGGCCCAGTAGAACTCGTCGCGCACGTCGTTGTCCTCGTACGTCCCGCCCCCGACACCGTCCGCCGGGCTGGCGAGCACGTCCGGGTGCGCCTTCGCGGCGGCCCACGCCGTCTCGGCGGCGGTACGGCACTTGGCCGCGAACTCCGCGTCGAACGGGGCGTAGAGCCGGGCGCACTGGGCGGCCGTGGCGGCGAGGTTCAGGGTCGCGGCGGTCGTCGGCGGGTGCAGTTCGCGCTGCTCCGGGTCGAGTTCGGGCCGCATCGGCAGACCGGTCCAGTTGGCGTCGTGCACCTTGTGGTGCGCCATGCCGGCCAGCGGCTCGCCGGCCGGGACCTGCATGCGCATCAGGAAGTCGAGCTCCCAGCGCGCCTCGTCCAGGATGTCCGGCACGTCGTTGCCGTGCTCGGGCACCCGCAGCGCGCCGTCGCCCAGCTCGGCCGCCTCCGCGCCGTCGGCGGTCAGCGTGCGCTCGTAGGTGTCCATCAGCTCGGCGACCGCGATGCCGCCGTTCACGACGTACTTGCCGTGGTCGCCGGCGTCGTACCAGCCGCCGCGCACGTCGAGCCGGTAGTCGCAGACGCCCTCCTGGCACGGCACGTCCGTGTCGCCCTTGTTCGGCGCGACCCCGAGGTGCCCGGCCGGGCGCGCGTACTCCTCGCCGACCAGGTCCGCGTCGATCGCGATGCCGCTGCGGTTCTGGTAGAAGTACGCGAGCGAGTCGGACCGGAGGCTGTCGTACAGGTCCGCCCGGATCGAGAAGGGCTCGCTGACCTGCCCGTCCGCCTCGATCGTGAAGCCGTCGCCGGTGGTGGTGGCGGCGCTGAAGTCGAAGGTGTGCACGTTCTGCCGCGAGGTCGGGTCCTCGCCGCCGGGCGTGGTCGTCCCGCTCGCGACGGTCGCCCCGTCGGCCGCCTTCAGCGTCCACGGCAGCGGATCGGTCGCGTCGGTGACCAGGGTGCCGGTCTTGGGGCCCTTGGGCAGGTAGCCGACCTGGTTGACGCGGACCGGCGACCCGGTGTCGGGCACGTACACGGGCGGCTCGGCGCCCCCGCGCAGCGACACGTCGTCCACGCAGAAGGTCGCCGCCTCCGCGCCCCCGCCGACCTGGAACGCCACCTGCGCGCCGTCCAGGTCCGCGGCGGCGGTGAACACGTGCGTGTAGGCGGTGGCCTCGGCGCCGATGTGATCGGTCGCGGAGAGGTCGGTGGTGTACGGCTCCGTCGCCATCTGCACGTTGGTGTGGATGGACAGCGGTACGGTCGAACTCGCCGTGTACGACAGCGTGTACGCCTCACCGGCGACGAGCGGGATGTCGTTCTGCCCGATGATCGCGTCCCACGGGTTGGCGGTCCCGCCCGGCACGTCGGCGCACAGCCGCCCGTCCACGACGGCGACGGGCGCGTTGGCCGTCGACCACCAGGGCGCGGTCCCCGCGGAGAAGTCGCCGTTGGTGATCTGTTCCGGAGCGGGGTCGCCGTCGGCGGCGACGGCACCGGGGGCGGTGAGGATGCCGCCGCAGAGGGCGGCGACGGCCAGTACACCGAGCGCACGGCGTCTGCGCCGCACGGGGGACGGGGGCGGGGAGGCGTTCACCAGGGGCCTTTCGTCGTGGGGACGGAAGAGGGTGATGGGAGCGCTCCCACGACAGACGGGCATGCCGGGGAGGCGCGCCATGGGAGCGTTCCCATCACCGCGAGGCCATTGTGGGACGAGGGGCGCCGGTTGCGCCAGGGCCATGACAGACGGACGTTCCACCACACCCGATTCCGGCCGCGCCGCCGGTCCATTCCGGACGCACCGGCCCTTCCAGCCCCTCCGGCGTTTGAGGAGCGGGAGTACGGGGGCAGCGCCCCCGCGACCACAGCGCGCCTCGGGGCGCGGCAGGCCCCCCGGCAGCGCCCCCGAAACCACGCCGCGCCACGGGGCGCAGCAGGCCCCCGCCCAGAGGCGCTACGCGTCCAGCACCCCCCGCCACTCCCGCACCGCATCCGCGGAAACCGGCCCCGCCCAGCCGCCGGGCCGCGCCGCACCCCCGATGTGGACGGCGTCGATCCCCGCATCCAGGAGCGCCGGCAGGTGCTCCAGCCGCAACCCGCCCCCCACGAGAATCCGCGGCTCGTACCCCGGCTCGCCCGACCGCCCCGCCTCGGCCACCAACGTCGGTATCCCCGCGTCCACCCCGGCCGCCGCCCCGGCCGTCAGATACGTGTCGAGCCCCGGCAGATCCGCCAGCGCCTTGCGGAGCCCGTCCCGGTCCGCCGCCCGGTCGATCGCCCGGTGGAACGTCCACCGGCAGCCGTCCAGCACGGCGACGAGCCGCTCGACCGCGACCAGATCGGGGTGCCCGTCCGCGTCCAGGAAGCCGAGCACGAACTCGTCCGCACCCTCCGCCCGCAGCTCACGCGCCTTGCGTACGAGTATCTCGATGTCACCGGCCGCGAAGCCGTCGGCGACCCTGAGCATCACGCGCAGCGGAATGTCCACCGCGGCGCGGATCGCCGCGAACGTCGCACAGGACGGGGTGAGGCCGTCCGCCGCCATGTCGGTGACCAGCTCAAGCCGGTCCGCACCACCCGCCTGGGCGGCGACCGCGTCCTCCGCGTCGAGAGCGATCACCTCCAGGACTGCACGGTTGCTCATGGGAACCCAATCCTCCAGGAAGCAGCTATAGGTCTAGTCCAATGGCCAGCCTACGGGGCGGTAGGCCGAGGGCGCAGCCCTGACCGTGAACGTGAAGATACGCGAGGCCGAACGGACGCCGGGCGACCGACCGGCGCGCCCCACGCGCCCGCAAAGGACCACCCTTGCTTCGACATAGGGGGTGGGGGTATACATGACCGTAGAAGAGATACCCCCAGGGGGTACCTGGAGCCCGGTACCCGGGACGGGGTACCCCGGACCACGAGGAGGGCCCCGTGTCAGCGCACACCGCGCACACCACACACACCGCAGAGGCCGAGGTCGAGCTGGCCATCGGGGGCATGACCTGCGCCTCCTGCGCGGCCCGCATCGAGAAGAAGCTCAACCGGATGGACGGCGTGACGGCCGGCGTCAACTACGCCACGGAGAAGGCCCACGTGACCTACGACGGCGCCGCCGTCTCCGTACAGGACCTCATCGCCACGGTCGAGAAGACCGGCTACACCGCGCACGAACCCGCACCCCTGGCGCGTAAGGCCGAGGACGGCGCCGAGCAGGCGGCCGTGCCCGCCGCGCGGGAGGCGGACACCCTGCGGCAGCGGCTGGTCACCGCCGTGCTCCTCGCCGTGCCGGTGATCGCCATGTCGATGGTCCCGGCGCTCCAGTTCGACAACTGGCAGTGGCTCGCCCTCACCCTCACCGCGCCCGTCGTCACGTACGCGGGCTGGCCGTTCCACCGGGCCGCGTGGACCAACGCCCGGCACGGCGCGGCGACGATGGACACGCTCATCTCCCTCGGCACCTCGGCCGCGTTCCTGTGGTCACTGTGGGCGCTGTTCTTCGGCACCGCCGGGATGACCGGCATGACGCACCCGTTCGAGCTGACCATCGGCCGCACCGACGGCGCGGGGAACATCTATCTGGAGGCGGCGGCCGGCGTCACCGCGTTCATCCTCGCCGGGCGCTACTTCGAAGCCCGGTCGAAGCGGAAGGCGGGCGCCGCGCTGAAGGCCCTCCTCGAACTGGGCGCCAAGGAGGTCACCGTCCTGCGCGACGGGCGCGAGGTGACCGTGGACACGGCGGACCTCCACGTCGGCGACCGCTTCCTGGTGCGCCCCGGCGAGAAGATCGCCACGGACGGCACGGTGGTCGAGGGCTCCTCGGCGGTGGACGCGTCCATGCTCACCGGCGAGTCCGTCCCGGTGGAGGTCGGCGTCGGCGACACGGTGACCGGCGCGACGCTCAACGCGGGCGGCCGCCTCGTGGTCGAGGCGACCCGCGTCGGCGCGGACACCCAGCTGGCCCGGATGGCGAAGCTGGTCGAGGACGCGCAGAACGGCAAGGCGGCGGCGCAGCGCCTCGCGGACCGGATCTCGGCGGTGTTCGTCCCCGTGGTCATCGCGCTCGCCCTCGGCACCCTGGGCTTCTGGCTGGCGGACGGCGCGGGGCTCACGGCAGCGTTCACGGCGGCGGTGGCCGTCCTGATCATCGCCTGCCCCTGCGCGCTGGGCCTCGCCACACCGACCGCGCTGATGGTCGGCACCGGACGCGGCGCCCAGCTCGGCATCCTGATCAAGGGCCCCGAGGTCCTGGAATCCACCCGCCGCGTCGACACCATCGTCCTGGACAAGACCGGCACCGTCACCACCGGCCGGATGACCCTCCAGGCCGTCCACACCGCCCCCGGCACCACCGAAACCGACGCCCTCCGCCTCGCCGGCGCCCTGGAACACGCCTCCGAACACCCCATCGCCCAGGCGGTGGCGACCGGGGCCGCCGAACGCACCGGCGCACCCCTCCCCACGCCGGAAGACTTCGTCAACGTCCCCGGGCTCGGCGTCCAGGGCGTGGTCGACGGCCACGCGGTCCTCGTCGGCCGTGAACAGCTGCTCGCGGAGTGGGAGATCCGCCTCCCGGCCGGCCTGGCCGCCCGCAAGGCCGAGGCGGAGGCCGCCGGCCGCACGGCGATCGCGGTCGCCTGGGACGGCGAGGCGCGCGCGGTGGTCGAGGTGGCCGACGCGGTGAAGGACACCAGCGCGGAGGCGATCACCCGCCTGCGCCGCCTGGGCCTGACGCCCATCCTGCTGACCGGCGACAACCGGGCGGTGGCGGAGTCGGTCGCGGCCGAGGTCGGGATCGGCGAGGTGTACGCGGAGGTCATGCCGCAGGACAAGGTGGACGTCGTCAAGCGCCTCCAGGCGGAGGGCCGCTCGGTGGCGATGGTCGGCGACGGCGTGAACGACGCCGCCGCGCTGGCCCAGGCCGACCTGGGCCTGGCGATGGGCACCGGCACGGACGCGGCCATCGAGGCGGGCGACCTGACCCTGGTCCGGGGCGACCTGCGGGCGGCGTCGGACGCGATCCGCCTGGCCCGCCGGACGCTGAGCACCATCCGGACGAACCTGTTCTGGGCGTTCGCGTACAACGTGGCGGCGCTCCCGCTGGCCGCGGCGGGCCTGCTGAACCCTATGATCGCGGGCGCGGCGATGGCGTTCTCGTCGGTGTTCGTGGTCGGCAACTCGCTGCGCCTGCGCGGGTTCGCCCCCAGCCGGACCGCCACCCCCAGCCCGTCCGGCGTTTGAGGACGGAACCGTGCACGGGGCGTCCCCGAACTCACGGGGGCGCCCCGTGAAGCCGCCTACGCACCCCCCACCCGCGCCTCCAGGCGCCCCCGCACCTCCGGCCACTCCTCGGCCGTGATGGAGAAGATCGCCGAATCCCTCAGCCGCCCCTCCTCACCGGGCACATACGACCGGGACCAGTTCCGCAGGACGCCTTCCAGCGTGGCGCCCACCGACTCGATGGCGGCCCGCGAACGCCGGTTGCGCGCATCGGTCTTGAGGTCCACCCGCGAGACACCCCACTCCTCGAACGCGTGCCGGAAGAGCAGGTACTTGGACTCGGTGTTCACCCCGGTGCCCTGCGCGGACGCGGCGAGCCAGGTGAAGCCGACCTCGATGGCGGTGAGGCTGCCGTCGTCCGCCCAGTAGCGCGGCTCCCAGTACGCCGTGGCCCCGATGACCTGCCCGGACGCCCGGTCCACCTGCACGTAGGGCACCAGCTTCCCGTCGGCGGCCCTTCCCAACTGGGCGTCGATGTAGCCCTCGACCTCCCCGGGCCCGGGCACCCAGGTGTATCCGTACGAGGTCCGGTTCTCCTGCCCCGCGCGCAACAGCCCCTCCGCATGGTGGTGTCCGAGCGGTTCGAGCCGCACCCGGGAACCTTCCAGAACCGGTCCTGCCAGCACGAAAGTCATCGCTCACCCATCCAGTCGGAAGCAGGGAATCAACGGGCCCGGGCCCGCACGCAGATTCCCAGAGCCCCGCCCCGATGTCGCGCGAATTTGGCCGCCCGGACCCACCGCCCCGGCCCCGACCCCCGGCCCCGACCCCGTGTCAGTCCCCCCGTCTACGCTCGCCGCATGACGTTCATCGACAGTGCGTGCGCATTCCCCCAGCACGAGGTCAACCTCGTGTTCGCCCGGGGCCTGTCCCGGTCCACGCTCGTCTCGGGCCTGCGCGAGCAGCGGCGGGAGCCGCTGGCTGACGGAGAGGCGGGGGGCTGGGCCTGGGCGGTGCATGACATGGCCAACTGGGAGATCGAGGACTACGACAACATCGATTACACGCGCCTCTGCGCCTCCGGGGGCGAGATCGTGGTCATCGTGACCGAGCCGTGCAGCGCCAAGGCGCACGGCCCGGACTTCACGTACCTGCGCGACGGGAAGTGGATCGTCCACTTCAGCTTCGAGGACGTGGAGCAGCGCGTCGGCGACAACCCCGATCACATGTCGGCCGAACTGCTCGCCGCGAACCTCATAGGCCCCGACGCGGAATGCCTCGCCTGGGAGACCGATCCGGGCCACGACTGCTACGAGCAGCACGACTCCGACAAGGAGGAGCGGATCGTGCGCGCGATAGCCGCGTGCTTCGGTCTGCCCTCGCCGCCGCTCGCCCGGGAGGTGGCGGCGCTGTGACCGCGTCCTTCATCGCCCCGGACACGTTCGTCACGTACGCCAGGGGCCTCGACCTTCCCGCCCTGAGCGGGATCTACGCGGACTTGGGCCTCCCCGCCCGTACGGAGGGCGCGGCCGACGGCTGGGTCTGGCTGACGCACGACGCGGCCACGCACGCCGGCGGCGACCTCGCGACCCGGGCGGGCGACCTCACCGGATTCCGCTACGAGGAACGCTTCGGCAGCCCCAACCCGCTGGAAACCGTGTTCCTGGCCTCCACCCCGGCCTGCGAGTGCCCGCACGGGCAGCACTACCTGGTCCCGCACTGCGAGGCGCACCCGTTCCACTTCATCCACAGCAGGCGCGGCTTCCCGACCACGTACTTCAACATCGGCGCCCGCCGCGAGTCCCGCCGCCACGGCGACCTGCTGGTGCGCGAGCTGCTGGCGGCCGGGATCGTCGGCCGGGAGACCCCGCGTGATGAGGCCGAGCCCGGGTTCAACGCGGACGGCGCCGTGACGCTGCGGATCATCGCGGACCGTTTCGGCCTACCCTCGTCGGCATGACGGACGACCGCGCGCAGGACGAGGAAGCGCTCCGCACCCGCTGGCACGACGCCCTCGTCGCGGCCCGGGGCGGTGCGGACGGCCCCGATCCGCTTCCGTACGCCGACAACCTCCTCGCCCGTTGGGCCGAGCCGCAGCGCAAGTACCACACGACCGCCCACCTCGCGGCGGTCCTGGACCGCGTCGACACGCTCGCCGGGCACGCCGCGGACGCGGACGCCGTACGGCTGGCGGCCTGGTTCCACGACGCCGTGTACCGGCCCGACCGGTCGGAGAACGAGGAGCGCAGCGCGGTGCTCGCCGAGCGGGCGCTCCCGGAGGCCGGGGTGCCGGACGCGGTGACCGAGGAGGTCGCGCGGCTCGTCCGGCTCACCGTCACGCACGACCCGGCCGCCGGCGACACCAACGGCGAGGTGCTGTGCGACGCCGACCTGGCCATCCTGGCGGCGCCGCCGAAGGAGTACGGGGAGTACGCGGCGCAGGTCCGCGAGGAGTACGGGTTCGTGCCGGAGGAGGCGTTCCGGGAGGGCCGGGCGGCGGTGCTGCGGCAGCTCCTGGGGTTGCCGCAGCTGTTCCGTACGCCGTACGGGATGAGGGAGTGGGAACCGAGGGCACGGCAGAACCTGCTGACCGAGCTGGAACTGCTCGCGCGCTGACCTGGGAATGTCAGGAACGTTTCCGCTGTTGCCACCTGTCATGCCTGACTCCGCCGTGCGCGCCCCTTCCCGTATGCCCCTGGCCGTCTACATCCTCGGCCTCTCGGTCTTCGCCCTGGGCACGAGCGAGTTCATGCTCTCCGGGCTGCTGCCCCCGATCGCCGACGACATGGACGTGTCGATTCCGCGCGCCGGACTCCTCATATCCGCGTTCGCCATCGGCATGGTGGTCGGCGCCCCGCTGCTCGCCGTGGCGACGCTGCGGCTGCCGCGCCGCACCACGCTCATCTCGCTGATCTCGGTCTTCGGCCTCGGTCAGGTCGCGGGCGCGCTCGCGCCGACGTACGAGGTGCTGTTCGCGTCCCGCGTGGTCAGCGCGTTCGCGTGCGCCGGTTTCTGGGCGGTCGGGGCGGCCGTCGCCATCGCGATGGTGCCGGTGAACGCGCGCGCCCGCGCCATGGCCGTGATGATCGGCGGGCTGTCGATCGCGAACGTGCTGGGCGTGCCGCTGGGCGCGTTCCTCGGTGAGAACCTGGGCTGGCGGTCGGCGTTCTGGGCGGTCGGCGCGGCCTCGGCGGTGGCCCTGGTCGGGGTGGTGACGCTGATCCCGCGCATCCCGCTGCCCGAGGAGAAGCCGCAGCTCAAGCGGGAGATGGGCATCTACCGCGACCGCCAGGTGTGGCTGTCGATCGTGATCACCGCGCTCGCGGCGGGCGGCGTCTTCTGCGCGTTCAGCTATCTCGCGCCGTTGCTGACGGACGTCGCCGGGCTCGACTCCGGCTGGGTGCCGACCGTGCTGGCGCTGTTCGGTGTGGGCGCCCTGGTCGGTACGACGATCGGCGGCCGGGTCGCGGACGCGCACCTCTTCGGGGTGCTGCTGAGCGGCATCACCGCGTCCACGGTCTTCCTGGCGGCGCTGGCGCTGTTCGCGTCGAACCAGGCGGCCGTGATCACGCTGTCGTTCCTGCTGGGCCTCTCGGCGTTCTACACCGCGCCCGCGCTCAACGCCCGGATGTTCAACGTGGCGGGCGCCGCGCCGACGCTGGCGGGGGCGACGACGACCGCCGCGTTCAACCTGGGCAACACGGGCGGGCCCTGGCTGGGCGGCACGGTGATCGACGCGGACTTCGGCTTCGCGGCGACGGCCTGGGCCGGGGCGGCGATGACCGTGGCGGCGGTGGTGGCCGTGGTCTTCTCGCTGCGGCTCCAGCGGGCGCACGGCTCGGCGGCCTCCCGGCTGGTGGCGCGGGGGGCCGCGGCGCCCAAGGGGGCGCCGGCGGAGTCGACGGAGTGCGCGACGGGCTGAGCCGTACGGCCGGTGCGCGACGGCCGGGGGCGCGACGGCTGGGGGCGTGCGGCTAAGGCTTCGGCGCCGGTCGCCCCTTGGGCCTCCGCAGGCCCGCTTCCGTGAGCCGCCGGACCAGCTCCTTCGAACCGATCTCCCGGGCCCCGGCCCGCACCGCGTCCTCGTACCGCGCGGCCGGGATGTCGTAGTGGTCGCGCTCGAACGCCCGCGCCGGGGCGCCGATGGACGCCGCGAAGGCGTGCAGCTCCTCGAAGGACACATCGCTGACCAGGTGCGACCAGAGACGCCCGTGTCCGGGCCAGGTCGGCGGGTCGATGTAGAGCGTCATCGCCTCACCGCCGGAGTATCCCGCCGAGCGCGCCGACCGGGGCGACCGCCACCGCGGACTTCGCGCAGACCCAGTGCGGGTGCGGCCCGAGCTCCGGCTCGACCTCCAGCGCGTGCGGGTCGCCCGCGTCGCAGACCGGGCAGAGCGGCCAGCGGCCGTACCGCTCCAGGAGCGCGTCCTGCACGTCCTGGGCGACCAGGCCGGTGACGAACTCCGCGCCCTCCGGCCACTGCTCCACCCACCAGCGGCGGTGCGTCACGGCGTCCTCGACCATGGACACGATCTGCGCCTCCGCGACGTTTCCGGCGGCGAGATCGGCCATGACGAGGGCGCGGGCGGTGTGCAGCGCCTGCTCCAGGCGGTCGGGCCGGTCGGACTCCGGCGGATAGTGCTCCATGCAGCCATTGTCCACCCGTCCGACGACGTCAACGGCTTCCGCCAAAGGTCACACCAAAGAGGGTTGACGGGCCCAAGGCTTGAAAATATCTTTCAAGGGTGACCAATGACCTGAAGGAAAGTTTCAGTACGGACTCGCCGCCGGCCCCCGCGGCCCTCGCCGCCAAGGTGCGGACGCTGTCGCCGTCCATGACCCGCTCGATGCAGCGCGTCGCCGAGGCCGTCGCCGGCGACCCGGCGGGCTGCGCCGCCCTGACGGTCACCGGTCTCGCCGAGCTGACGGGCACCAGCGAGGCGACGGTGGTCCGCACCGCCCGCCTCCTGGGGTATCCGGGCTATCGGGACCTGCGCCTCGCGCTCGCCGGTCTCGCCGCCCACCAGGAGTCCGGCCGCGCCCCCGCCGTCACCGCGGACATAGCGGTGGACGACCCCATCGCCGACGTGGTCGCCAAGCTGGCCTACGACGAGCAGCAGACCCTCGCCGACACCGCCGCCGGGCTCGACACGGTGCAGCTGGGCGCCGCGGTGGCCGCCGCCGCCACGGCCCGCCGGATCGACATCTACGGGGTGGGCGCGTCCTCCCTCGTCGGCCAGGACCTGGCCCAGAAGCTGTCCCGGATCGGCCTCATCGCCCACTCCCACACGGACCCGCACCTCGCGGTGACCAACGCCGTGCAGCTCCGCTCGGGCGACATGGCCATCGCGATCACGCACTCCGGCTCGACGGGCGACGTCATAGAGCCGCTGCGCGTCGCCTTCGACCGGGGCGCGACGACGGTCGCGATCACCGGCCGCCCCGACGGCCCCGTCACGCAGTACGCGGACCACGTGCTGACGACGTCCACGGCGCGCGAGAGCGAGCTGCGCCCGGCCGCCATGTCCAGCCGCACCAGCCAGCTCCTGGTGGTCGACTGCCTGTTCATAGGGGTCGCCCAGCGTACGTACGAGACGGCCGCCCCGGCCCTCGCCGCCTCCTACGAGGCGCTGGCCCACCGCCACACCCCGCGCACCCGCTGACCGTCACCCGGACGCCCTCCGGCAGCGCCCCGCTCCCGCCCCGCACCCGCACGCCGTACGAGAAAGCAGAGCCGCCCTCCATGACCTCCCTCACCGACGCCGACGCCACTCCCGACGGATACGGCGAGCTGCGCGCCCAGCTCGCGACCCTCACCACCGAGGCGTTCCGCCCGGAGCTCGCCGAGATCGACCGGCTCGCCACCGCGGAGATCGCCCGGATCATGAACGGCGAGGACCAGACCGTCCCGGTCGCCGTCACCGAGCGGCTGCCCGAGATCGCCGCCGCGATCGACGCCACCGCCGAGCGCATGGCCCGCGGCGGCCGGCTGATCTACGCGGGCGCGGGCACCGCGGGACGGCTGGGCGTGCTGGACGCCAGCGAGTGCCCGCCCACGTTCAACACGGACCCGGCCGACGTCATCGGCCTGATCGCGGGCGGCCCGTCCGCCATGGTCACCGCCGTCGAGGGCGCGGAGGACAGCAAGGAGCTGGCCACCGCCGACCTGGAGGCGCTGGAGCTCACCGCCGACGACACGGTGGTCGGCATCTCCGCCTCGGGCCGCACGCCGTACGCGATCGGGGCCGTGGAGCACGCCCGGGCGAAGGGCGCCCTGACCCTCGGCCTGTCGTGCAACGCGGCCTCCGCGCTGGGCGCCGCCGCCGAGCACCCGCTGGAGGTCGTCGTCGGCCCGGAGCTGCTGACCGGCTCCACCCGGCTCAAGGCCGGCACGGCGCAGAAGCTCGTGCTCAACATGATCTCGACCATCACGATGATCCGCCTCGGCAAGACGTACGGGAACCTCATGGTCGACGTGCGCGCCTCCAACGAGAAGCTGCGGGCCCGCTCCCGGCGCATCGTCGCGCTGGCCACCGGCGCGCCCGACGAGGAGATCGAGGCGGCGCTCGCCGCCACGGACGGCGAGGTGAAGAACGCCATCCTGACGATCCTCGGCCAGGTCGACGGCCCCACGGCCGCCACGCTCCTGTCCGAGTCGGACGGCCACCTCCGCGCCGCGCTCGCCGCCGCTCCCCGCACCACCTGACCCACCCCTGCACCACCTCCCCCGCACAGCAAGGCACCACGCACCATGGCTACAGAAGACAAGAACCGCGCCACTGCCGCCGCGATCCTTCCGCTCGTCGGTGGCGCCGCGAACGTCAGCTCGATCGCCCACTGCATGACCCGGCTCCGGCTCGGGCTGCACGACCGTTCGCTCGTCCAGGACGACGCGCTGAAGGCCGTCCCCGCGGTCATGGGCGTGGTCGAGGACGACACGTACCAGATCGTCCTCGGTCCCGGTACGGTCGCCCGCGTCACGCCGGAGTTCGAGAAACTGGTCGAGGAGGGCCGGGCCGAGGCCCCCGCCCCCGCTCCGGCCGGCGCCGCCCCGCTCACGGCGGAGGAGCTGGCCGCGCAGGGCGCCGAGATGAAGGCGGCCCGCAAGGCGAAGAACGCGACGCCGTTCAAGCTGTTCCTGCGCAGGATCGCCAACATCTTCGTGCCGCTGATCCCGGCCCTGATCGGCTGCGGCATCATCGCCGGGCTCAACGGCCTGCTGGTCAACCTGGAGTGGCTGCCCTCGGTCACCCCCGCGCTCGCCGCGATGGCCTCCGGCTTCATGGCCCTGATCGCGGTCTTCGTCGGGTACAACACGGCGAAGGAGTTCGGGGGCACGCCGATCCTGGGCGGTGCGGTGGCGGCGATCATCGTCTTCCCGGGCGTCGCGAACATCGAGGCGTTCGGCCAGAAGCTCTCCCCCGGCCAGGGCGGCGTCCTCGGCGCCCTGGGCGCGGCGGTGCTCGCGGTGTACGTCGAGAAGTGGTGCCGCCGCTGGGTGCCCGAGGCGCTGGACGTGCTGGTCACGCCGACGCTGACGGTCCTCGTCTCCGGCCTGGTCACGATCTTCGGTCTGATGTACGTGGCGGGTGAGGTCTCCACCGCGATCGGCGACTTCGCCGACTGGCTGCTGTCCAACGGCGGCGCGGGCGCGGGCCTGATCCTGGGCGGCTTCTTCCTCCCGCTGGTCATGCTGGGCCTGCACCAGGCCCTGATCCCGATCCACACCACGCTGATCGAGCAGCAGGGCTACACGGTCCTGCTCCCGATCCTCGCCATGGCCGGTGCCGGGCAGGTCGGCGCGGCCATCGCCACGTACGTCCGCCTCCCGCGCAACGAGTCGATCCGCAAGACCATCAAGTCCGCCCTGCCCGCCGGTTTCCTGGGCGTCGGCGAACCCCTGATCTACGGCGTCTCGCTCCCGCTGGGCCGCCCGTTCATCACGGCCTGCGTGGGCGGTGCGTTCGGCGGCGCGTTCGTCGGCTTCTTCAACCAGCTGGGCGACGCGGTCGGCTCCACCGCGATCGGCCCGTCCGGCTGGGCCCTGTTCCCCCTGCTCGACGGCAACCACGGCCTGGGCGCCACGATCGCGATCTACGCGGGCGGCCTCGTCGTCGGCTACCTCGCGGGCTTCCTGGCGACGTACTTCTTCGGTTTCAGCAAGGAGCTCCTGGCGGAGTTCAACGTGAGCCAGGAGAAGGCCGCCCCGACGGCGACCCCGGACCCGGCCACGCCTTCCGAAACGGCGAAGGCGCCGGCGACGGTCTGAGACACGCGCGGAACGCAGCGGCGGCCCCCTCGGGTGAGGGGAGCCGCCGCTTTGCCGTATGCCTCAGACCGGAAAGCCGTCCGTGGGCAGCGTGACGTCGAAGGGCGCGGGAAGCGCGAGCGGCTTACCGAACGGCACCGCGTCCGCGTGCTTGTACGTGCCGTGCTCGCCCGGCTCCGTGAACAGGGTGGCCATGGCACCCCGGGTGTCGAACCGGTCGATCAGCAGGTACATCGGCACACCGGCGCGGGCATAGGCGCGGTACTTCTTCGTACGGTCCTCGCGGGCGTTGCCCTTCGAGGTGATCTCCACGACGAGGAGGGCCTCGGAGGCGTCCATGGGGGCGCTGACGTCGGGATCGGCGGCGTCGATCAACTCGGACGGCATGACCACGAGGTCGGGGACGTAGAGCTTGTCGAGCGGGGCGACGTGCACGCCCAGCGTCTGGTAGATCTCCAGTACGTCGGGCAGGTTCCCGTAGAGGCAGCGCTGCACCTTGGCGGCGATCCCGTTGTGATGTGCGTGCGGCGGCGGTACCAAGACGATCTGCCCTTCGTCGATCTCGGCGCGCCATCCCTCGGGCACGTCCAGTTCCTGCCAGGTGCGCAGGAGGTAGTCCCACTGGCGGCCTTCAGGGTCCTGCTGGTGTTCGACCATCGCGGCGGTCATCGCGGGTCCCTTCTTCTGAAGCCTGTCCGGGGAGCGTAGATCGACGGTTTCGCGGCGCGAGCCCGCTTTCCTCAGCGTCCCACGTTCGTGTGAGCGACGCACCGAGCGCCGCTCACCGTTGCTCCTGAGCCAGCCCCAACAGCACCCCGTGCGTCTCCCGGTCCGCAGCCACCACCAAGCCGCCCGCACCCTGGTCCACCGGCAGCCCGTCGATCCCGGTCACCACGCAGCCCGCCGCCTCGCAGAGCGCGATGCCCGCCGCGAAGTGGACGCTGTCCAGCCGCAGGCCGGGCCCGCCGTCGGTGACGTACGCGGCCCTGCGCCCCGCCGCCACCCACGCGACGGCCACCGTGCTGGACACGACGCGCGGCCGGAACCCGGCGACGAACTCCGGCGCGGCCATGAGCTCCACCGCCCGGAACGCCGGCGCGTGCGGGAACGGCGGGTCCAGGTTGACGTCCACCAGCCGGGAGCCGGCCGAGGGTATGAGCCGTTCGTCCCGCCCGTCCTCCCGCCGCACCCAAGCCCCCGCACCGTCCGTCCAGAAGACCTCGCCGCTGAACGGATCGGCCGAGGCCGCCGCCGTGACGCGGGAGGCGTCCCGCAACGCGACGTTCACCGCGACGAGCATGTTGCCCACCGCGTAGTTGAGCGTCCCGCACAGCGGGTCCACCAGCCACCGCCGCCCCGCCCCGGCCGCCCCCGTGGCCCCGCTCTCCTCACCCGTCACCGCGTCCTCGGGCCGGGCCGCGCGCAGTACGTCGAGCACGGCCTCCTCCGCCGCGATGTCGGCGGCCGTCGCGAAGTCACCGCCGCCCTTCTCGTACCGCGCCAGCGACGCCCCGTACATCTCGCGCACGACGGCCGCCCCCGCCGACGCCGCCCGAAGGGCCACCTGCGCGTCGCTTTCCATGTCCATGGTCACCATCCACGCAGGCTAACGGTCACTCCGCGAGGCCCCGGCGGCTTTGCGCGGAACGGCGCCGAGCCGCCGCCCCCGGGGCAGTGACCGACGCGCACCCGTGCCCGCCCGACGGCACGTCATCGCGGCAACTGCCCTTCCCGGTTGATCTCCGTCACCCGCGCCCGCAGCACCGCCCCCGGCGGCGCCTGGCGTACGGACTCCGCCGGGCAGTCCCACGCCGGCCCGCCGCCCGGCGGCCGAAGCCGCACGTACGGCCCGACGCGCCCCATCACCCGGCCGATCCGGCCGTCCCGTACATCCACGGCGAACGACCCCGGCTCCGGCGTACAAGCCTCCAGGCCGTCCCCGCCCGTCATGAGGCCGCCGCCTTCTCGTCCAGCACCCTGCTGAGCTGCTGCGCCGCCGCGAGGTTGCAGCGCCCCAGGTCCACCAGCACCGCCGGGTCGTCACCCGCGCACGAGGCCAGGTCGATGCGCAGCGAGGGCAGCTTCACCCCGGCCCGCGCGAAGCCCTCCTTCAGCAACGCCACCACCTCCTCGGCCTCCCGAATCTTCGCCACCGCAGCCCTGCGCCGTTCCGTTGTCGTCATGATCCATTCCTTCCACACTGAGTAACGACGATGCATACCCAGAGTGGTGATTCTCTCGCTAGCCTGGAAGGGGCGCAGGCCCAACAAGCGCACGTGTGTAACAGGGAGTTGTCATGCCAGGTCCCAGAAAGCTCGACCCCTCGTCCTCCCCCCGAGCCCTCCTGGGCGCCGAACTCCGCCACCGAAGAGAACGCGCGGGCCTCTCCCAGACCGAATTGGGCGCCCCGATGTTCGTCAGCGGCTCGTTCATCGGCCAGCTGGAGTCCGGGGTCCGGCGCATGCAGATGGACCAGGCGGTCAAGTTCGACGAGATCCTGAGCGCGGACGGCTTCTTCAAGCGCAACTGCGCGGCGCTGAAGAAGTCGAAGTACCCGGATCACTTCGCGGAGGCGGCCGAGGCGGAGGCCCGCGCGACGGAGATCAAGCAGTACGCGCCGCAGCTCATCCCGGGCCTCTTGCAGACGGAGTCGTACGCGCGAGCCGTGTTCCGGGAGTACCAGCCCACGGCGGTCGAGTGCGTGATCGATGAACTCGTGGCAGCCCGTCTCGACCGAACACGACTCCTCGCCGATCCAACACTGCCGATGTTGTGGGTCGTTCTGGACGAAGCTGTGTTACGTCGGAGGGTGGGCGGACCCGCATGCATGGCAGGGGGCCTCCGCCACATCGCCGACCTGATGAGACAGCACCGAATCATCGTGCAAGTGCTGCCCTTTTCCGCAGGTGCCCATGCCGCCCTGACCGGCTCTCTGAAGCTGATGTCGTTCGCCGACGAGCCACCACTCGCCTACGTGGACGGCATGGGCATCGGCCATCTGCAAGACGATCCGGCAACGGTCCGTCAGTGCGAACTGACCTACGATCTGGTCGTGGCCAGCGCGCTCTCACCGGCAGCGTCCCTGGCGTTGATCGAGTCGGTGGCGGAGGATTACGAGCATGAAGCGCAGCGGTTCTGACTACGACCTGTCCACGGCCACTTGGCGGAAGTCCTCGTACAGCGGCGGCGACGGCGGCAACTGCGTAGAGGTCGCCACCTGGCGCAAGTCCACGTACAGCGGCGGCGACGGCGGGGACTGCCTCGAAGTCCTCGACGGCATCCCGGACGTCGTCCCCGTCCGCGACTCCAAGGTCACCGACGGCCCGGCGGTCGTCTTCGCATCGGCCGCCTGGCAGCAGTTCGTCACCGACCTCAAGCACGGCTGACGCGACGCGGCGAGAACCGGGCGCCGGTACCAGCGACATGCGCGGTGGTACCGGCGCCCTTGACCTCAACCTCACTTGAGGCCGGACGATCTCGTCCATGCAGACAGCCACAGCCACAGCCACGGAATGGATCAGCAAGAACTCCCACACGCTCACCGCGAGGAAGCCCGACGAGCCGTTGGATGATCTGCGGCCACTCGCCCCTCTGGTGCGCGACGCCAAGATCGTGGCGCTGGGAGCCGCCAGCCGGCAGACACGCGAACTGTCGGAGACGGCGCACCGGATCGTCCGCCTGCTGGTGGAGGAGGAGGAATTCCGGAGCGTCGTCCTGGAGGGCGACGCTCCGGGCCGACTCGGCCTGGCGGCGTACGTCGCCACGGGCGAGGGTGACCCGGCGGCCATGCTGGCGGAGGCGCGGTTGTTCTGGCGGACGGCGGAGATCCTCGCACTCGTACGGTGGATGAGGTCCTACAACGAGCGCCACCCGGACGACCCGGTGCGTCTCGCGCAGCCACCGGCCGAACCGGTGCGCGACGCCACGCGACTCGACGGGCTGGCCCAGGTGGAACGCACACTCGCCGACGGGGCGGCCTGGTGGCAGCGGCACACGGGCGACAAGGTCGTCTACTGGGGCGGCATGGCGCACACCGCAGTCGGCTCCCCGCGCACCGTGTCCGTAGGCCCCGCCGAGCCCCCGCAAACGCACAAGAACATGGGCGGATACCTACGCGAGTGCATGGGCCCGGACTTCCGGTCCGTCGGACTCACCTTGGCTCACGGTTCCATCGGCCTGCCCCTGCCCCTGCCGGTTCCGGGCCCGGACTTCATCGACAACGTGCTGAGCGAGGCCGCCGGGGCCAGACCGGCCTACCTCCTGGACCTGGCCCTCCCCCGCCCCGAGCCGGTGCGCCGCGTCCTCGACGCCCCGACCCGCATCCGACTGATCAGCCCGCTGTACGACCCCCGGCACGACGAGGCCCACCACATGTCGGGTGCCGCCCTCACCACCTGGTTCGACGCGGTCGTCCACACCCAGGAGGTAACGCCTGCCCGGCCCTTGTCCTGAGTGCCGGGCCTCGCCGGTGGGGGGGTGCCGTCAGTGCGCGATGCCGTCGATCACGTCGCGGGCGCCCTGACGGAGGAGGGCGACGGCGACGGACGTGCCGAGCGTGGCCGGGTCGAGCCGGCCCGCCCACTCGTGGGCGTTGAGGACGGTCTTGCCGTCCGGCGAGAACACGCTGGCACGGAGGGACAGTTCGCCGTTGCCCTCGGCCCGGGCGAAACCGGCGATCGGGCTGTTGCAGTGGCCTTGCAGGACGTGCAGCAGCGTCCGCTCGGCCTGCGTCTCCCGGTAGGCGTCGTGGTCGCCGAGCGGGCTGACGACGTCGATCAGCTCGTCGTCGCCTTCGCGGCACTGGAGCGCGAGGACCCCGGCGCCGATCGGCGGCATCATCGTCTCGGTCGAGAGGATCTCGGTGATGACGTCGGTCCGGCCGATCCGGGCGAGGCCGGCGGCGGCCAGGAGCAGCGCGTCGGCGTCGCCCGCGTCGAGCTTCGCCAGGCGCCGGTTCGCGTTCCCGCGCATCGGTACGCAGGTGAGGTGCGGGTGCGAGGCGCCGAGCTGGGCGACGCGGCGCACCGACGAGGTGCCGATCCGCGTACCGGCCGGGAGCGCGTCGAGGGTGAGGCCGCCGGGGTGGATGAGCGCGTCCCGGATGTCGTCCCGCTTGAGGAAGGCCGCGAAGGTCGTGCCGGCCGGGAGGGGCCGGTCCGCCGGGACGTCCTTGACGCAGTGCACGGCCAGGTCGGCCTCCCCGGCGAGGAGGGCGGCGTCGACCTCCTTGGTGAAGGCCCCCTTGCCCTCCACCTGGCTGAGGTCGCCCATCCACTTGTCACCGGTCGTCTTCACCGGAAGGACGGCGGTCCGGATGCCGGGATGGAGCACGGCCAGCTCGGCACGTACGCGCTCCACCTGAGCGAGTGCCATCGGAGAGTCACGGGAAACGATGCGAATCAGTTCAACCGGCATAAGGGCACGATAGGCCCGGCAGATCCGGCAACTCCATCTTCCAACGCGCCTTCTCGGGGCTCAAGCCGCGAGTTCCGAGCGCTCTTTGAGTGGATTGGTTGGGCGGGCCTGTACCCGCCCACCCGCCCCCGCTACCCGCAAGGGTTCACTTTTCGCGATCAAGTTGCGACGGAGGGTAGGCACGCTTTAGCTTCAGCACGGACATAGACCACAAGACGGCCCCCGTCGGTGCGCGAACACCGCCAGGGGCCTGACCACCTCGATCGAAAGCTGAGGAGACGATCAGATGGCTGACGCCCAGTCTAGTAGCGCACCCTTCCCCGGCCACCCCATGGCGAACCCCGGTTACGGCAAGCGTTCCGCCCCGGACCAACGCCCGCGTACGGGTCAGGACTTCACGCACCTCAACCCCCGTGACGCGGCCATCGCGGCCTACATCGACGGACTGTGCGACGGCGCGGACATCTCCGTGAAGACGCTGGCCAAGACGCTCCCGTACGGGCAGTGCGCGATCCGCACATCGCTGAACCGCCTTCAGGAGGCGGGGCACCTGCGCCGGGGCAGCGAGTGCGTGGCGAGCGGGGAAAACCTGCTGTGGGTGACCCGGACGTTCTTTTCCCGCACCGCGCGCGACGACACCTGGTGGGCGGGCTTCAGCCGGGGCGACGTACCCGAGGAGAGCAAGCGGGAAACGCGCTCGCGGGCGTTCATCCTGCTCGCGGCGCTGGGCCGCGAGGCCCCCGTGCTGTCGCTGTCGCACCGGGAGTGCGTGGCGCTGGAACCGCAGGTGACGGAGTGGCTGCGCCGGGGTGCCACGGAGACCGAGGTCTTCCGGGCCCTCACCTCCGGGCTCCCGGACCCCGTCCACCACCCGGCGGCCTTCGTGGCCAAGCGCCTCCAGACGAAGCTGCCCCCGGACCGCGAACCCCGCCCGGTCCTGCGCACCCTGGAATGCAGCGAGTGCCGCGCCCCCGGCACCGCCGACGCGCTCCCGGGCGGCAAGTGCCGCCCCTGCTCGGGCAGGCCCGCCCGCGACACCCCCACTCTCCCCGCCCAGCAGGTCAGGGCCCAGGCCCGGGCCGTACGGGCGGGCCTGATCCCGAAATCGGACCGCCCGGGCCGCTGACGCGCCCGCAGGCGGCCGCTACGCCGTACGCACCTCCGCGAACACCCCCCGCACCTCCACGTCCTCCGGCGTGCGCCACGGGCCGGACACGTGGCCCGTCGCACCCGCCGGGGCCTCGGCGGCCGGTCGCAGGACGCGGTTCACGTGGAGGGTGGTGCCGGTGGCGGGCAGGTCCGTGCCCTCCGGGGTGTCCGACGCACGGGGGACCGCGGCGCCGAAGGGGGCGCCCGTGTGGGAGTGCGTGATCGTCGGGTCAGGGGCGTCGCTGACGCTCTGGGCCTGGGGTTCCGCACGGCCGTCCAGCAGGGCGAACAGCTGCGCCACCAGGACCGGGTCGTGGCACCCGTCATACACCCAGCGCTGCCCGAGCACGCCGTGCGTGGTCGTGCCGATGAGGGCGTCCTCCGCGCCTTCGAGCGCGGCGCCCCGGTAGGTGAGCGGCACGAAATACGGCACCGGCTCGGCGCCCGAGGCGTCGGTGACCACCATGAACTCGATGCCCACCTCGCCCTGCGGGTCGTCCAGGCGGAAGCCGCCGGACCTGACGAGGGACGGGCCGGCGGAGCCCGCGTACCAGGGGCGGGTCGGAAGCCAGGTGGCGAGCAGTTCGAGCTTGGTCGGCGACAGGGTGGTGCGGTGGATGACGGCCATGCCGGATGACTCCCGTGGGTCGCGTGAACAGCTGGTTTCCCCGCGCACAGGGGCCGTTGTCGGACCCGCGCGCTACGTTGAGCCTATGACTTCGGGAACCGGCACCACCGTGCGCATCAGGCCGCAGCAATTCCACGAGACCGCCGGCCTGAACGACTGGCGCGTCGTCGGCGAGGGCGCGTGCGCCCACTTCCGCACCGGCGGATCGTTCGCGACCGGTACGCGCTTCGTCCGGGCCATCGGCGAACTGCCGGACCTCGGCGACGACCACCCGGACATCGACGTGCGGCGCGACGGCGTGACCGTACGGCTGATCGCGCTCACCGATGACTACTTCGGGATGACCGGCCGGCATGTCGAGGTGGCCCGGCGGATATCGGAGACGGCCCGCGCCCTCGGCCTCACCGCCGACCCGTCCTTCGTGCAGACCGTGCAGGTCACCGTCGACGCGCTCGACGGCCCCGCCGTGGTCGCGTTCTGGCGCGCCCTGCTCGGCTACGAGCACCGCGCCGGCAGCCCCGAGGACCTGGTCGACCCGCGCCGGCGCGGCGCCCCCTTCTACTTCCAGCGGATGGACGCCCCGCGCCCCCAGCGCAACCGCGTCCACGTCGACGTATGGGTGCCGTACGACCAGGCCGGGGCCCGGATAGCCGCGGCCCTGGCCGCCGGGGGACGGCTGCTGAACGACGCGGACGCCCCGCACAACTGGGTCCTCGCCGACCCCGAGGGCAACGAGGCGTGCGTCGGGGTGGCCGGCCCGCCCGGACCGGCCACCGACTAGGAGCCGCGCCTCACCACGTGGAGGGCGCCGGGGGCGGGACCACCTCCGGGCGGTCGTCGCAGGTGATCGTGTTGGGCAGCAGCCACGGCGCGAGCCAGCCGCCGTCGTTGCCGCCCAGGTCCGTCAGACCGAACTCCGAACCGGTCGACGGGAAGTGGAACGAGCCGCAGTTGTTGACGCCCACCGCGCCCACGTTGCGCGCGTCCACGTTTTCGAAGGTGGCCCCGCCCGCCGCGCGGGCGCTCAGCACGGAGGTGCCGGTGCCGTCGACCCGGACGTCCTTGAAGTGGATGTTCTCGATGACGTACCGGTCCTTCACCGCCCAGTCCGAGACCAGCATGATCGCGTTGTACGTGCTGTCCAGGAAGTCGTTGCCCGTGACCCGGATGTCCGCGCCGTCGATGCTCCGGTCCAGGGCGAAGACCCACAGCGCCCCGAGCCCGATCTTCCAGTTGAGCTCGAACGTGCCCGCGCGGACCGTGGTGTTGCGGGCGACGTCCACCTTCCCGGCGAAGGGCTCGGCGCCGAAGCGGGAGCCGAGGTGCAGAGCGCTGCCCTCGCGGACCGGGTCGGCGACGAGGTTGTCGGAGACGGTGATGTCGCTGCCGCCGTAGATCGCGATGCCGTTGGCGAGGACCGGGGTCTGCACCGTGTTGTGGTCGAAGGTGTTGCGGGCGTTCGTGGTCTTCTCCGCCCACATGGCGAGGCCGTCGTCGCCGGAGTTGCGTACGAAGGTGTTCGTGACGCGCGAATCCGTCACACCGGTGTGGAAGTTGATGGCGTCCGCGATCTGGTCCACGATCACGGTGTCGGAGACCTTCAGGTTCCGCATCGGGCCGTCGAACCACATGCCGACCTTGGTGTGGCTGATGTGCAGGCCCTTGATGGTCGAATCGCTCATCGCGCCGCCGATCGCGTTGACCTGGTCGGTGTCGATGCGCTCACGCACGTCGCCCTCGATGGCGAAGCCGGAGAGATGGACGTTGCGGCTGCCGCCCTCGGCCGCGGACTTCCCGTAGAAGCCGACGCCGGTGTGCGTGGACCCGTCGGCGGCGGGCTCGGCGAGCGCGACCTCACGGCCCTTGATCTTCGTGTACCAGTTGCCCGCGCCGACGATCGTGACGTCGTCCACGAGGATGTGCCGGTCCACCCGGTACGTCCCCGGCGGGATGTACACCTTCAGATGGGCGCGCCGGGCGAACGCGATCGCCTTCTCGATCGCCCCCGCCGCGTCCCGCCGCCCGGTCGGATCGGCCCCGAACGCAAGGACGTTGGCGGCGAACAGCTCGATGTGCGGCAGCCCCACCCGCTCGGAGTCCAGCAGGTCGATCGCCGTCCACGCGGCCCGGCTCCCGGCCGGCACGGTCAGCCGCACGGTGGCGCCCGCGCGGTACGTGCGGCCGAGCAGGAGCCGCTGCTCGTCGTAGAAGTGGCTGGGCCGGAACGGCTTGTCCACGACCGGGGCGGGCGTCGTGTCGGCGGGCACGCAGCCGCACTCGGTGATCCACCAGTCGGGGTGGAGGAGCCCGGCCCCCGGGTCGTTGGAGAACGGGTACTGGTTGTACAGCCAGGAGTACTGCGAGGTCAGCGTCATCGTGGACCGCTTGGAGCCGTTCACCGAGACGTCGAGCGGCGCCGTGATCCCGCCGCCGCCCGGCGCGTCCGGGATGCTGTAGCGCACGGTGATCGCGTCGGCCGCCGCGGGCAGCGTGAACTCCACGTGCTGCCCGGGCGCCAGCTTGACCGCCCGACGCCCCGACGCCTCGGACGGCAGCGTGTACGCGTCCCGGTCCGGCCCGATCACGGTCCCGTCGGTCACCGCGTTCTCGGCCTCCTGCTCCGCGAACGCCACCTTCGCGCCGCGCCCCTGTACCAGCGCGGGATCGAGGGCGGCGCGCGTGACGACCGGGGCCGGAGCGGCGGCGGGCCGGGGCCCGGCGAGCGCGGGCGCCCCGGCCAGCACCCCGAACCCGACGGCGACCGCGGTCACCGAGGCGACCGCGGACGCGTACAGCCCGGCCCGGCGCGGTCTTCGCACCGCCGCCGCGACGGCGGCGTTCTTCCGTGACATCGCATGCCCGTTTCTCTGAGGGAACGACGGGGCTCAACGGCCGTGCGCGCGTGGGGAGGCCGCCACCGTCATGAGTGAAGCGACAGTAGGGCGCGCGTCACCACTCCCACAAGATGCACGCGGGATGTTTCCACTTTCGCATGGAAGAAGTGCGTCGCGATGTCATGTTTTTGCGCAAGCGACGCAACCGCCACCGCGTCGGTCCTACCCGGTCGTCCCCACCGGCAGCGTCAACTCCGAGTCCGCGTGCACCGTCACCCGTACGGGGACGAACTCCGTCGCGTCGATCCGGGGCTCCCCCGTGCCCGGGTTCAGCGCGTAGCGCGGGTGGGGGGCGGGGCCGATCTGCCAGCGGAGGCGGTGGCCGGGTGCGAAGCGGTGGGCGGTGGGGGTCATCGGGACCGTCACGTGGACGCCGAGGCCCTCGCGACGGCCGGGCGGCCCGTCACCCCCGACGCCGTGTTCGACCGCTTCCTCAACCGCCTCGTGGACGGCCTCGACGCGGGCTGAGCCCGTACCCGTACACACGACGACACCGGCCCCCGGGGACGCATCCCCGGGGGCCGGTGTCTCGGTACTGCTGGAACTGCCGATCCGTCAGGGATCAGAAGTCCATGTCACCGCCCGGCATGCCGCCCGGAGCGGCCGCGGCGGCCTTCTCCGGCTTGTCGGCGATGACGGCCTCGGTGGTGAGGAACAGCGCGGCGATCGACGCGGCGTTCTGCAGCGCGGAGCGCGTCACCTTCGCCGGGTCGAGGATGCCCTCGGCGATCATGTCGACGTACTCGCCGGTCGCGGCGTTCAGGCCGTGGCCGACGGCCAGGTTGCGGACCTTCTCCACGACGACGCCACCCTCGAGACCACCGTTGACGGCGATCTGCTTGAGCGGGGCCTCCAGGGCGAGCTTCACGGCGTTGGCGCCGGTCGCCTCGTCACCCTCGAGCTCCAGCTTCTCGAAGACGGCCGAAGCCTGGAGCAGAGCCACGCCACCACCGGCGACGATGCCCTCCTCGACGGCGGCCTTGGCGTTGCGCACCGCGTCCTCGATGCGGTGCTTGCGCTCCTTCAGCTCGACCTCGGTCGCGGCACCGGCCTTGATGACGGCCACGCCGCCGGCCAGCTTCGCCAGGCGCTCCTGGAGCTTCTCGCGGTCGTAGTCCGAGTCGGAGTTCTCGATCTCGGCACGGATCTGGTTGACGCGGCCCTGGACCTGGTCGCTGTCACCGGCGCCGTCGACGATCGTCGTCTCGTCCTTGGTGATGACGACCTTGCGGGCGCGGCCGAGCAGGTCGAGACCGGCGTTCTCCAGCTTGAGGCCGACCTCCTCGGAGATGACGGTGCCGCCCGTGAGGATGGCGATGTCACCGAGCATGGCCTTGCGGCGGTCGCCGAAGCCCGGGGCCTTGACGGCGACGGACTTGAAGGTGCCGCGGATCTTGTTGACGACCAGGGTCGACAGGGCCTCGCCCTCGACGTCCTCGGCGATGATCAGCAGCGGCTTGCCGGACTGCATGACCTTCTCCAGCAGCGGAAGGAGGTCCTTCACGTTGCTGACCTTGGAGTTCACGATCAGGATGTACGGGTCGTCCAGGGACGACTCCATGCGCTCCATGTCGGTGGCGAAGTACGCCGAGATGTAGCCCTTGTCGAAGCGCATACCCTCGGTGAGCTCCAGCTCCAGACCGAAGGTCTGGGACTCCTCGACGGTGATGACGCCTTCCTTGCCGACCTTGTCCATGGCCTCGGCGATGAGCTCGCCGATCTGGGTGTCGGCGGCGGAGATGGAGGCGGTCGAAGCGATCTGCTCCTTGGTCTCCACGTCCTTGGCCTGCTCCAGGAGGGCGGCGGAGACGGCCTCGACGGCCTTCTCGATGCCCCGCTTGAGAGCCATCGGGTTCGCACCCGCGGCCACGTTGCGCAGGCCCTCGCGGACGAGCGCCTGGGCGAGAACGGTGGCGGTGGTCGTACCGTCGCCGGCGACGTCGTCCGTCTTCTTGGCGACCTCCTTGACCAGCTCCGCACCGATCTTCTCGTACGGGTCCTCCAGCTCGATCTCCTTGGCGATGGACACACCATCGTTGGTGATCGTGGGGGCGCCCCACTTCTTCTCGAGGACGACGTTGCGACCCTTGGGGCCAAGGGTGACCTTGACGGCGTCGGCGAGCTGGTTCATGCCGCGCTCGAGACCGCGCCGGGCCTCCTCGTCGAACGCGATGATCTTGGCCATGTGAAGTGGTCCTCCCGGACAGGGGTGGATTGCTCCGGACCGAGTGGCGCCCGCGACGGACGGCCTGCGTGCCCTGCGGTTCCTTCCCCGCCTGGCCTGCGGGCCTCACCGGCCCGGTCCAAATTCTGTCACTCTCACCTGGAGAGTGCTAAGCCCAATGATTAGCACTCGACCCCCGAGAGTGCAAGCGCCTTCGGCCGGAGTGTGGACATCCCCGGACCGCCCCGGGCACGCGACCGGCACGCCACGGGCACGTACGAAGGGCCCGTACCCCTAGGTACGGACCCTTCGTACGTGCGTGGCGTCGCGGCCGACGTGCCGTGCCGCGCTTCAGCCGACGGCGAGCTTGACCATGTCCGCCTGCGGCCCCTTCTGGCCCTGCGAGATTTCGAACTCGACCCGCTGACCTTCTTCGAGGGTGCGGTACCCGTCCATCTGGATCGCGCTGTAGTGGACGAATACATCCGCACCACCGTCGACCGCGATGAAGCCGTACCCCTTCTCCGCGTTGAACCACTTGACGGTGCCCTGAGCCATGCCTAACTCCCCTGTAACGTGTGTGCGCCGAAGCGCGTCGACCGCGGCTGAATGTATCTGCCCAACTGCCCTGTGCAACAGGTCAATCGGACGACAATTCTGTGCAGCGCCGATCGCCCGAATATGAGGAATTCATGGGTTTGCGGGGCAAGTCGGGCCCGACAAAGGTGACTTAAGGCGCATGAGGCGCAGGCACATTGGCTGCTTCTGATCGTGGCGCGGCGCATTTTCATATGCGGGGCGCACGGGCAGCGAAGGGGACTTCCCACACTCTACCCCGCTCAACCATGCAGAATTGCCCCCTCCGCTTCTCTCGCGGAGGGGGCAACTGGGGTGACGCCGAGGAGTCGTTGACTCAGCAGCCGCCGGCCACGGCGGGGATGATCGAGACGCCGGCACCGTCCGGGGTGGCCGCGTCCAGGCCGCCCTCGAAGCGCACGTCGTCGTCGTTGACGTACACGTTGACGAAGCGGCGCAGCTTGCCCTGGTCGTCCAGCACGCGGGCGGCGATGCCCGGGTGGTCCTTCTCCAGCGAGGCGATGACCTCGGAGAGGGTCGCGCCCTCGGCCGGAACCTCGGCCTGGCCGCCGGTGTAGGTGCGGAGGATGGTGGGAATGCGGACCTTGACGCTCATGGCGGTGCCTTCCTGGAGTCTCGGGTGGTCAGCTGGTGGCGAGTCCGGCGGCGCGGAAGGCGTCCAGGCTCGGGCGGATCGTGGCGGTCGCCTGCGAGGTGTCGGCCACCGCGTCCAGCGTCTTGAGGCCGTCACCCGTGTTCAGGACGACGGTGGTGAGCGCCGGGTCGAGCAGGCCGGCGTCGATCAGCTTCTTGGTCACGCCGACGGTCACCCCGCCCGCCGTCTCGGCGAAGATGCCCTCGGTGCGGGCCAGCAGCTTGATCGCGTCCACGACCTGCTCGTCGTTCACGTCCTCGACGGCGCCACCGGTGCGGCGGGCGATGTCCAGGACGTACGGGCCGTCGGCCGGGTTGCCGATCGCGAGGGACTTGGCGATCGTGTTCGGCTTCTGCGGGCGGACCACGTCGTGACCGGCCTTGAAGGCGGTCGAGACCGGGGAGCAGCCCTCGGCCTGGGCGCCGAAGATCTTGTACGGCTTGTCCTCGACCAGGCCGAGCTTGATCAGCTCCTGGAGGCCCTTGTCGATCTTCGTGAGCTGCGAGCCGGACGCGATCGGGATGACGATCTGGTCGGGCAGCCGCCAGCCGAGCTGCTCGCAGATCTCGTACGCGAGCGTCTTGGAGCCCTCGCCGTAGTACGGACGCAGGTTGACGTTGACGAACCCCCAGCCCTCGCCCAGCGGGTCGCCGATGAGCTCGGAGCAGAAGCGGTTGACGTCGTCGTAGTTGCCCTCGATGCCGACCAGCTCGCCGCCGTACACCGCGGCCATGACGACCTTGCCCTGCTCCAGGTCGTGCGGGATGAACACGCAGGAGCGCAGGCCCGCCCGGGACGCGGCGGCGCCGACCGCGCCGGCCAGGTTGCCGGTCGAGGAGCAGGAGAGCGTGGTGAAGCCGAAGGCGCGGGCGGCCTCGACGGCGATGGCGACGACGCGGTCCTTGAAGGAGTGCGTCGGGTTGCCCGAGTCGTCCTTCACGTACAGGCCGCCGGTCACACCCAGCTCGCGGGCGAGGTTGTCGGCCTTGACGAGCTTGGTGAAGCCGGGGTTGAGGTTGGGCTTGTCGGCCACGTCGGCGGGCACCGGCAGCAGCGGCGCGTAGCGCCAGATGTTGTTCGGACCGGCCTCGATGCGCTTCTTCAGCTCGTCGGGGGAGCCGCTCGGCAGGTCGTACGCCACTTCGAGCGGCCCGAAACAGGACGCGCAGGCGAAAATGGGACCCAGTGCGAACCGTTCACCGCACTCGCGGCAGGAAAGAGCCGCGGCGGGACCCAGGTCCACGGAAGATTCGGTGTTCGCTGCGACAGTCTCAACAGCCATGATGGCGAGGCCCTTTCTCCTCATCTTCCTCACGACGCGTTTCGCCGCGAGACGGAATTGGCACCTTCCCCACCTGACCTCGCGGTCGGCAGGAGGGTTGCCGGGACTTCAACGGGCCGTTCCCTCTGTCCCTCTGGATGAGCGCTGTGGCGACGGATCTTGGATGATCCGCGCATTTGTCGGCGGACCGACCCCGGCATGCGATGGCCGTCCGCGTTGTTCAAGACTGTAACCGAAGGACCGGACGGGTGAGATAGCCGTCCGTACCGCGAGATGGATCACATACAGGGAGTATCGACCGTGCTCGAAGAGGTCGAACGCTGGCTGACCAGGCGTTCCTGGTCGGCCGCCGACCACCCGCCGGCGAGCGTGCGGACCGCCGCGAACGGTACGGGCGTCAGCGTCGTTCTACCGGCCCTCAACGAAGCCGCGACCGTCGGGGACATCGTCGCGACGATCCGGCGGGAGCTGATGGAGCGCGTTCCGCTGGTGGACGAGCTGGTCGTGATCGACTCGGGCTCCACGGACGCCACCGCCGAGGTCGCCCGCCGCGCGGGCGCCCGGGTCGTCCACCGCGACGCGATCCTCCCCCGCCTCCCCGCCGCCCCCGGCAAGGGCGAGGTGCTGTGGCGGTCGCTCCTGGTGACCAGCGGCGACATCCTGTGCTTCGTCGACGCGGACCTGAAGGACTTCTCGGCCGACTTCGTCTCCGGCATCGTCGGCCCGCTGCTCGCCGACCCCGAGGTGCAGTTCGTCAAGGCGATGTACGACCGGCCGCTCGGCGAGCTGCCCGGCCAGGGCGGTCGCGTCACCGAGCTGGTGGCCCGCCCCCTGCTGAACCTGCACTGGCCGCTCCTCGCCGGCTTCGTCCAGCCGCTGGGCGGCGAGTACGCCGTCCGCCGCTCGCTCCTGGAGCGGCTGCCGTTCCCGGTCGGTTACGGGGTCGAGCTCGGCCTGCTCGTGGACGCGCTGCACACCGTGGGCCTCGACGCCCTCGCCCAGGTGGACGTCGGCGTCCGCGTCCACCGCCACCAGGACGGCCAGGCGCTCGGCCGGATGGCCGCCGCGATCTACCGCACCGCGCAGGTGCGGCTCTCCCGGGGCCATCTGGTGCGGCCCTCGCTGACCCAGTTCGAACGGGGCCCGGACGGATTCGTTCCGCGCACCTACCCGGTGGACACGCAGGAGAGGCCGCCGATGTGCGAGATAGAGGAGTACCTGGCACGCCGCGCGGCGTGATCACGACTTCACTCCGTCCGACTTCGTACGTTTGGGCGGATCGGGTTCGGGCTAGATTCCGGCCATGGTCTCCGAGCACGCCCCCCAGCCCGCTGCCCAGGTCCTCGTCGCGTCCAACCGCGGCCCCGTCTCGTACGCCCTGGGCGACGACGGCACCCTCGAAGCGAAACGGGGCGGGGGCGGACTCGTCTCCGGCCTCAGCGCCGTCGACGACAAGATGTGGGTCTGCGCCGCCCTCGGCGACGGCGACCGCGAGGCGGTGCGCCGGGGGGTCGGCGAGCCGGGCGTCCGGATGCTCGACATCGACGCCGGGGTACACGCCGACGCGTACAACGGCATCGCCAACTCCGTGCTGTGGTTCGTCCACCACATGCTGTACCAGACGCCCGTCGAGCCCGTCTTCGACGCGGAGTTCCGCAGGCAGTGGGCGTCCTTCGAGACGTACAACCGCGCCTTCGCCGAGGCGCTGGCCGAGGAGGCGGGCGAGGGCGCGGCCGTCCTCGTGCAGGACTACCACCTCTCGCTGGTCCCCGGCATGCTCCGCGAGCTCCGCCCCGACCTGCGGATCGGCCACTTCTCGCACACCCCGTGGGCGCCCGTCGACTACTTCCGGCTGCTGCCCGACGACATCGCCGAACAGCTGCTGCGCGGCATCCTCGGCGCCGACCGCGCCGCCTTCCTGACCCGCCGCTGGGCGGACGCCTTCATCGGCTGCTGCACGGAGATCCTGGGCGGCACCGGCCGGACCCGCGTCGGCGTCCACGGCCTGGGCGCCGACGCCGGATTCCTGCGGTGCCGGTCGCACGAGGCGGACGTGGACGAGCGGATGGCGGCCCTGCGCGAGCAGATCGGACCCGACCGGAAGACCATCGTCCGGGTCGACCGCACGGAGCTGTCCAAGAACATCGTCCGGGGCCTCCACGCCTACCGCACCCTGCTGGACGAACACCCCGAGTGGCGCGAACGCGTCGTGCACGTCGCCTTCGCCTACCCCTCGCGCCAGGACCTCGCGGTCTACCGGGAGTACACCGCCGAGGTCCAGCGGGTCGCCGACGCGATCAACAAGACGTACGGCACGGACGCCTGGACCCCGGTCGTCCTGCACGTGAAGGACGACTTCGCCCGCTCGCTCGCCGCGTACCGGCTGGCCGACGTCGCCCTCGTCAACCCGATCCGCGACGGCATGAACCTGGTCGCCAAGGAGGTCCCCGTCGTCTCCGAAGAGGGCTGCGCACTGGTCCTGTCGCGGGAGGCCGGCGCGTACGAGGAGCTGGGCGAGCACGCCTTCACGGTCAACCCGTACGACGTCTCCGCCACGGCGGACGCGCTGCACGAGGCGCTGACGCTCCCGGACGACGTGCGGGCCGCCCGCACGGAGCGGCTGGCCGAGGCGGCCACCGCGCTGCCGCCGCAGCAGTGGTTCCTGGACCAGCTGGAGGCCCTGCGGCGCGGTTAGGGCCTGTCCTCAGGCGAGGCGGCCGGCGAGGTCCCGCAGGTACTCCACGACCGCGCCCGGCCCGGGCAGGGCCAGGTCGGCGCGCTCGGCGAGCTCCGGCACCTCGCCGCTCCCGCTGCAGACCAGCAGCCCGGGCACGGGGTTCGCCTCGTCCGTGCGCAGCCTCTCCACCGCGGCGTACGCGGCGAGGTCGCCCAGGTCGTCGCCCGCGTACAGCACGGACGCGGCGTCGATCTCGCGCACGTACTCGGTGAGCGCGACGCCCTTGTCCATGCCCGGCGGGCGCAGTTCCAGGACCAGCCGCCCCGGTTCGACGATCAGCCCGTGCCGCGCGGCCAGCTCGCCGAGGGGCCCGCGCAGCGCGTCGAACGCGGCCTGCGGGTCGGCGGCGCGCCGGGTGTGCACGGCGAGGGCGCGGCCCTTGTCCTCGGTCCAGGTCTCCTCCTGGAGGCCGGACCCGGCCAGCACGCCGGGGAGCCCGGCGCGCACGGCGTCCACCCCGGGGTGCGGGGCGGGGGCGTGCACGGTCCCGGTCACGGCGTCCCAGCGCTCGGCGCCGTAGTGGCCGAGCACGACGAGGTGGTCGAGCCCGGCGACGCCGGCGACCCCGGCGTACCGCACGGCGACGTCGGCGGGGCGCCCGGTGATCACGGCCACGGACGCGACCTTCGGCGCGAGGGCGGCGAGCGCCTCGACGGCTCCGGGGTGCGCCCGCGCCTGCTCCGGGTCCGGCACGATGTCCGCCAGCGTCCCGTCGAAGTCGAGCGCCACGAGGGCCTCGGCCGGGCGGGCGAGGATGGCGTCGAGCCCGGTGCGGCCCGCGGCTGTCTGTGGAGGGGTGCCCATACGGTGAGCGTATCGCCGGGCACCGCCGATGCGGGGGCGCTGCCCCCGTACCCCCGCTGCTCAATCGCCGCAGGGGCTTGGTTTCGGGGCTCTGCCCCGGACCCCGCGCCTCAAGCGCCGGCGGGGCTGGATTTGGCCGCGGTGGTGCCGAAACCTACCCGCAGGCATGCAGCGACCGAGGCAAACCAAGCCCCTGCGGCGATTGAGCAGCGGGGTCCGGGGCGGCGCCCCGGTTTCGGGAAGGGGCGGGGTGGGGAACTGGCCCGCCGCAGGCGCGGCGCAGACGTACGCGCCCGCGCCCGCTACCGCCTCCCCCGCCGAGCCTCCCGTACGCGCCGGAGGCGGTTCACCGTCACCGGGTCCTCCTCCAGCGCCCGCCGGTCGTCCAGCAACGCGTTCAGCAGCTGGTAATACCGCGTCGGCGACAGCCCGAGCCGCTCTCGGATCGCCCGCTCCTTCGCCCCGGCCCCCGCCCACGACTGCCGTTCCACCGCCAGCACCGCGCGATCGCGGTCGGACAGCGGCGCGGACTCGGCAGGGCCGTTCGGGGGGTGGGCGGTCATATCAGCCAATATATGGCGCGTCCCGCCCCCGCGGAACGCGGAACCTACTCCGCCGCCTCCGCCTGCACCGCATCCCGCGATATCCGCGCCAGCACACTCTCCGGGTTCGCCCCCGGCTGCACCGCCTTGCCGATGTTCTCCTTGATCGACTCGCTCGCCGCCGCCCAGGACGTCTTACCGAACGGGTAGAACTCCGACTCCGGCAGCGCCGCCAGGAACTGGTGCAGCGGCTTGTACTTGGCGTCGTCCTCCATCGCGGCGGACGCGCTGCCCGTGACCGGCAGCAGGTCGTACATGTCGGCGAACTCGATCACGTTCTTGTCGGTGAACAGGTAGTCGAAGAACTTGCCGATCTCGACGCGGTGATCGTTCTGCTTGAAGCCCATGATCCAGTCGGCGACGCCCATCGACCCCTCGGTGGGGCCCTGCTCGCCGGGCAGCGGGACCATGCCGACCTGGACGCCCTGCTGCTGCGCCTCCTCCATCAGCGTGGGGTGGCCGTTGAGCATGCCGACCTTCCCCTTCGAGAACTCCTCGAACGCCTTCGCGCGGTTCAGCTTGCCGGGGGCGACCGGTCCGACGAGGCCCTTGTCGACGAGGTTCGACTGAAGCCACTCGAACGTCTTGATGTTCTCCTCGGAGGCGATGTTGTACGAGCCGACCTCGTCGGTGTAGCCGCCGCCTCCGCTGAGCATCCACATCAGGGTCTCGGCCTGGGACTCCTCCGGGCCGAGCGGCAGCGCGAAGGGGTAGGACACCCCGCGCTGCTTGAGCGCGGTGGCGTCCGAGGCGATGTCGCTCCAGGTCTTGGGGGCGTCGAGACCGGCCTGCGAGAAGAGCTTCTTGTTGTAGAAGAGCAGCCGGGTGGAGGCGACGAACGGCAGCCCGTACTGGATGCGGTTGACCTTCCCCGCACTGGTCAGCTTCGGCAGGAAGTTGGCCTGGGTCGGAATGCTCAGCATCTCGTCGGCGGAGTAGAGCTTCCCGGCCTTCGCGTAGTCCGCGTACGCGCCGATCTGGGCGATGTCGGGGGCCTTGCCGTCCTTGACCATCTCGGCGACCTCGCGGTCGATGTCCGTCCAGGGCAGGACGGTCACGTCGACCTTGATGCCGGGGTGGGACGCCTCGAAGCTGCGGGCGATGCCGTCCCAGTACTTGTCGGACTTGTTCGCCTCGCTCGTGCCGTAGTCGGCCGCGACGATCTTCAGCGTCACATCGCCGGAGCCGCCGTCCGCGCCGCAGCCCGACAGCGTCGCCGTCATCCCCAGTACGGCGACAGCCGCCGTCAGTCCCAAGTAACGCCGCTGCACAGCTCAGTCCATCCTCGTCGATCGCACGGCCCGCGGCTACCGCATCGGTACGGGGCACTCCGGGTGAGCTGCGATTTTCCCCGCCACCGGCGTAGAGGTCTACACCACGGAGGTATCGCTTCCACAACGCAGCAGCATTGCACGGTGCCTGCGGCGACTGCTAAGTAGGTCTCGATGGACGGGCCTTAATGGTCCAGACCTTTAATCGACGGTTCGTCAGATCGCGTACGGGTCCGTCCCGTCACGTCCTCCCCGTCACGTCCGACCGATCCGCCCAGCCCGAGGAGCCGCTCCGCATGTCGCGTACCGCATCTGAGATTGCCACCCAGCCCAGCTGCTGGCGGCGTGCCGCGCAGGCGGGCGCGGAGTTCGAGGGGCTGCCGAAGCCGGGCGAGCGCGTCGCCGTCACGGGCTGCGGCACCTCGTGGTTCATGGCCATCGCGTACGCGGCCCTGCGGGAGGCCGCGGGGCAGGGCGAGACCGACGCGTACGCCTCCTCGGAATTCCCGGTGGACCGGCCGTACGACCGGGTGGTCGCGATCACCCGCTCCGGTACGACGAGCGAGGTGCTGACGCTCCTGCGCGCGCTGCGCGGGAGGACCGCGGCCGTCGCGCTGACCGGCGACCCGAAGACGCCCGTCATGGAGGCCGCCGACGCGGTCGCGGTGCTGGACTGGGCGGATGAGGAGTCAGTGGTCCAGACCCGGTTCGCGACGACCGCGCTCGCCTTCCTGCGGGCGGGCCTGGAGGCGGCCGGTCCGCTTCCGGCCGGCGTGAAGACGGTCGCCGAGGCGGCGGTCGACGCGGAGCTGGCGGTGACCGAGCCGCTGGACGAGGCGGTGGTCGCGGCCGAGCAGTGGACGTTCCTGGGGCGCGGCTGGACCTACGGGCTCGCCCAGGAGGCCGGGCTGAAGATGCGCGAGGCGGCCGGCGCCTGGACCGAGGCGTACCCGGCGATGGAGTACCGCCACGGCCCGATCGCGATCACCGGCCCGAACCGGGTGGCCTGGGTCTTCGGCGCGCTGCCCGAAGGGCTGGCCGGCGAGGTCGCGGCGGTCGGCGGGACGCTCGTCGCCCACGGCACGGCGGACCCGATGGCCGACCTGGTCCGCGCACAGCGGCTCGCGGTGGCCCTGGCCGAGTCGAAGGGGTACGACCCCGACCACCCCCGCAACCTCTCACGCAGCGTGATCCTGCCGGAGTAGGCCCTCCGCCGGCCCGGGATCGGGCCCGGGATCGGGCAGGCGCCGCACCCTTCCCGGGCGGCCTTCTCGACAAACCGGGCCCTTCCCCGTAACCGGTACCGGGATTTTGTATGGATGCGCAACAAACAGCACTAGTGGACTAGACCTTTTGGGTCGCTCGGGCGAAACTGTTCCACGTGAAACACGTCATCGCCCTCGATGTGGGCGGCACCGGAATGAAGGCCGCACTGGTCGGGGCCGACGGCGCCCTGCTCCACGAGGCACGGCGCGCCACCGGCAGGGAGCGCGGTCCCGACGCCGTCGTGGAGTCGATCCTCACCTTCGCCGCCGACCTGCGCGCGTACGGCGAGGAGCACTTCGGCGAGAGCGCCGTCGCGGCCGGTGTGGCCGTGCCCGGCATCGTCGACGCGGAGAAGGGGATCGCCGTCTACGCGGCGAACCTGGGCTGGCGCGACGTGCCCATGCGCCGGCTGCTCGGCGAACGGCTCGGCGGGGTGCCCGTGGCGCTCGGCCACGACGTCCGCACCGGCGGGCTCGCCGAGGGCCGGATCGGCGCCGGTCAGGGCGCCGACCGCTTCCTCTTCATCCCGCTCGGGACCGGGATCGCCGGGGCCATCGGCATCGCCGGGGCGATCGAGGAGGGCGCCCACGGCTACGCGGGCGAGATCGGCCACATCGTGATCCGGCCGGACGGCCCGGACTGCGGCTGCGGCCAGCGCGGCTGCCTGGAGACCCTGGCCTCCGCCTCCGCCGTCAGCCGCGCCTGGGCGGCCGCGTCCGGCGACCCGAAGGCGGACGCCGCCGACTGCGCCAAGGCCGTCGAATCCGGCGACCCGAAGGCCGTCGAGGTCTGGCAGAACGCCGTCGACGCGCTCGCCGCCGGACTCGTCACCGCGCTCACCCTGCTGGACCCGCGCACGCTCATCATCGGTGGCGGGCTCGCCGAGGCGGGGGAAACCTTGTTCACACCACTCCGTGCGGCCGTCGAGGAACGCGTCACGTTCCAGAAACTGCCCCACATCGTCCCGGCGGCCCTCGGGGACACCGCCGGATGCCTGGGCGCAGGGCTGCTCGCCTGGGATCTACTCTCCACGGAGGTATCCGCCTGATGGCCGGACGCGCAGACAGCACCGTTCTCGCAGGGGCCCGGGTGGTACTGCCCACCGGCACCGTCGAGGACGGCCGGGTGACCGTCGAAGGCACCCGCATCTCCGGCACCCAGGCCGAGAACGCCCCGGTCCTGGACCTCTCCGGCCACTGGATCGTCCCCGGCTTCGTGGACATGCACAACCACGGCGGCGGCGGCGCGTCCTTCACCTCCGGCACCGTGGACGAGGTCCTGACCGGTGTCCGCACCCACCGCGAGCACGGCACCACCACCCTCGTCGCCTCCACGGTCACCGGCGAGATGGACTTCCTCGCCGAGCGCGCCGGCATCCTCTCGGAACTGGTCGAGCAGGGCGACCTCGCCGGCATCCACTTCGAGGGCCCCTTCATCTCGCCCTGCCGCAAGGGCGCCCACAGCGAGGCCCTGCTGCGCCACCCGGACCCGGCCGAGGTCCGCAAGCTGATGGACGCCGCGCGCGGCACCGCGAAGATGTTCACCCTCGCCACCGAGCTGCCCGGCGGCATCGAGTCCGTGCGGCTGCTCGCCGAGCACGGCGTCATCGCGGCCATCGGCCACACCGACGCCACGTACGAGCAGACCGTCGAGGCGATCGACGCCGGTGCCACCGTCGCCACGCACCTCTACAACGCGATGCCCGGCATCGGACACCGCGCGCCCGGCCCGATCGCCGCCCTCCTGGAGGACGAGCGGATCACCGTCGAGCTGATCAACGACGGCACGCACCTGCACCCGGCCGCGCTCGAACTGGCCTACCACCACGCGGGCGCCGACCGCGTCGCCCTCATCACCGACGCCATGGACGCGGCCGGCTTCGGCGACGGCCGCTACCAGCTCGGCCCGCTCGCCGTGAACGTCGAGAACGGCGTCGCCCGGCTGGTCGAGGGCAACTCCATCGCCGGCTCCACCCTGACCCTGGACACCGCGTTCCACCGCGCCGTGACCATCGACCGCATCCCCGTCGAGGACGTCGTCACCTCCATCTCCGCCAACCCGGCGCGGCTCCTCGGCGTGTACGACAAGGTCGGCTCGCTGGAGCCCGGCAAGGACGCCGACCTGGTCGTCCTGGACGAGGACTTCCGGCTCAAGGGCGTCATGCGCAAGGGCCAGTGGATCGTCCGGCCCGAGGCCGCGACGCGCTGAAGATCTACGTAACGAAGAGACGGCGGTTGGCCCCGAGGTCTGGGCCGACCGCCCCCTCTTTGACATGATCGCCTGGGAAACCAGCACGGAAAGCGCGTTCCGGCGAGGAATCAGCGCGCAGCACGGACCGAACGCGAAAGGGCGGCCGCGGTGATCCTCACGGTCACGCTGAACACGGCACTCGACCTCACCTACTCCGTTCCCGCCCTCGTACCGCACTCCAGCCACCGGGTCACCGACCTCTCCGAGCGCCCCGGCGGCAAGGGCCTCAACGTCGCCCGCGTCCTCACCGCTCTCGGCCACGACACCGTCGTCACCGGCTTCGCCGGCGGCGCCACCGGGACCGTCCTGCGCGACCTGCTCGCCGCGCTCCCCCGGCAGAGCGCCACCCTCACCGACGCGCTCGTCCCCGTCTCCGGCGACACCCGCCGCACCCTCGCCGTGGCCGACGCGGCCACCGGCGACACCACCCAGTTCAACGAGGCGGGACCGCACGTCACCGCAGGCGAATGGGCCGCCTTCCTCGACACGTACGCCGGTCTGCTGAAGACCGCCGACGCCGTCGCCCTGTGCGGCAGCCTCCCGCCCGGCATCCACGTCGGCGCGTACGGCGAACTCGTCCGGCTGGCCCGCGCCTCCGGCGTCCCCGTCCTCCTCGACACCAGCGGCGAACCGCTGCGCCGGGGCATCGCCGCCCGCCCCGACCTGATCAAGCCGAACGCCGACGAGCTCGCCCAGCTCACCGGCTCCCGCGAGCCCCTGCGCGCCACCCGCGACGCCCGCCGCCGCGGCGCCCACGGCGTCATCGCCTCGCTCGGCCCGGACGGCATGCTCGCCGTCACCCCGGACGGCGTCTGGCGGGCCACCCCGCCCGCACCCGTCAAGGGCAACCCGACCGGAGCGGGCGACTCCGCCGTGGCCGGACTGCTCTCCGGTCTCGTGGAGTCCCTGAGCTGGCCGGACCGGCTGCGCCGGGCGGTGGCACTGTCGACGGCGACCGTGCTGGCCCCCACCGCGGGCGACTTCGACCGCACGGCGTACGAGGAGCTGCTGCCGCGCGTCGCCATCGAGGAACACGCAGCGGGGGCGGCCTGAGCGCCGCGCCCCGCCCCGCACCGGGCCCGCCCGCCGGGGCCGGAGAAACGACAGAGGTCAGCAATGCCGCTCGTCAGCACCGGTGAACTCGTCTCCGCCGCCCAGGCCCGGGGACACGGGATCGCCGCCTTCAACGTCATCACCCTGGAGCACGCGGAGGCCATCGCCACAGGCGCCGAACGGGCCGGCGCGCCCGCCGTCCTCCAGGTCTCCGAGAACGCCGTGAAGTTCCACGGCGGCCGGCTCACCGCCATCGCCGCGGCCGCCGCCGCCGTCGCCCGGACCTCCTCCGCGCCGCTCGCCCTGCACCTCGACCACGTCGAGTCCGTGGACCTGCTCCACCGGGCCCACGACGAGGGCTTCGGCTCGGTGATGTTCGACGCCTCCAAGCTCTCCTACGAGGACAACGTCCGGGCCACCGCCGAGGCCGTCGCCTGGGGCCACGAGCGCGGCGTCTGGATCGAGGCCGAACTCGGCAAGGTCGGCGGCAAGGAGGGCGAGGCCCCGCTCGACGCCCACGCCCCCGGCGTCCGTACCGACCCGGACGAGGCCGCCGCGTACGTCGCCGCGACCGGCGTGGACGCCCTCGCCGTCGCGGTCGGCTCCTCGCACGCCATGACCGAGCGCACCGCCGCCCTCGACCACGAGCTGATCGGCCGGCTCCGCGCCGCCGTCCCCGTCCCGCTCGTCCTGCACGGCTCCAGCGGCGTCCCGGACAACGAGATCCGCCGGGCCGTCGCCGCCTCCGGCATGGTCAAGATCAACGTCGGCACCGCCCTGAACACCGCGTTCACCGGCGCCGTCCGCGCCCACCTGGCCGAGAACACCACGGGCGTCGACCCCCGCAAGTACCTCGCCCCCGGCCGCGAGGCCATGGCCGCGACGGTCGCCGCCTTCCTCGCCCTGATGAGCTGAACGGACGGGAAACGCACCGGCCCCCTCACCCTGAGGCGAGGGGGCCGGAAAGTCGTACGTCGTACGGTCAGCGGGTCTGGTGACCGGCCTCCAGCGACAGCTGGTCCAGATTGGCGTCGCACTGATCGCCCTCGTTGCACGAGATCATCAGCGTGTTCTGGCCCTTGACCAGGTTGACGTAGGCGTACGTCGTCGTCCAGCCCTTCTCCAGGTCGCCCTCGGGGGCCTTCGCGAAGTTCTCCATGTTGATGGAGCGCGGGGCCTCCTGGTTGACCGTCAGGGAGGTCTTGGCGTCCTTGCCCGGTACGCCGTACGTCACGAACAGCGTGTACTCACCGGCCTCCGGCACCTCGACCGTCCAGGTCGCCGACCGGCCCACCTCGTTGAGGTTGATGTACTGCCCGTTCGCGCTCTTGGCGCCCTTCACGGAGTTGTCGAGCCGCGCCGTGCCGCCCAGGTGGAGCGACGCCGCGTCCTGCTTCGGGAGCTCCGCCGGGGCCGACGAGCTCGGGGAACTCTCCGGGGTCGGGGACTGCTCGACCTGCTTGCCCGGGCCCTCGGACGCCGTCGCCTCGGCCTTCTTGTCCTTGTCGCCGTCGCTCGTCATCAGCGCCGCGCCGATGCCGACGAGCACCACCGCGACGACCGCGACCGCCGCGATCAGCAGGCCCTTGGTGTTCGGACCGCCCTTGCCGGAACCGCCGCGCCCGCCCGGCTGCGGCACCTGCGTGGTGGCCGCGCCACCGGGATACGTCTCGGGAGCGGCGTACTGCGGGTTCGGCCGGCCGTACGCGCCGGCCTGCTGGCCGTACTGCCCGTTCGGCTGGCCCTGGGGCGGGTAGCCGTACCCCTGCTGCGGCGGCACCTGCTGCCCGTACTGCCGCTCGCCGACGGTCCGCACCTGGTTGTACGAGGTCCTGGGCACACCCGGCTGGGCGGCGGGACCCGGGTAGCCGTAGCCGCCCTGCCCCGGAGGCTGCGCACCGGCCGCCTGCCCGTCCTCGTAGAGGTAGCCGAACGGATCGTCGTCCTCGGGTGTGCTCGCGCCGTTGTTCCCGGCCATCCCTGGGTCACTCCTCACCATGTCGCCAGCCGTCGCCGAATCTCGCCAGCCCTCGCCGACCGGCCGAGCCTACCCCGAATGGACGATGTCAAGAATTGACCAGGAGCACGGCGGGAACCCGGGCGGGGACGCGCGGAAGAACGTCAGCCTGCCCTGCGGTGAACCTTCGACCGCGACCGCTTCTCCACGTACATCCGCTGGTCGGCGGAGCGCAGCACCTCTTCCGCGGTCATTCCGCAGGCCGCCCAGCCGATGCCGAAACTCGCCCCCACACGCACTGCGCGGCCGTCGACCCGAATGGGCGGAATGATCGCATTTCGCAGGCGAACGGCCAGGTCAGCCGCGTCCGCCGCACCCAGGCCGTCCGCGAGGACGACGAATTCGTCACCCCCGAGCCGGGCGACGGTGTCCCCGTCCCGGACACAGGTGGTCAGCCGCCGGGCCACCTCGATGAGCACCACGTCACCCGTGTGGTGCCCGAAGCGGTCATTGATCGACTTGAAGCCGTCCAGGTCGCAGAAGAGGACCGCGAGGCCCTTCGCCCCGTCGTCCCGCGATGTGTCCGGCGCCACCGCGTGCACGTGGTGGTCGAACGGGTGCGCCCCCGGACCGGTGAGCGGGTAGTGCCCCCGCGACTCGTCCACGTCCCCGTACGCCGCGTCCAGCGCCTCGACGTCGGTCGTCGCCGCCGCGTCCGGGCGGGCGCACAGCCGGGCGCCGAGCCGGGTCCTCAGCTCCGCGCTGTTGGGCAGCCCGGTGAGCGCGTCGTGCGAGGCCCGGTGGGCGAGGTTCAGCTCATGGCGCTTGCGCTCCTCGATGTCCTCCACGTGCGTCAGCAGGAAGCGCGGCCCGTCCGCCGTGTCCGCGACGACGGAGTTGCGCAGCGACACCCACACGTACGAGCCGTCCCGCCGGCCCAGGCGCAGTTCGGCCCGGCCGCCCTCGGCGGAGGTACGGAGCAGGGTGCCGATGTCCTCGGGGTGGACCAGGTCGGCGAAGGAGTAGCGGCGCAGCACCGACGCGGGGCGGCCCAGCAGCCGGCACAGCGCGTCGTTCGTCCGCAGCAGCCGCCCCTGCTGGTCGCCGCCCAGCTCGGCGATCGCCATGCCGCTGGGGGCGTACTCGAATGCCTGGCGGAAGGATTCCTCACTGGCCCGGAGCGCCTGCTGCTCGCGCTCCAGCCGGACCAGGGCCCGCTGCATGTTGGCCCGGAGCCGGGCGTTGCTGATCGCGATGGCGGACTGCGAGGCGTACATGTGGAGCGCCTCGCGGCCCCAGGCGCCGGGGCGGCGTCCGTTGCGCGGGCGGTCGACGGATATGACGCCCAGGAGGTCCGAGCCGCCGCCGGACGCGTACATCGGGGCGTACAGCCGGTCCTGCGGGTGCCACTCGTCCTCGAAGCGGGGCTCGGGGCCCTCCGTGTGCCACTGCGGTACGTCGTCGTCGAGCAGGACCCAGCCCTCGGTGTGCGGTATGAACCGCAGCCCGTCCCACGCCTCGCCCATGAGGAGCCGGCGCTCCCAGGAGGCGCGCGAGCCGACCCGGCCGGTGATCAGGGCCTCGGCGGCGTGGTTCCCGGCGAGGGCGGCGACGACGAGGTCGCCGTCGGGGCGGACGAGGTTGACGCAGGCAAGCTCGTAGCCGAGATTGGCGACGATCCCGTCGGCCACGGTCTGCAGTGTGTCGGCCAGGCTCCGCGCCGTGTTGAGATCGGCGACGGCCTGGTGCAGCTGCCGCATCGTCGCGAGACGGACGTATGGCTCCGACTCGGCGTCCATCGCTCGCACTCCCCGAGACCTCGACAGCACTCCAGAATTCATATCGACGTACGTGACGTACTTACTGCAGTGTCCCGGCCACTGAATCACAGCGAGCTGTGCACCCGGTACACAGGGTCAGCAAATATTGCACTCTGTGACTCAAGTCACAAACGAGTGGGAAGAGGTCACGGCAGGTCAGCGGGGTGGCGGAACCCGGCGGTCCTAGGACCCGGCTGGTCCCCTGGCCCGATGCGGCGGGCCCGGACGCGCGGCTAGCGTTCCCGGTGTGTTGCAGACGAAACCCCCCACCCCGCGTACCGAGCCCGTCCCCCATGCTGAGGGGGTGAGCAACGAAGAGTTCCGTGCCGCCCTGTCCCGGCTGGCGGCCGGCGTGGTGCTGGTCACCGCTCAGGAGCCGCCGCTCGACGAGGGCGGGCGCGGTGAGGACGTCGGCATGACCGCCACCGCCTTCATGTCCGTGTCCCTGGACCCGCCGCTGGTCATGGTGAGCCTGCGCAACGACTCCCGGATGGACGACCTGCTCGCGGAGCAGCCGCTGTGGGCGGTGTCCGTGCTGGCGGAGAGCCAGCGGCACATCGCGGGCCGGTTCGCGATGAAGGGCCGGATCAGCGACCGGCTGCTCTTCGAGGACATCCCGTACGTACGCGGCGAGGTCACCGGCGCCCCGCTGGCGGGCGGCGCGCTCGCGACGCTGGAGTGCCGCACCGAGCAGCGGGTGGTCGCGGGCGACCACACCCTGGTGATCGGCCGGGTGCTGGCGGCCCGGGTGCCGAGCGGGGACGGCGGGCCGCTGACGTACTTCCGGGGCAAGTACCGGCAGCTGGGCTGAGGGCGCCGGCGGTGGCCCGCCGCATCCGGGACCGCGTTACCAGTCGCGCCCCGCGCGACCCCGCTTCGTATCGCTGCGCTGCTTCTTCTCGCGCAGCCGGCGTTCGTTGATCCCCCGGGGGACCTTCTTCTTCACGCGCGGCCTGGGCGGCGGGGCGGACGCCTCCGCCAGGAGCGCCGCGAGGCGTACGGCGGCCGTCTCGCGGTTGCGCCACTGCGAGCGGTGCTCGGAGGCGCGTACCGCGATCACCCCACCGGTCAGCCGGCCCGCCAGCCTCTCCAGCGCGCGCTCCTTCCACACCGCGGGCAGCGCCTCGGTGGCCGCGAGGTCGAAGCGCAGTTCGACCTGCGAGTCGCTGGTGTTGACGTGCTGGCCGCCCGGCCCGGAGGACCGCGAGAAACGCCACATCAGCTCGGCCTCCGGCAGGGAGACCGAACCACGGATGACATAGGGCCCGGACATGACACCCATGTTCCCCGCCCCGGCAGCTGTCCGTCACCTCTTTTTGCGGCGCCCCGGCCTCGCTTCGGCAAAGAAAGTAAAGGCGCGCGGAACCTCGCGGTCCCCTGTCGGCGTTATGACCTGTGACGGTAGCTTCGTGACCGCGAAGCCCGCACCCGACAGATGAAAGGGACTTCCCATGGCAGTAAGCCTGTCCAAGGGCGGCAACGTCTCCCTCACCAAGGAGGCCCCCGGCCTCACCGCCGTCACGGTCGGCCTCGGCTGGGACGTCCGTACCACCACCGGCACCGACTTCGACCTCGACGCCTCGGCGATCGCGGTCAACACGGGCGGCAAGGTCTACTCCGACGCCCACTTCGTCTTCTTCAACAACAAGGCGACCCCGGACCAGACCATCGTGCACACCGGTGACAACGTCACGGGTGAGGGCGAGGGCGACGACGAGCAGATCAACGTCAACCTGGCGGGCCTGCCGGCCGACGTCGACAAGATCGTCTTCCCGGTCTCCATCTACGACGCCGAGACCCGCAGCCAGAACTTCGGCCAGGTGCGCAACGCGTACATCCGCATCCTCAACCAGGCCGGCGGCGCCGAGATCGCCCGCTACGACCTGAGCGAGGACGCCGCCACCGAGACCGCCATGGTCTTCGGCGAGCTGTACCGCAACGGCGCCGACTGGAAGTTCCGCGCCGTGGGCCAGGGCTACGCCTCGGGCCTGCGCGGCATCGCCCAGGACTTCGGCGTCAGCCTCTGACACCGGCAAGCCCTTCCGAGGAGCCCCCGGCCGAACGTCCTGCGGCCGGGGGCTCCCGCATGTCCGGACATCCGGTCATGACTGATCGAAGGCCGCCGGATAACGGACATGACATCGCCTCAGTCGGACAAGAAGTGGTCAAAGAAATGTGAGGTATTTGTTGGTACACCGTCAATAACGCTCATTCGATGGCAGGCTCCCCGCTCGTAACCCCCCACGGAACGAGCAACGGAGCTTGTATGACCGTTCCTATTCAGTGAGCAGGAGTGAGTCTTGGACCCATTCCTGTTCGCTGCGGACATCCCGAACGGTGTTGGGTGTCCTGGTCGCCCGCGTTCTCGCCGCGTCCGGCGGCACGGATCGTGTCCGTGGTCCGGGGATACGGGGGCGGGGTCCCTCACGCCCTGGGGCACCTGGTGCGGCCTGGACGGTCCGATGCCCGTGCGCATCGCTCTGGTGCGCACGGGGCGGTGTCGTCCGACGCCGGATCGGGTGTCCGAGGGCGCGTCGCCCGATCGCGATGCCGGCGGCATCGTGACGGGACATCTTCCGGTGCGGGGTGGTCAGTGGCTTCTGCCAGTGCTGACCACCCCACCGCGAGGTGTAGGCCGGGTCGACCGCGATGATCGCGAGACCATGTTCGGCGGCCATGGAGACCAGGCGTGCCTTGAGCCTGCCGGTGGGCATACCGGAGATCAGCTGCCGGAAACGCTTCCTCCGGCCGTGCTTCTCCCGCGTCTTCTCCGCGCTGAAGTCGAGGTCTTCGATGGCGATCGCCGTGACACCGGTCTGCTTCGCCCAGTGCAGGAGGCGGGTGAGGGCGTGGCGGACCTGCGCGTCGCGATGTGCGGTCCTTCCGGACAGGTCGTACGGAAAGCGGTGGGGTTCGCCGACCGGGTTGCCGTGGGCGTCGAGGCGGTAGGCGGCGAAGTGGCCGGCGTTGGTGTCCACCCCGATCACACCCCCGGCCCTCGCGGCTTCCAACGGGACCGTCTGCACAACTGGTTTCTGCCAGGACGCGGTCAGGTACCAGCGGTCCCGGCCGGTGTCGTAGTGGATGCGGTAGGCCACAGCACGGTTCGCCTCAATACGGTCGGCCCACTCCGCACCCCGGTGGACGAATACCACCGGCGTGGTGAGGGTGTAGCGGCCATGCTTGCTGTTGGCAAGGTGGGCCAAGGGGGCAGGGAGCTTGATGCTGACCCGGCCGTCCGGGGTGACGCGGATGGTCTCGTTCCCGTACCGCTTGCCCGACTCGCCGTCCGCCGCCAGGAACCACCGTTCCGCCTCCCACCGCCCCCGCCACTCATCCTCGCTCAGCCCGGCCTCGGTCAGGTGATGGCGGGTGTTCAACAGGCGTCTCCCGCCACGCACGACCCGGGCCCGCCCCGACCGCCAGTCCGCGACAGCAGCCGCAAGCCGGTCCTCCAGCGCCCTGAGGCGACGCGACTTCTGGAACCACTCACCCCGGGACCCGTAACCACCCGCCGCGTTCTTTGTCCCCTTGGTCCCGACCGGCAGCGACAGTCGGTGCCGCAGGGTCTGGATCCCGGCCTCAAGGCTGCGGATGTGCGCGGCCTGGCCCCGCCTCGCCAGCGCCCACTGATCATGTGACGCCTTCGTGACCGCCCCCGCCCATCTGGACGACGACTCGCCCGTCAGGCCCCGTTTACGGGCCGCCCATGAGGCGCTGGAGTGCTCCAGGCCCTCAGCGCAACGCGCTTTGAGGTCCATCGAGGCGAGCGAGCCCAGGTGCGCACTCAC